>JAOAUB010000057.1 GCA_030157805.1 Legionellaceae bacterium
CACATAACGCAGGCTTAATTGCCGGGTAAGATCGAGCATGATTCCCCTCAAAAGACTGAAATGCTTCATCAATTCCCAATTCTTCAGCCAGCGGTATGGATAAATGTCGCTGCCAGTCATTAAAATCTCCTGCCATAATCAGCGGTTCATGTGCGGGAATATTTTTCTTTATCAAGGCAATCAACTTAGCACATTGATGAACTCGCTCTGCTTTAAAAAGCCCTAAATGAACACATAATAAATGAACTTTAACTAAAGAAACGGTTCCAACTAAAATTTGAGCATGCAAGATACTCCGAGACGCCCGATGCATTGATGAGAGATTAAGATTATCAAAATCAGAAAAAGAATATTTACTTAAGATAGCGTTACCATGATGACCCAATTGATACACTGCATTTTTTGCATATAAATCATGAGGCCAAACCTCCTCAGCGAGGTAAGCAAACTATGGGAAAGGAGGCCAGTCATCAATTCGCTTTTCACGACGACGATGCTGTCCTTGCACTTCTTGCAAAAAAATAAAATCGGGGTTTAACGACAACAAAGCCGTGCGCATTTCTGGCAACCAAAAACGCACACGGCCAACACCAAACCCCTTGTGAATATTATATGTAATTACAGAGAGCAAGATTCAAAATTAACCTTGACTAATTGTAATGCTTTTTTCACATCGGCAATGGAGTAATTTAAATCTTTTGCAGCGCTAATTACACCACATCCAGCCTCCTCAAAAGATGACGTCGGGGTCCAATAATCCATATTGGCTTTCACCATAACATCAAATGCTTTTCTAACCCCCCAATCCTTTGATGTCGCAATTAAATAAAACAATCGATTAAAAACTCCACTGGAATAATGAACATCAAGACCATAATAATATTGATCCGCAGTGTCAATTGAAGCGCCATCTCGGCTAGGCAAGTCCATATAACGCAAAGCTTCATAACCACTATCTTCTTTAACAATTTCAGAACCAATCATCCAACTGTTTTGACCAACAGAATAAAACTCCGCTGCTTGAGCCGCCATATCAGAAAAAGATTCGTTCAAACCACCAGATTGATCATCATACATTAAGTTAGCATGCTGCTCAGTAAATCCATGACTGATTTCATGAGCTCCAACCCCCAATGAAACCAAAGGATAAAAAGTGCCTTCGCCATCACCGAATGTCATTTGCTCACCGTCCCAAAAGGCATTCTCATAATGTTCGCCGTAATGCACTCGCATGACAAGCTCCATCAATGAGCCGTCATGTTTGCTTAAAGCATTAACGTTATACCAGTCTTTATACAAGTGATTAATCACATAGCCTGCATAAAGCGCATCATTACTCGGTGAAAAGGCGCCATTTTGACGATCATAACCATCAGCTTTATAACCCGTCCAATAGATGCCATCCGGAGTTTTTGGTGCGGTTTTACAAGAAAATTGCATGGGCGCGCTGACAGCAAGACTTCGATGCTTCATATCAATGACTTTTACTGTCGAGTTTTGCATATAACATAATTGTTTTTTGTCATTGCGTGTAATATCAAGGTACGGATAAGTTCCCTCACCAAAGGTATATTGGCCCATCTTACGATTCCCCCCAAAGCCTTTTGCTTTAGCCGTACGTAAGGTGGCTTCTGTTTTAATTTCATTCCATTGAACAAATGGTTTGTAGGTTTGTGCGTCGAGAATTGCTGTTGGTTTGGCGGGAATTTTGTTGGTGTAATTGACGTAAAGACTTACTTTATAAGCCCAATGCGCATTGTGCTCAGAATCAATATACACAACCGGTGTCACCGACTGTTGACTAATGTCGTAATTTTTATATTGCACCGAGAATTCTTGCAAAGCTAACGCACCATTCTTAATGAAGTTAGCATCAGGACTCCCTAATTCCGCCTTTAATCCTCCATAAACGGTCCCATTCATCGTTGATTGATTATCTGCTGACAGCAATCCATTCATCGGTTTTTGACTGTGTACAATGGCATACCCACCGATAACATCAAAACCTGCGTATTGTTGTTGCATACGGAAATGAGTCACATTACGTAAATCTTTATGTTGTTGAATTAATTTCAACTCATCTGAAGAAACAGTCGTAGCGGCTTTCGCTCCAGGCAACGCGATATAAAACTGTTTTTGTGTTTCTTTGAAATCAACACCACGTAAATTAATGGGTTGAGCCGCATAAGCTGAAGAAAGTCCAAACACCACTGAGTACGCGGCAAGCAGAGGTGATACTGATTTAAAGTGCATTCATTTAACTCCTGTTAATTATGAGGTTTTTATTCTATCCTACCTTTCTAAACACCACCATCTCAATTTAAACTTTTCACAAGGAGTACAATCTCTATGGACACGCTCGTTATCAAGGGATTAAATGTCATCACAACGATTGGCGCTAATACCTGGGAAAAACAGATTATGCAACGATTGTTGCTTGATATTTCAATCCCTGTTGATTTTGCTGACTGTGACGATCAACTAGAACGCACGCTAGACTACGACAAACTCTGTACGGCTACCACACGCTATTTAGAACAACAATCATTTCAATTGATTGAAAGCGTTGCTAACCATCTGGCGCTGTTCCTCAAGAATGAATTTAAATTAAGAGAGATCAGCATTACCGTACATAAACCGCAAGCCATAAAAAATGCACAATCAATTTCAGTAAGCGCAACCCGTTAAAACTAACCGATGATGAACTGAAACTCGATTGTGCATGTTTTTTTTAGATTAGACATCCAGCTTACGAATAACTCCCTGAATATGCTCACTACGAGCTACATTTAATTGCGCTCTCTCTGCGTCGAGACGACTATGAAATGGGCCAATAACAACGCGATACCAGCTGATTTTAGCGTCCGTTGGAGAAATGATCATCACACCATATCCTTTAAGCGTTAATGACGCTTTTAAACGTTCAGCATCCTGACGACGAGTCACTGCGGCAACCTGAATCATATAAGTTTCTTTAGTAGCAAGTCTCATCGTATTTGTTGGAGCAACGGCTGCAATCGGCCGACTCTCCATCACCGGCACAGATGCTTTAGATGATGATATCGCCGCTAAATCTTCAGCATCCCTGGGGCTCGGTGAGTCCGAGGCAAGATGAACGGTCGTTGGGGAAACAGGTTGCGGGATTGCCGATTCCAACGGTGGTGCTGCTTGTTGTTGTGGCGGCTGCGAATGATTTAGTGAAGCTTCCACGGGTGTTGAGGGCAAAGCCACATTCCGACTTGTTGGCGTTGGGGCGTTATTATCTTTCGAAAGCAACGTATAAAATTCAAACTTAGGCTTGGGAAGATCGGCTTGTTTTACAGCGGCGGCTGTTGATGCAACTTGCTGCGCCCCTTCATCTACATGTTGAAAATTAACCCAATGCTGATTAACCCAAGCAATACAACTTGTTAAATCAACCACATTAGCAACTAAGTAGCCACACAAAAAGGCAGCAAACAATCCTGCCACATGACGAATAATACCGCCATGCTGTTTTGCGTTTTTCTGTATTTTGTAATCATCCCTTGCCATTACATACTCTCAGGGCTTGAAACACCCAATAATTTTAAGCCATTGTGCAACACATGCCGCACCGCCGTCAGTAAACACAATCGCGCTGCTCGTTGCAGCTCGTTCTCACATAACAATTGTACTGCATTGTAATAACTGTGAAGACCATTCGCAAGCTCACGTAAATAATAGGCTAATTGATGAGGCTCACAACTCAACGCCGCCATCTCAATGGTTTCAGGATAACGACTTATCAAATTAATTAACATGAGCTCATGCGACTCCTGCAGGCTCGATAAATTAGCAAAACCTAATTGCTCATCCCACGCCAACCCCCTTGCTTGCAACTGCTTTAAAACACTGCAAATTCGGGCATGCGCATACTGAATATAATACACCGGGTTATCGTTCGACTGCGATTTGGCTAAATCCAAGTCAAAATCCATATGCTGTTCAGGTTTACGCATCACATAAAAAAATCGCGCGGCATCATTACCCACTTCATCACGCAATTCACGCAGTGTCACAAAAGAACCACTTCTCGTGGACATTTGTACGCGCTCATGACCACGATAAAGAATAGCAAACTGAACTAATAACACATCAAACGCTTTCTCAGCATGCCCAAGAGCACCCACCGCCGACCTAATCCTTGTGACATAACCATGATGATCAGCCCCAAAAATATCAATCACGCGCTCAAAGCCGCGCGAAAATTTATTCCAGTGATACGCAACATCCGAGGCAAAATAAGTACTTTGTCCATTGGCGCGAATCAATACCCGATCTTTTTCATCACCAAAAGCCGTTGCCTTAAACCACAAGGCGCCTTTTTCTTCATACGTATGCCCCGCTTTTTTCAATGCTTGAATACCCTGCTCAATCGCACCACTGTCCAACAACGATTGCTCAGAGAACCAATCATCAAAATGAACTCCAAACTCCGATAAGTCATCTTTAATGTCCGTTAAGACGGAGTTTAACGCGTGCTGATGAAATACGTTAAAGCCTACATCACCCAATAAGTGAATGGCTTGATTAATTAAAGCATCAATGTAGATTTCTTTATCACCCCCCGCCGGTTCATCAAGCGGTAAATCTAGGCTAATTTCTTCCCAAGTACGGACGTGCTGCTGACCACACTGATCCAAGACTTCCTGGGCAATCGTAATAACGTAGTCGCCTCGATAAGCATTCGTTGGAAATACAATCGACTGCCCCGCCAACACTAAGTAGCGCATCCAAACACTGACCGCCAAAATATTCATCTGTCGACCAGCATCATTGACATAATATTCGCGATGAATTTGATACCCTGCTGCTGTTAACAAATTACCTAAACTCGCGCCAAACGCAGCACTTCGACCATGACCAACATGCAAGGGACCGGTAGGATTGGCGGAAACAAACTCCAGCAACACGTTTTGTCCCTGACCTAAGTTGCTGCAACCAAATTGTTCACCTTGCTCTAAAGCCACTTTGATGACATTAATCATCGCTTGATGATCACACCTAAAATTAATAAACCCGGGACCGGCTATTTCTACTTGAGCTAAACAAGTATTTTCAGGTAAATGCGAAATAATCAATTCGGCTAACTGGCGTGGCGGTTGCCGGCATGCCTTAGCCAATACCATGGCCACATTGGTGGTGAAATCTCCGTGAGTTGTGTCCTTAGGGCGTTCAATATTAATTTGAACATCTAAATCATTTGGAATAATGGCTGCTTTTTTTAATGCCGATAAGGCCTTGTTGACTAAACTTTCAATGTCGGTTTTCATATCGCTTTTTACACTTATCAAAAACCAACTATTATGCGCTTTTTCTTGAGAATTTCCTATTGCATCCTCACTTTAATGCACGGTTGGCGCATCAAAATTTGATCAATAAGACGTAAGCTGGGTTTTGGCCCAACATAACGAAGCTTCATACCTTGTTTTTCTTGTTATCCATTATGGACAATACCGCGGACAAACCGCGGTACGTAGGTAGTGGGAATGAATTGTAAACACGCTCTAGATATAGTTTACACACGAGACAAAAAATACGCCCATGGTTTCTACTAACACCTTAGTTTATATTTAACTGCCATTGGGGGCTTCTGAGGAAATATCGTGATCATTAGTTATGTTAAAAAAAGCGAAAATAGAGAAAACTCTGCTATGATTAATTCTTTTTGAATCATGCTCTCGTGTCCTCACAAAATTGCCTTTCACAATCTTGTAACATACTCCCTGGCGTCGGCCCTGCACTGGCTAAAAAATTATCTTTGTGCGGCATTCATACTGTAGCGGACTTATTGTTTCATCTGCCGTATCGCTATCAAGACAGAACACGCGTTACCCCAATTGACGAACTACGCCCCCAGGATTTTAGTGTCATCATCGCCTGCGTTGCTCAAGTCGACGTGCAGCGAGGACACCGCTCCCAATTTTCTTGTTATGTTGAAGATAAAACCGGACAATTAAAACTGCGTTTTTTTCACTTTAATCAACACCAAGTGAACACTCTGGTGCCTGGACAATGGTTACGCGCTTTTGGCGAAGTTCGAAAGTTCGGTCAACACACGGAAATGATTCATCCTGAATATCAGTTATTAGAGCACGAGCAGGATTGCGTCGTTGAAGAGACGTTAACGCCCATTTATCCTAAAACATCCGGCTTAACACAAAATCGTTTAAGAAATCTCATCCAAATCACATTCACGGATTACCCTGATGAGCTAAGCGCCTTAGAATGGCTTTCCGAAAACGAGTTAGTGAAACATGGTTTTCCTTCTTTTCCGCAGGCGTTGCAGTTACTGCACACACCGCCACCGCAAGTTTCATTACAAACTTTAGAAACAGGGAATCACCCGGCCTGCCAACGACTGATTTTTGATGAACTACTGGCACAACAGATCAGTATGCAATTTGCGCGTCAACAACGACAGGCCCTCATTGCCCCAACCATGCTTCGGAACGATAAGCTCAAAACACAATTTTTAACTCAGCTACCATTCCAATTAACTGCAGCACAAGAGCATGCCAATCATGAAATTGCGCAAGACATGACTAACACTCAACCCATGCTGCGCTTACTGCAAGGCGATGTGGGCTCTGGGAAAACAATCGTCGCTGCAATGGCAGCTTTGCAGGCGATTGCTGCCGGATTTCAAGTCGCACTCATGGCCCCCACTGAGCTATTGAGCGAACAACATGCTATTAATTTTAATACTTGGCTTAATCCTTTAGGCATAAACTGTCAACGCCTCTCTGGCAAGATGAAGGCCGACGAACGACAAAGAACCTTAAACGGCTTGAGAGATAATACATGCTCTCTCGTCGTAGGCACCCATGCCCTTTTTCAGGACGACGTCAAGTTTTCTCAGTTGGGATTAGTCATTATTGATGAACAACATCGTTTTGGCGTAACGCAACGCTTAATGTTGCAACAAAAAGGACAGCATTCCAATCAAGCTCCGCATCAACTGTTAATGACCGCAACACCAATTCCCCGCACTCTTGCGATGAGCCATTTTGCACACCTCGACCTTTCCATCATCAATGAACTACCACCTGGACGCACGCCCGTCACCACGGCAATTAGTCCAGAAAGCAAACGTGAACAAATTATTACCCGCATACAACTTGCCATCAACAGTGGTCGTCAAGCATATTGGGTTTGCCCTCTCATCGAAGAGTCTGAAAAACTGCAATGCATAGCAGCCACGTCAACGGCACAAACGTTACAAACCAAATTGCCTGAGGCCAAGATAGGATTAATTCATGGACGCATGAACAGCATTGAAAAAGACACTGTTATGACTCAATTTAAAACAGGGGAAATTAATCTACTCGTCGCAACCACCGTCATTGAAGTCGGAGTGGATGTCCCCAATGCCAGCCTCATGATCATTGAAGATGCTCAACGGCTTGGTTTATCGCAATTACATCAATTACGTGGTCGCGTAGGGCGCGGAAATCAGCAATCCTATTGCGTGTTGCTTTATCAATCGCCACTTTCTACTTTAGCTGCTGAGCGCTTACGTATCATTCGTGGAACCTGCGATGGGTTTCTCATTGCCGAAAAAGATCTGGAGCTGCGCGGTGCTGGCGAATTTTTAGGCGTTCAACAAGCCGGTTATAAAGCGTATAAATTGGCTGATATCCAGAGAGACCAACATCTTTTACCGTTGGTGACTCAGTATGCCAAGCAACTTATCGATCATTCACCCAAGGCAGCGCTCTGCATTGCGCGGCGTTGGTTAGGAGAATTTGAACCGTTTTTACATGGATGAGAGGTGTACCGATTCGCCTCTAAAAGGTATCATTCTAAATTAATTTAGGACATAAAAAAATGACTCCAACAAGCGCTGTAAACCGTTACTTAGAAGCAAAACGAATCACCCTTTTAGGCGCACTGGCCAATACAGGACTTGCAGTCTCGAAAATCATAGGCGGATTTTTGTTTTACTCCCATGCCCTCATCGCCGATGGCCTGCATTCAATCTCAGATCTCCTCATCGATGCCATGGTCTTATTTGCCTCAAAATACGGCAGTCACGATGCTGATGACAAACATCCTTATGGTCATCAACGCATTGAAACTGCTGGCACACTGATGCTTGCTTTACTTCTCATTCTGGCGGGGACGGGAATTGCTTGGGATGCCATGGCTGAATTATTGATTAAAAATCCAGAACACCCTACTTGGCTAGCCTTACCTCTTGCAATAATGTCCGTACTTATCAATGAGATCCTTTTTTATTACACGCGTCATGTCGGCCATAAAATTCAATCTGCTTTAATTATAGCCAATGCTTGGCACCACCGCTCCGACTCAGCAGCCTCCGCAGTAGTTGTTCTAGGATTAGTTGGCAGCCTATTTGGTTACGTTCATTTCGATGCTATCGCCGCTATTCTGGTCGGTTTAATGATTATCAAAATGGGGATCAGTTACGGCTGGAACAGTGTCAAAGAGTTAATTGATACGGCCATTGATCCTCTGGTTCTGCGTGAAATCGAGCTGTTTATTCAGCAAATTAATGGTGTAAAAAAAATTCATCAACTGCGTAGCCGTTCAATGGGTGGGGACATTATCATCGACGTCCATGTGTTGGTTGACCCTTTTATTTCTGTCTCTGAAGGACATTTTATTGCACAACACGTTCATCATTTATTGCGCAAACAACTTCCCAAAGTTAAAGATGTCACGGTACATATTGATCCCGAAGACGATGAAATTTCCTGCCCCTCCATTCACCTGCCCAACCGCCATCAACTTGAACAAGACTTGCTGCTCAAATGGAAAAATCAATTTCCAATCATGAGTCATTGGTCTCTTCATTATATTGATGGTCAATTACTGATTGATTTATTTTTTGATTCCCCTATAGTTCATACTCAAGAACTCTTCAATCAAATCAAACTTGATTTAATAGGTATAACAACGGTTAAAGAAATCCGTCTATACAGTGAAAACGGAATTATTAAACCGTAATAATTGGAAAATATCATGTCGGCGGATGCTGTTCTTAAATTAATTTTCGCTTCATCAATTCTTACCGTGATTATGGTGGCGGGTTGGTATCCTTTCAAAAAACGCCTCAAAACAGGCCATCATCATGATTTTGTCATTGGAGAAACACTTGCCACCGGTGTTTTTCTTGGCGCAGCACTCATGCACATGCTTCCCGAGGCGAATACTCTCTTCACGAAGATGGGTTATCATTATCCCTATGCTTTTATCATCACTGGTACTGTTTTTTTATTTTTCCTTTGGTTTGAACATTTAGGAACGGTGCTTTACAATCAATCCAAGCACACCCATCACGAACATCAACTCGGCCACTCCCACCATCACGGAAGTAGCACTAAAAATTTAACGGGGAACAACCATCCTGCATTTGCCATTCTTGCCTGGGCTATGCTATCGCTTCACTCCCTAATTCTCGGTACGGCTCTTGGGTTAAATCACAATTCATCGATTGTCATTATGTTGTTTTTAGCGATCATTACTCATAAATGGGCTGAAAGTTTTGCCATTGCAATCCAACTTAACAAAAGTACACTATCACTAAAAAAAGCCGTAATTTTCTTTATTTCATTTGCCTTAATGACCCCGGTCGGTATTTTCATAGGTTGGTATTTTGGCAGTGGGGTTGAAACAAACTCGCTTGCTGATCCTATTCTCATAGCAGCATCTGCCGGTACATTCTTTTATCTAGGAACACTGCATGGCTTGGAACAGTGCGTCATGGTTGAGCGCTGCTGCAACCTTCGTGATTTCAGCTTTGTTATTATTGGTTTTTTATTAATGGCATCCGTTGCCAGTTATGTCTAGGATAGCGGGAGCAAGATCACACAAAGCCAATATTTCTCAGCTAATTTGAATTAATTTCCAATTAAAATGTAATTCTGTCGCAGAAATATTTTTAGGCTACAAACGCGTAGTTTATTTGCGGCAAGTTTATAAGCCGCGAGTCCATAGAACTGTTTAAAAATAGTTGTATTAACTGATTAATTAATGACTCAATTTGAAACTGTTTATACTGGCACCATCTATATTTTTGATGGCGCCACAATTGTAACTATGCTTTTTTTGCGACAGAACCTGACTGAGAGGTCATAGGCCCATTCTAAACAAACGCTACGGTGCAGGCTCTTGCGATGATGCCGACTCTTTCATCTCATCCACACATTGCATGAGAGCATAACACAGCTCTTTAGTTCCTTCTCCTGTCAAAGCAGAGATTGAAAACAACTTATCACGCCACTCTAATCCATTAATAATATTCTGAACTGCAATCTTTCGTTCATCTTCATCCAAAATCTTATCTATCTGATTTATTACAAGCCATCTTGGTTTTTTAAGCAAATCAGGATTATACTGAGCCAACTCATTAATAATCACTTTAGCTGAAGCTATCGGATCTTCGTCATTAAAAGGCAAAATATCAATAACATGCAGTAAAATAGAAGTACGTGACAAATGCTTTAAAAATCGATGTCCAAGACCAGCACCCTCTGAGGCGCCTTCAATCAATCCGGGTATATCCGCCATAACAAAACTTTTTAAAGGGGAAACACTGACAACACCAAGATTTGGATATAATGTCGTGAATGGATAATTAGCTACTTTAGGTGTTGCACTTGAAACAGAACGAATTAACGTCGATTTCCCCGCATTTGGTAAACCAAGCAAACCAACATCAGCTAAGACCCTCAACTCAAGACGTAACATCCTTGATTCTCCTGGGGTTCCAGGTGATGTTTGAGTCGGCGCTCGATTAGTACTGCTTTTATAGCGTGTGTTACCAATGCCATGAAAACCACCCTGAGCAACTAATAAGCGTTTTTTCTCGCTATTGATATCTCCCAGCATCTCATTCGTTTCGGCATCAAAAACCATTGTGCCCAAAGGAACTTCAATAACTAAATCATCTCCTTTTTTTCCGGTACAATTAGCTCCCATTCCAGCTTGACCATTTTGGGCCCTAAACTGACGCTTATAACGAAAATCAACCAAAGTATTTAAATTAGAATTGGCTTCCAGATAAACACTTCCACCGTCGCCACCATCTCCACCATCAGGTCCTCCTCGAGGAATAAATTTTTCACGTCGAAAGCTTAAGCAACCCCTACCACCAGAACCAGCATCAACTTTAATCTTTACTTCATCAACAAATCGCATGATAAAACCTGAAAATCAAATCTTCCTCTACGTAGTAAAGGAAGATGATTAGAATATTGGAGGGAAAAAAGAATGAAAGATAGATATTATTTAATCTTCAGATGCTGACGCATCCTTAGCAGGTCTATCAACTAACTCAATAATAGCCATTGGTGCATTATCACCAGCTCTAAATCCACACTTTAAAACACGCAGATAACCACCTGGGCGCTCTTGATATCGCGGACCTAATGTTGAAAATAGTTTAGATACAGCTGTCTTAGACCGCAAACGATCAAAGACATAACGTCTTGAAGCAACAGAATCATTTTTACTAACTGTTATTAATGGTTCTAAATAACGTCGTAATTCTTTTGCTTTAGGCAACGTTGTTTTAATTAATTCATGTTCAACCAACGAACTGCACATATTATTAAACATAGCTCTTCGATGACTGCTTGTCCTACTAAATGCTCGTCCTGTTTTTCGATGACGCATTTGATAAACTCCTAAACATTATTCGCCAAGATTTTCCGGTGGCCAATTTTCTAGTTTCATTCCTAGAGACAACGATCTAGATGCCAGAACATCTTTAATTTCTGTTAAAGATTTCTTTCCCAAATTTGGAGTTTTTAATAACTCATTCTCTGTCTTTTGAACTAAATCACCAATAAAGTAGATATTTTCAGCTTTCAAACAATTAGCCGATCGAACTGTCAACTCAAGATCGTCTACCGGACGTAAAAGTATAGGCTCGAAATCAACTCGTTCTTTTTTGTCAATTTTTGCCTGTTCAAAACTCATATCAACAAATGTATGCAATTGTCTTTGCAGAATTGAAGCAGAAAATCGAATTGCTTCTTCAGGGTCAAGAGTACCGTCCGTTTCTAAATCTATTATTAACTTATCTAGATCAGTACGATTCTCAACTCGTGCATTTTCCACATAATACGCAACTTTTAAAACAGGTGAAAATGAAGCATCGATTTTAAGCTTTCCTATAGATTTTTGCTCGAGCTCTTCTAGATCATGATTTAGAAAAGTATCTGTCGAACGAAAACCAATACCACGCTCAATTTTAAGCGTCATATTTAAAGTCGCACTTTCATTAAGTGTTGCAATGACGAAATCAGGGTTTATCAATTCTTGACCATGAGAAAGTTGTATATCGCCGGCAGTAACAACACCAGGTCCAACCTTATGCAAAGTCAAAACAGCTTCCTTTCCTGAGAATTTTATCGCAACTTGCTTTAAATTCAAAAGAATATCAACTACATCCTCCTGAACTCCATCAAGCGTACTATACTCATGCAATACACCATCAATGGTTACTTCCGTTATTGCAGATCCAGGCATTGAACCTAAAAGAATTCTCCTCAATGCATTTCCGAGTGTATGTCCATATCCACGTTCCAAAGGTTCAAGAACTATACGTGAGTGATAAATCGATTCTGATTGCACCTTAATAACCGATGGTGTGAGCATTTCATTGATTTCATTATACATTCAGTAAATCTCCGAGCTTACTTAGAGTAAAGTTCCACAACCAAGTTTACATTATGGTCTGATGACAAATCATCCAAACTAGGCGCGCGGACAAAAGTACCCTTGAATGTGGTTGAATCAATCGATATCCAATCACAAGCCTGGCGCTGTTCGGACAAAGCTATTGCAGCTTGAATACGGCCCTGTTCTCTAGCTTTTTGACGAACAGTTATAATATCACCAGCGCTAACTAGATACGATGGAATATTAACTTGCAGCTCATTAACCAATATTGCCTTATGATTAACCAATTGCCTAGCCTCTGCACGAGTACAAGCAAATCCCATGCGATAAACAACATTATCGAGACGTCTTTCTAGCATTGTCATCAAGTTTTCACCTGTTGACCCCTTTTGACGAGCAGCCTTAGCATAATAAAGACGAAATTGTTTTTCTAACACACCATACAAGCGTCTTATTTTTTGTTTTTCGCGCATTTGAACACCGAAATCACTCAAGCGCGGCCTTTTATCGCCATGCTGCCCCGGTTGTTTTTCAGATTTACATTTTGTCTTATGATCTCGCACACCACTTTTTAATAATAAATCAGTGCCTTCTCTGCGAGATAATTTACATTTTGGACCAAGATATCTAGCCATTAATTACTCCTGATTCTCTTATACCCGTCGTTTTTTAGGGGCCTTGCAACCATTATGAGGTATACCGGTCACATCTGTAATTTCAACAATTTTAAAATCTTGTGAAATTAACTCTCTTATTGTTGACTCACGACCTGGTCCAGGACCATGAACAAGCACAGCTACAGATTTAACACCATACTCCTTCGCTACAACAGAAGCGCGTTCAGTTGCAATTTGAGCTGCATAAGGTGTGCTTTTTCTAGAACCTCGAAACCCTGAACCACCCGATGTTGCCCAGGACAAAGCGTTTCCTTGTCGATCGGTGAAAGTTACAATGGTGTTATTAAATGAAGCATGAACATGCACTATACCATCAGTAACTATTCGCTTTACTTTTTTTCTTGTTTTCTGCTGTTTACTCTTTGCTGTAGACATACTTAATTCCTGGAAACTATTTAATTAACAGAGCTTTTACGTCGACCTTTACGAGTGCGTGCATTCGTTTTGGTTCGTTGGCCTCTAACTGGTAAACCACGTCGATGACGTAGGCCACGATAACAACCCAAGTCCATTAGACGTTTAATGTTCATACTTATTACACGTCTTAAATCGCCCTCAACGGTTATCTTAGCAATTTCATTTCTCAATGCATCTAATTTATCTTCAGACAGCTGTGATACTTTGGTGGCGGGATTTATACCAACTAAATCACACAGCCTTAAAGATGTTGTCTTTCCGACTCCATAAATCGATGTTAGAGCTATAACTACATGTTTATTGTCTGGTATGTTAACACCTGCAATACGTGCCATTCACTTCTCCGAACTTTTTTGCTCTTGTCAAAAAGGAAAGCAGAATACAATTTAATGATCAAAAGATCAAGTTAAAATTATCCTTGCTTTTGCTTATGTCTTGCTTCTTTACAAATCACACGTATAATACCGCTACGCTTGATAATCTTGCAATTTCGACAGATACGTTTTACTGATGCTCTGACTTTCATTAATTAACTCCAACTGATAATCAAAATAAACCTGGTAATTTAGCAGACCCTTTAAAGTTTGTTTTCTTTAATAAGGATTCATATTGTTGCGTCATCAAATGGGCTTGTACTTGAGCAATAAAATCCATAACAACAACGACAATAATTAAAAGTGAAGTTCCCCCAAAATAAAAAGGCACATGCCATGTATACATTAAGACCTGAGGCAAAAGACAAACAAGAACCAAGTATATAGCGCCAATTAATGTAAGTCTTGTCATAACCTCATCAATATACCGAGTAGTTTGCTCCCCTGGTCGAATACCTGGAATATATGCTCCTGACTTTTTAAGATTGTCTGCTGTGTCTTTAGGATTAAAAACAAGTGCCGCATAAAAGAAAGCAAAAAAAACAATCGCTGCTGCATAAACCAACAAATACAAAGGCTGCCCAGGAGATAACAACATACCAACATCTGCAAGCCAATCCATTCCTTTTCCCCGACCAAAAAACTGAGCCAAAGTAGCGGGTAAAAGAATAATACTTGAAGCAAATATAGGTGGAATTACTCCAGACATATTAATTTTCAAAGGCAAGTGACTTGACTGAGCCGCATAAACCTTTCGACCTTGTGTTCTTTGTGCATAATTAACCCTAATGCGTCGCTGAGCCCGTTCAATAAACACAACAAAACCAGTGACTACAACCACAATTAAAACAATAAGCAAAAATGTTAATGATTGCATTTGTCCTTCGCGAATTTGCTGAAAAACTGAAGCAATTGCATTAGGAAAATTAGAAACGATTCCTGAAAAAATGATTAGTGAAATCCCATTTCCTATCCCTTTTTCAGTAATTTGTTCACCCAACCACATTAAGAACATCGTTCCAGTAGCCAAGGTAACCACTGCTGTAAAATAAAACAAATAATCCGCATGTAAAGCTATTTGCTGGGCTGCCAACCAACGTGCCATACCTAGTGATTGAAAAAAAGCTAAAACCAATGTCAGATAACGTATGTATTGATTAATCTTTCGCCGACCAGACTCGCCTTCTTTCTTCAATTGTTCAAGCCTTGGTAAAACAACAGTGAACAATTGAATAATAATTGAAGCTGAAATATAAGGCATTATCCCAATAGCAAAAACTGTAACACGAGACAAAGCTCCACCAGAGAACATATTGAACAACCCAAATATTGTGTTCTGCTGCTCCCCAAAAAAATGAGCTAACCTCGCGGGGTCAAGACCAGGAACCGGTATATGGGCACCAAGCCTGTACACCAACACAGCTATAGCAACGAAAATCAATCTGTTTTTTAGTTCACTTAAACCGCTCTTGGTCCGATTAACTTGATGCCGTGGATTATTCATATTTACTCTTCAATACTGCCGCCTGCATTAATAATTGCTTCTCGAGCCCCTTTAGTCAATTTAAGACCCTTTACTTTAAGTTGAGTGTCAATTGCGCCTGAAAAAATCACTTTCACATGCTTTGTAATTTGACTAACGATGTTTTTTTGTTTTAAAACATTAATATCAATAACATCGGCATTAATTTTCAATAGCTCATCTAATCTAACTTGAGCATGCAATTTAGCTGCTTTCGACGTAAATCCCATCTTCGGCAAACGTCTTTGAATTGGCATTTGACCGCCTTCAAAGTGAATTTTATGATAACCGCCAGAACGTGATTTTTGACCTTTATGACCTCGACCGCAGGTTTTTCCTAATCCAGATCCAATACCACGACCCACACGTTTTTTTTCAAATTTTGAACCAGGAGTTGGCGACAATGTATTCAAATTCATTCTAGGCATTCCTCAACTTTTAACAAATATCCAACAACATTAAGAAGACCCCTAATTGCCGGAATATTTTGATGGATAACTGAACTATTCAATTTACCCAAACCTAATTGCTTTACGACATGAACATGCTTTGGTTTACGTCCTATAATACTCTTAACTAATGTTATTTTAAGTTTATTTGTCATTATTTATCCCGCCATTACCTCTTCCGCTGTCTTACCACGTTTAGCAGCCACGTAATCTGGCGTACCAATATTAATAAGAGCAGCTATGGTTGCACGAACAACATTTGCAGGATTGGTAGAACCAATACTTTTAGCAAGGATATTTTGAATACCAAGCACTTCTAAGACAGCGCGCATAGCACCGCCTGCAATAATTCCCGTACCTGTTCTTGCTGGCTTCATGAACACCTTAGATGCTCCATAGCTCCAAGTAATTTCATGATGGATCGTTTTACCAGCCAATGGTATATAAGTCATGTTTTTCCGAGCCTGATCCATTGCCTTTTGTATAGCAATAGGAACTTCTCTTGCTTTTCCTCGGCCATAACCAACTCTACCTTTGCCATCCCCAATAACCACTAAAACAGAAAAGCCAAAAACACGACCACCCTTAACTACTTTTGCTGTACGTGTAACTGATACTAACTTCTCTTGAAGTACGTCATTTACTTTTGTTTCGTCTATCGCCAATGCCATAATGGTTCCTTAAAAATTCAGGCCAGCTTCGCGTGCACCATCTGCCAGCGCCTTAATTCGACCATGGTATTTATAACCAGACCGATCAAATGCAACATCACAAATATTTTTTTCTTTTGCACGCTTACCAAGCATTTTCCCAACTTGCAAAGCTTGTTCAACTTTGTTACCAGCCAATTCAGCTTTTAACTCAGAATCTACTGTTGATGAACTTATCAACACCTCATCTCCCTTATCTCCACGCACAATAATTTGAGCATAAATATGGGTTAAGCTGCGAAAAACAACCAATCGAGCTCGTGAGGAGTTTTTTATAATCGCTTTTGTCTTCAGTCCACGCCGAATTCGTGCTTCATATTTATTCATTATTTAAACCTTATTTCTTTTTAGCTTCTTTACGCGCTATAACTTCACCTGAGTATTTAATACCCTTTCCTTTGTAGGGCTCAGGAGGTCTATACGAGCGTATTTCAGAAGCAACTTGACCTAACAATTGTTTATCAATTCCTTTAAGGACAATTGTTGTATTATTTGGTGTTTCAGCAACCACACCTTGTGGCAATATATACTCAACAACATGCGAAAACCCCAAAGACAAATTCAAGCACTTATTATTTGCTTGAGCGCGGTACCCAACACCGACCAATTCCAATGTTTTTTCGAATCCGTGTGTAACACCCTTGACCATATTATTGACTATTGCTCTCACTGTTCCTGCATGTGCCCAACCTTTAGGATCATTAGAAGCCGGCTTAAAAACAATAAGATTTGAGTCGGTATCAGAACGTGACACATCAACCAGCTTATTAAATTTCTGATTAAGCTCGCCCTTGGGTCCTTTAATACTCAACAAATCGTTAGTAATATCAATTTTCACATTATCTGGTAATTGAACAGGTGCTTTTGCAACTCTTGACATAGTTTTCTCTCATTAAGTACTAGGCTACTTCACAAATAATTTCACCACCAACTTGATTAGCCTTTGCTGCTACATGTGTCATTATCCCTTTTGATGTAGACAATATAGCGATTCCAAAACCTGAAATAGGCAATAAATTTTTATAGGATCTGTAAATTCGTAAACCAGGCTTACTAACGCGCTTAATACGTTCTATAACAGGTCTTCCACGATAATACTTAAGCTCTACAGTAAGTTTCTTAAACTGATTATCAACAAGTTCTATTTTGTAATCAGCAATATATCCTTCTTCTTTTAAAACTCTAGCAATTTGCTCTTTTAAATTAGACGATTCCAATGTCACGCATGCGTGATTGGCTTTCTGACTATTTCTTATTCTAGTCAGCATATCGGCTATTGGATCTTGCATACTCACAATTAACTCTCCAAAAAATTACCAGCTTGATTTACGACCGCCTGTTATATTCCCTGCCATTAACTCTTGCCTTAAGCAAATGCGGCACAATCCAAATTTACGATAAACAGCATGAGCTCTACCACATTGTTGACATCGTGTATTATGCCTTATGGGATTAGAATTAACTGGAAGCTTTGCAAGCAAACTTTGTAAGTTAGTTATTTCCTCATAATCTGTAGAAACACGCATGTCTTCTTTGATCTGTTCTCTACGCTGTTTGTACTTCGCGATTAACTTGGTTCGTTTTAATTCGCGCTCAATCATACATTTTTTTGCCACAATAAGTACCCTTCTTAATGTTTATCTTTTAATGGGAAATTGAATGCTTCCAAAAGAGCCTTAGCTTCTTCGTCGGTCTTAGCATTTGTTGTAATGCTAATATCCATACCGCGAATTCCAACTGTTTTATCATAATCAATTTCTGGGAAAACAATCTGTTCCTGAATGCCCAAACTATAATTACCTGTTCCATCAAAAGCTTTTGCATTTAACCCTCGAAAATCTCTGACTCGAGGCAACGCAATATTCACCAAACGATCTAAAAATTCATACATTCGCTTTTTTCGAAGTGTTACCTTGCACCCAATAGGCCAACCTTCTCGAATTTTAAATCCAGCAATTGATTTTCTGGCCTTAGTAACCACTGGCTTTTGACCAGAAATTAAAGTCATATCATCAACAGCATGGCCTATAAGCTTCTTATCGGCTGCCGCTTCACCAACACCCATATTAAGCGTTATCTTTGTAATACGAGGAACTTCCATGATACTTTTATATTTAAATCGTTTCATCATTACATTAACGATTTCGGTATTATATTGCTCTTTAAGTCTTGCCATTTAAGTCACCTAATTAGACCACATCAATTAATTCATTATTTGACTTAAAATAACGAACCTTTTGATTTTCGCCGTTTTTATCAACAAACTTAAATCCAACTTTATCCGCTTTCTTACTAATTGGATTATACATAGCTACGTTAGAGACATTGATCGATGCTTCTTTAGTAACAATACCGCCCTGCTGATTAATTTGAGGGTTAGGCTTTACATGTTTTTTAATTAGGTTAGCACCTTCAACAACTATACGCTCACCAAGCACTCGTAGGATTTTGCCTACTTGCCCTTTACTTTTGCCAGCAATTACAATTACTGTATCGCCTTTTCTAATACGCTTCATTATTCTTCCTCTTACAAAACTTCAGGTGCAAGAGAAATGATTTTCATAAACCTTTCTCTTAATTCACGGGTCACTGGCCCAAATATACGCGTTCCTATTGGCTCATTTTGATTGTTAATCAACACTGCTGCATTACCATCAAACCGTATCAAAGAACCATCTCCACGACGCACGCCTTGACAAGTTCTCACAACCACAGCGCGCATAACAGAACCTTTTTTCACTTTGCTACGTGGAATAGCGTCTTTTACACTAACCTTTATAACATCACCTACGCGAGCATATCTACGATGTGAACCACCCAAAACTTTTATACACATTACTTTACGTGCACCACTATTGTCTGCTACTTCGAGCACTGTTTGCATTTGTATCATTCTAAAATCTCCAGAACAATAGAGTCAGAAAAAGCTGCTGATTATATCAGCGAATTCTAAACATTAAAAGGTATTTAGCCTTATTTAAGCCAGTTTTTCAACAAGTACCCAGCACTTGGTTTTTGATATTGGGCGAGATTCGCTTACCCTTACCGTATCACCAATCACACATAGATTGTTTTCGTCATGAACATGAACCTTTGTTCGTCGCTTCATGATCTTTCCGTATTTCGGATGCTTAACAGAACGCTCAACTAAAACAACAATAGTTTTATGCATTTTGTCACTTACCACCTTTCCGACCATAGTTTTAGCATTTGATTGATTATTTTCCATCACTACCACCAACCTTCTCAGTCATAATTGTTTTAACTTGGGCGATTGTTTTTCTTATTTGTGCAAATACATGGGTCTTATCTAAAGCTCCATTAGCTTTTTTCAACCGCATATTAAATTGTTTCTTTCTTAGAGCAAGCAGTTCTGAATTTAACTCTTCCATGCTCATATCTCGTAACTCAGTTGTATTTTTCATTACATCACCTTTCTTTCTTCAAAAGCCACTTTGAAAGGTAACTTTGCTTTAGCCAAATTAAAAGCTTCGATAGCTAGTTCACGTGTAACACCTTCCATTTCAAACAAAACCTTTCCTGGCTGTATTTGTGCTACCCAATACTCAACATTACCCTTACCTTTACCTTGTCTAACTTCCAAAGGCTTTTGTGTAATCGGTTTATCAGGAAAAACACGGATCCATATTTTTCCTCCGCGTTTAACATGCCTTGTCATCGCTCGTCTTGCCGCCTCAATTTGACGCGCACTTAAGCGGCCTCGTTCAACGGCTTTTAATCCAAACTCACCAAAGTTAACCTTGTTACCTCTTTGAGCAAGACCTCTATTTCGTCCTTTCATTTGCTTACGATATTTTGTTCGCTTAGGCTGTAACATTATTATAAATCCTCATTACTTGGTCGTATCTGTTTTTTGAATTTTCTGGGGAAAAACTTCACCTTTGAAAATCCATACTTTTACTCCAATTATTCCATAAGTCGTTTTTGCCACCGCAGTACCATAATCAACATCAGCTCGGAATGTATGTAGCGGTACTCGTCCCTCTCGATATGATTCACTTCGGGCAATTTCAGCACCACCTAAGCGGCCACTAACACAAATTTTAATACCTTTAGCTCCAGCCTTCATCGCAGAAGTTACTGCCCGCTTCATCGCTCTTCGAAACATAACCCGCTGCTCCAATTGCTGAGTTATACTTTCAGCAACTAAAGTTGAATCAAGCTCGGGCTTACGAATTTCTTCAATGTTAAGATGAACTGGCACACCTAGCTTAGCAGATATCTCGGCACGTAAAGCTTCGATACCGCCGCCCTTCTTGCCAATAATTACCCCTGGACGAGCAGTGTAAATTGTTACTACGGCATTATTAGCAGGCCTTTCAATTTGGATGCGGCTAACAGCTGCCATCATTAACTTACGTTTTAACTCTTTTCTTAAGTTTATGTCTTGATTTAATAAAAGAGCATAACTTTTATTAGCATACCATTTGGAATTCCAATCTTTGGTTATACCAAGACGTATACCGGTTGGATGAACTTTTTGTCCCATTGTCGCTAATCCTCGTCTGAAACTTTAATAATAATATGGCATCTACGCTTAGTAATACGATTGGCACGTCCTTTTGCTCTCGGACTAATCCTCTTTAAACTTGGTGCTTCGTCAACACAAACCGTACCTACTACTAACTCATCAATATCAGCACCATTATTGTTTTCGGCATTTGCGATAGCTGACTCTAATAGCTTCAGCATAATAGCCGCGCCTTTTTTTGGCGTGAATTTCAAAATTTGCAAAGCGTTAGATACTTCCAACTTTCGAATTAAGTCCGCTACCAACCTGCACTTTTGAGCAGATAAAGGGGCATTTGTTAATCTTGCTGTTACTTCCATCATTACCTCTTACTTGCCTTTTGCCTTTCTATCACCAGAATGGCCTTTAAAAAGACGAGTCATAGAAAATTCACCTAATTTATGTCCAACCATATTATCTGTTATATAAACAGGAACATGATCTTTCCCGTTATGCACTGCAATTGTCAGATCAACCATTTCAGGAATAACAGTTGAACGTCGAGACCATGTCTTAATAGGCTTCTTAGATCTGGTCTCAATCGCTGTTCTAACTTTGACTAGCAAATGGTTATCTATAAATGGACCTTTTTTTAAAGAACGCGTCACCTTAATATCCTCGTTAGTCTATTTATTACGTTTACGTACTATAAATTGCTGCGTACGCTTATTACGTCGAGTCTTATATCCTTTTGTTGGTTGACCCCATGGAGATACTGGATGTCTACCTGCGGAAGTTCTTCCCTCACCTCCTCCATGCGGATGATCAACAGGATTCATAGCAACGCCACGAACTGTAGGTCTAATACCCCTCCAGCGTTTAGCTCCTGCTTTACCAAGCTCACGTAAATTGTGCTCATTATTGCTTACTTCACCAATTACAGCTCGACATAACAGAAACACTTTACGCATTTCACCAGAGCGTAATTTTATCGTTGCGTAATGACCTTCTTTGGCTGCTAACTGACCGCTACATCCAGCAGATCTTATTAATTGAGCACCTTTGCCTGGCTTAAGTTCAACACAATGAATTGTTGTTCCTAATGGAATATTTTTCAAAGGCAAACAATTACCAGTTACAATTGGGGCAGTCTCTCCGCTAACAACCTTATTACCAGCCTTTAATCCTGCTGGTGCAATAATATAACGGCGTTCACCATCTTTGTAAACTAAAAGTGCGATTAAAGCCGATCGATTTGGATCGTACTCGATACGCTCTACGGTGGCCTCTATACCATCCTTGTTTCGTTTAAAATCAATCATTCTATATTGACTACGAACACCACCACCGATATGCCTTACAGTGATTCGTCCTTTATTGTTACGACCACCCGTTTTATTAAGCTTCTCCACTAAGGGAGCATACGGGCGTCCCTTATGTATATCGTGATGAACTACTTTAAGTTCTGCTCTTTTTCCCGGCGAGGTCGGTTTTGATTTTATCAGTGCCATTGTTAATCTACCTTATTCAGTAACTGTGAAATCAATGTCATGATTCTGCTCTAAAGCCACATAAGCTTTTTTCCAATCACTTCGTTTCCCAGTAAATTGTTTGAACCGTTTAACTTTGCCCTTAACATTGATGACTGATACACTTTTAACTTTTACGTTAAACAGCAACTCAACCGCTTCTTTTATTTCACTTTTTGTTGCTGTTTTCAAAACTTTAAAAGTAAACTGCTTAAATTTTTCAGCCATTATTGTGCTTTTTTCTGACGTATGAGGCTGTCTTAAAATCATTAACAATCGTTCTGCTTTCATTGTAAAACCCCCACCAGATCGTTAACTGCAGCTTCTGTTACAAGCACCTTTTCAAATCGAAGTAAATTAACTGGATCAATAGATACGACATCACATACATCAAAATCAATTAAATTACGACAAGCTAAATAGTCATTTTCAGCCATCTCATGCACAATAATTAATGCATTACTCAATTCATAAGACTTCATTTGCGCAAGAAAATCTTTTGTTTTGTGTGTTGGAGTTTGAAAATTCTCAACAACAATTAGATTACCAGAACGATGAAGCTCGGAAATTATACTACGCAATGCGCGTTTGTACATTTTTTTATTAACTTTTTGCGAATAATCACGTTTTTTAGAAGCAAAAATCACACCACCAGACCGCCATAATGGACTTCTAATGCTACCAGCACGTGCTCTTCCTGTTCCTTTTTGCTTCCATGGTTTTTTTCCACCGCCTCGTACTTCAGCTCTGGTTTTTTGTGCACTATTACCACTTCTTAGATTATTCAAGCAAGTTACTATAACTTGATGTATTAAACCTTCGTTGTAATTGTAATCAAAAATCTCCGCTTGAAGTGATATTTCTTTATTAGTGTCTTTTGTAATAAGTTTCATCACTCGCCCCTTGATCTCATTTTAACTGCGGGTCTTATTTCAACTCTTGCCCCAGGGCAACCAGGTATAGCGCCTTTAATCAATAACAGATTACGCTCAGTATCGACACGCACCAGTTCAAGACTTTGAGTTGTACAACGTACATTACCAAGATGTCCCGCCATCTTTTTACCTTTAAATACACGGCCAGGCGTCTGATTTTGACCTATCGATCCAGGAACACGATGCGATCTAGAGTTTCCATGCGATGCATCTTGCGTACGAAAATTGTGTCTTTTAACTGTTCCTGCAAATCCCTTTCCTTTTGAAACTCCAGAAACATCAACAAATTGTCCGTTTTTAAATATATCTTGGACAGATATTGCCTGACCTAACGTATAGCCATCCACAGACTCAACAGAAAATTCACAAATCATATCTCCTGCCTCAATTTGTGCTTTTGCAAAATGTCCGGTTAACGGCTTATTTACATGTGTTGATTTTCTTGTTCCTGCAGTTAACTGTACCGCGTTATACCCATCAATTTCTGGATTTTTTATTTGCGAAATACGGTTAGGCAGAACCTCAACTACTGATACAGGAAGGGAAATACCATCATCAGTAAATATACGAGTCATACCTATTTTTCGGCCTAATAACCCAACAGTCATTTTATTACCTCGTTTTTATCCTTTACTCACCGGATTTAAGTTGCAAAAGCCTAGCGCTAACTTTGATATAAAACCGCTTTTATTTGTTAGCTCAAGTTCTAAATATAAACTTAGTGACTCGAACAAAGTCGGAATTATAAGAAATTTAATCACTCATCATCGAGACTTATTTGCACATCCACGCCCGCAGCCAAATCAAGCTTCATTAATGCATCAACCGTTTTCTCGGTAGGATGAACAATAACTACTAAACGTTTATGTGTTCTAATTTCGTACTGATCTCGCGCATCTTTGTTAACATGCGGCGAAGTCAATACAGTAAATTTCTCTTTTCTCATAGGCAAAGGTATAGGGCCTCTGATTTGCGCACCTGTTCGCTTTGCGGTATCAACAATCTCACGTGTTGACATATCAATTAATCGATGATCAAAAGACTTGAGACGAATTTTAATATTCTGATTATTACTCATATTACCTACTCAATAATTTTAGCAACAACACCTGCACCAACTGTCCGTCCGCCTTCCCGAATAGCAAAACGCAACCCCTCATCCATCGCAATCGGTGAATGTAACATTACAGTCATCTTGACGTTATCTCCTGGCATTACCATCTCAACGCCTTGAGCTAACTCACATGAACCCGTCACGTCTGTTGTCCTAAAGTAAAACTGAGGCCGATACCCATTAAAGAACGGTGTATGTCTTCCACCTTCTTCTTTAGATAACACATACACTTCAGCTTCAAATTTTGTATGCGGCTTAATCGAACCAGGCTTAGCAAGAACTTGACCTCGCTCAACATCATCCCGCTTCGTTCCTCTCAATAATACTCCGACATTATCTCCAGCACGTCCCTCATCCAACAATTTCCGGAACATTTCTACTCCGGTACAGATTGTTTTCTGTGTATCACGTATCCCTACTATTTCTACTTCTTCTCCAACTTTTACTATTCCACATTCAACTCGTCCTGTGACTACCGTACCACGGCCTGATATAGAGAACACATCTTCTATAGGCAACAAAAATGCTTTATCAATTTTTCTTACTGGCTCAGGTATGTAGGTATCCATTGTCGCAACAAGTTTCTCAATCGCAGGAACACCAATGTCAGTGGTATCGCCCTCAAGAGCTTTCAATGCTGAACCAACAATAATTGGTGTATCATCACCAGGAAAATCATAGCTATTAAGCAAGTCGCGAACTTCCATCTCAACTAATTCAATTAGTTCAGCATCGTCAACCATATCGGCCTTGTTCAAAAAAACAACAACGTAAGGCACGCCTACTTGACGTGACAATAAGATATGTTCACGCGTTTGGGGCATCGGACCATCAGCTGCTGATACAACTAATATTGCGCCATCCATTTGAGCAGCACCTGTAATCATGTTCTTTACATAGTCAGCATGACCTGGGCAATCCACATGCGCATAATGCCTGTGCACTGATTCATACTCAACGTGTGCTGTTGAAATTGTAATACCACGCTCTCTTTCTTCAGGAGCTGCATCAATTTCACCATAATTCAACGCCTTTCCGCCAAACTTTTTAGCCATTACATGAGTTATTGCTGCTGTCAATGTGGTCTTTCCATGGTCCACATGTCCAATAGTACCCACATTAACGTGCGGCTTTGTCCGCTCAAATTTTTCCTTTGCCATTTTTGATTACCTCGTAAAATTATTGTTTCTTAATAATTGTTTCAGCAATATTAACCGGTACCTCTGCGTAACGAGAAAACTCCATCGTAAAAGTAGCTCTACCTTGTGTTGCTGAGCGCACATCTGTTGCATACCCAAACATTTCAGCCAGTGGTACTTCTGCTCGAATTATCTTGCCCGCGGGCGATTCTTCCATACCCTGAACGAGACCTCGTCTCCGGTTCAGGTCACCCATAACATCTCCCATGTAATCTTCTGGAGTAACAACTTCAACATGCATAATAGGCTCAAGTAAGACAGGCTTAGCCCTTAATGCACCCTGCCTAAAACCCATTGAACCAGCTATTTTAAATGCAATCCCACTTGAATCAACTTCATGAAAAGATCCGTCAAATAATGTAACTTTAACATCTACCACAGGGTATCCAGCAATTACACCATTTTGCATTTGCTCGAAAATACCTTTATCAACTTCAGGAATATATTCCTTGGGTATGACACCACCAACTATTCCATTAATAAATTCATAGCCTTTACCCTGCTCATTAGGTTCAATCTTCAACCATACGTGTCCATATTGACCACGACCTCCTGACTGCCTAATAAACTTACCCTCTTGCTCAACTGCATTTCTAATTGTTTCTCGATACGCAACTTGTGGTTTCCCAACGTTGGCTTCAACGCTAAATTCACGCTTCATACGATCGACAATAATCTCAAGGTGAAGTTCACCCATCCCCTCAATAATCGTCTGCCCAGACTCTTCATCAGTATGAACCCTGAATGAAGGATCTTCCTGGGCTAACTTACTTAAGGCTGTCGACATCTTTTCTTGATCAACCTTAGTTCTGGGCTCCACAGCAACAGCTATCACAGGATCTGGGAAATCCATTTTTTCCAATACAACAATTTTATCAGAATCACAAATTGTATCGCCAGTTGTTACAGTCTTAAGACCTACAGCCGCAGCTATATCACCGGCGCGCACTTCTTTAATCTCTTCACGCGAATTAGCGTGCATTTGTAGCAGCCGCCCAATACGCTCGCGCTTACCTTTCACTGAGTTATAGACAAAATCACCACTTTTTAAAACACCAGAGTAAGTACGAAAATACGTTAATGTACCAACAAATGGATCCGTAGCGATTTTAAAAGCCAAAGCAGAAAAAGGCTCTTGATAAGATGCTTCTCGCGAAACCTCAACACCATCTTCACCAATACCTTTAATTGCAGGAATGTCAACTGGCGAAGGCAAATAATCAATCACGCCATCCAATACAGCCTGAACGCCTTTGTTTTTGAAAGCGGAGCCACAAAATACAGGCACTACTTTGTTATCAATTGTCAGTATTCTCAACGCTTTCTTAATCTCTTCTTCAGTAAGTTCCTCTGCCTCAAGGTACTTACCCATAAGCTCGTCAGATGCTTCCGCAACAGACTCGATTATTTTAGAACGATACTCATGACACAAAGAAAGCATGTCGTCAGGTATAGCACCATATTGAAATGACATTCCTTTTGTTGATTCATCCCAGTGAATCGCTTTCATTTTAATTAAATCTATAACACCAACAAAAGAATCTTCTGACCCTATTGGAAGCTGTAAAATAATTGGATTAGAACCCAACCTTTTATGAATTTGTTCTACAACGCGCAAAAAATTAGCGCCCATACGATCCATTTTATTTACAAAAACAATACGCGGCACACCATACCTGTCTGCTTGCCTCCAGACCGTTTCGGACTGGGGCTCAACACCTGATACCGCATCAAATATTACCGTCGCACCATCAAGAACCCTTAAGGACCGCTCAACCTCAATCATGAAATCAACATGACCCGGTGTGTCAATAATATTTATTCGATGTTGAACATACTGTTTTTCCATGCCACTCCAGTAGCATGTGGTTGCTGCAGAGGTAATTGTAATACCTCGCTCCTGCTCCTGAACCATCCAATCCATGGTAGCAGCGCCATCATGAACTTCTCCGATTTTATGAGAAATACCCGTATAGAATAACACACGCTCTGTTGTTGTCGTTTTCCCAGCGTCAACATGAGCAACAATGCCAATGTTTCTGTATAATTCTAAAGAAGTAGCCACAAATCGCTCTCTTAATTAATTCCATCTAAAATGGGCAAAAGCCTGATTTGCTTTAGCCATTTTATGCGTATCTTCACGTTTTTTTACCGCAGAGCCTTTACTTTCATAAGCATCAGAGAGCTCTCCTGCTAAACGCAGCATCATACCCTTCTCCCCACGACCACGCGCAGCTTGTACAAGCCATCGCATTCCTAAAGCAATGCTCCTATCTTCTCGAACTTCAACAGGGACTTGATACGTCGCGCCACCGACTCGCCTTGAGCGGACCTCAACAGTAGGCCTCACTTTCTCAAGCGCTTGTTCAAAGCAAGCAAGTGCTGTTTTCGATGTGCTACTTGAACCTGACGGAGCATCACCAGGGTTTAAATCATCTTCGTGTTTTTTTGCTTTCTTCAATCGATCATTCATAGCATCAAGTGCCCCATAAACGATCTTCTCTGCGGTTGATTTCTTTCCGCTCACCATCACAACGTTAATAAATTTAGTCAACAATTCACTATGATGTTTTGGATCAGGCAACACTTCTCGTTTTGGTACTTCTCTTCTTCTTGGCATAATTTTTTCCTAATCTCACTAAGTCAATTAGATTACTTCTTGTTTTTTGGTTTCTTCGTACCATACTTAGAACGACCTTGTTTACGATCATTCACTCCAGAAGTATCCAAACTTCCACGTACAGTGTGATAACGTACCCCCGGCAGATCTTTAACTCTCCCACCCCTAATCAAAACAACGGAGTGCTCCTGAAGATTATGACCTTCTCCACCAATATAAGAGCTCACCTCAAAACCATTGGTCAATCTAACCCGAGCAACCTTACGCATTGCCGAATTAGGTTTCTTAGGTGTTGTTGTATAAACACGAGTACAAACCCCTCGCCGCTGGGGGGAAGACTCTAGCGCAGGAACACTGCTTTTTCTTTTTTGTATCACACGCGGCTTTTTTACTAATTGGTTAATCGTAGCCATTTAAATTTTAACTCCGAATTTTTTCTCGATTTCGAATACATAAAGAGGGCGGATTCTATAAAGGTAATGCAAATTTGTCAAGCTTTACGCTCGGGGATCTCAAAATTAATATTTCAAGACCCCAATTTATTTGCTTAAACTTTATTGCCCCCGATTTTCAGCATTAAGTGCATCACTCAAAGCTTGTTCAACATCACTAGCAGTTACCGCTCCTGGTTGTTGCTCCGATGCCACAATACGTGCAACGCGTCTTGCCTTACGTTTTTTATGGTAAGCATAACCGGTTCCTGCAGGAATCAAGCGACCAACCATCACGTTTTCCTTCAATCCACGGAGTTCATCAAGTTTGCCGCTTACTGCAGCCTCTGTCAGAACACGTGTTGTTTCTTGGAATGATGCTGCAGAAACAAAGGATTCTGTCGCTAACGATGCTTTTGTGATTCCAAGCAAAATAGGCACACCTGAAGCAATTTCCTTACTCTCAGCAGATAATTTGTCATTTTCTGTAAGCAATTGACTTTCTTCAATTTGCTCACCTACAAGAAACTTAGAATCACCCGATATTCCAATAACACGTTTACGCAACATCTGTCTAACAATCACTTCAATATGTTTATCATTAATTTTAACGCCTTGCAGACGATAAACATCTTGAACTTCATTCACAATATAGGTTGCTAACGCACTCACTCCTAATAATCGCAAAATATCATGAGGATTCAATGGCCCATCCGCTAGCATTTCACCTTTAGCTACATACTCGCCTTCAAATACAGAGATATGACGCCACTTAGGAATTAACTCCTCATAAACTTGATTGTCAGATGATGTAATAATTAAGCGACGTTTGCCTTTTGTTTCTTTTCCAAAACTCACCAATCCAGAAATTTCGGCCATCACAGCTGAATCTTTAGGTTTCCGTGCTTCAAATAAATCAGCGACTCGTGGCAACCCCCCCGTAATATCGCGCGTTTTTGAACGCTCTTGAGGAATTCTGGCGATAACATCACCGACACCAACAATTTGACCATCTTCAAAGTTAATTATCGCATCAACGGGCAAATAGTACTGGGCAGGAACACTCGTACCCGCCAAAAACACATCATCCCCATTGTCAGAAACGAGCTTAACCAACGGCCGCAAATCACGCCCAGCAGCACCACGCTGCTTAGCATCTGTTACAACAATGTTACTAAGCCCCGTCAACTCATCGGTCTGACGATTCATCGTAAGACCTTCAATCAACTCAATGAATTTCAACTTACCACTAACCTCAGATATAACAGGGTGAGTATGGGGGTCCCACGTCGCAATAACCTGCCCACCGTCAACCAAAGCATTATCATGTATAGTTAGTACTGCGCCATAAGGTACTTTATACCGCTCACGCTCACGACCAAACTCATCAACAACTGAAACTTCACCTGATCTAGAAACGGCCACCAAGTTTCCATTTTCATGAGTCACGGTTTTAATATTATGTAACCGAATTGTACCTTTACTTTTGATTTGAATATTATTTTCTGCTGTAGCACGAGAAGCTGCACCCCCAATATGGAAGGTACGCATAGTTAACTGCGTGCCTGGCTCCCCAATTGATTGAGCTGCAATAATTCCAACTGCCTCACCAGTATTAACCAAATGCCCACGCGCTAAATCACGTCCATAACAACTAGCACATAAACCAAAACGTGTTTCACAAGAGATTGGCGATCGAACAAAAACTTGATCAATGCTTAATCGTTCTAATTTTTCAACCCAATCTTCATCAAGTAATGTTCCCGCCTTTACAATAGGCTCATCTTGATTAGGTAAATAAACATCTGCTGCAACAACACGGCCAAGAACACGCTCATGTAGAGGCTCAACGATATCCCCTCCCTCGATTAAAGGCTGCATTAAAATACCTTTTTCGGTTCCACAATCATCTTCAGTAATCACAACGTCTTGCGCAACATCAACTAAACGTCGAGTTAGATACCCTGAGTTGGCTGTTTTTAATGCTGTATCAGCTAAACCTTTGCGAGCTCCATGCGTTGAAATAAAGTATTGAAAAACGTTTAACCCTTCGCGGAAATTAGCCGTGATCGGTGTTTCAATAATTGAACCATCGGGAGCCGCCATCAAACCGCGCATACCTGCAAGCTGTCTTATTTGAGCTGGCGATCCCCGCGCACCCGAGTCTGCCATCATAAAAATAGGGTTAAATGAATCCTGACGAACTACTTTATTATTTCTATCCGTCACTTCTTCAGTTGCAATTTTAGCCATCATTGATTTTGCAACCAATTCATTTGTTCTAGACCAAATGTCGATGACTTTATTGTATCGCTCACCATTGGTTACTAAGCCAGAACGAAACTTTGACTCAATTTCTCGAACTTCATTATCAGCCTGCTCAATAATAAAAGGCTTATCATCAGGAATTTCCATGTCATCAATACCAATCGACGCACCTGATCGGGTAGCAAATTTAAAGCCCATATACATTAATTGATCGGCAAAAATAACTGTTTCTTTAAGTCCAAATTTTCGATAACACGTATCCAACACCTTGGTTATTGCCTTTTTACCCATAACTCGATTAACAAATGAAAACGGCATTCCCTTAGGTAAGATTTCGGACAATATTGCACGACCTATCGTGGTATTAACACGGTCATATCCACTAACACTACCATTTTCTGTCGGCATGCGAATTATAATTTTAGCATGAATATCAATATGACCAGCATCGTAAAAATTATGCGCTTCTTGAGGACTTGAAAAAACTTTTCCTTCGCCCACTGCATTAATACGTTCACGCGTTAAGTAATACAGCCCTAATACCACGTCTTTGCTTGGCACAATAATTGGCTCACCATTAGCAGGTGATAAAATATTATTCGTCGACATCATTAACGATCGAGCTTCTAATTGCGCTTCAATTGTCAAGGGAATATGTACAGCCATCTGGTCACCATCAAAGTCCGCATTATATGCAGTACAAACTAATGGATGAAGTTGTATAGCCTTACCTTCAATCAGAACCGGTTCAAAAGCTTGAATACCCAAGCGGTGAAGCGTAGGAGCCCTGTTTAACAAAATAGGATGTTCGCGTATTACATCATCAAGAATATCCCAAACTAAAGCATCTTCTCTCTCTACCATTTTCTTTGCGGCTTTAATCGTCGTAGCCAAGCCCCGAAACTCTAACTTACTAAAAATAAAAGGCTTAAATAACTCCAAAGCCATTTTTTTAGGCAGTCCGCATTGATGTAAACGTAATGTCGGACCGACCACAATAACCGAACGTCCTGAATAATCAACACGCTTACCAAGTAAATTTTGGCGAAAACGACCTTGTTTTCCTTTGATCATATCTGCAAGGGATTTTAATGGCCTCTTATTCGTCCCTGTAATAGCACGACCTCGTCGTCCATTATCAAGTAAGGCGTCAACAGCTTCTTGCAACATTCTTTTTTCATTACGGACAATAATATCAGGGGCGCTAAGATCCAAAAGACGTTTCAAACGATTATTACGATTAATAACACGTCGATACAAATCATTAAGATCTGATGTAGCAAATCGGCCTCCATCAAGTGGAACCAAGGGACGCAGATCAGGAGGAAGAACTGGGAGAACATCCATAATCATCCAATCAGGCTTATTACCTGACTCAAAAAAGGACTCCAATAATTTCAAACGCTTTGCGATTTTTTTTATTTTTGTTTCAGAATTAGTAATGGGTAATTCTTCACGCAGTTTTTTGATTTCATCCTCAATATTTATTTGACGCAATAGATCACGAATTGATTCTGCCCCCATACGAGCATCAAACTCATCACCATACTCCTCCATTGCTTCAAGATATGCCTCGTCATTAAGAAGTTGACCTCGTTCTAACTCTGTCATCCCTGGATCAACTACAACAAAAGCTTCAAAATAAAGTACACGCTCAATATCGCGCAAGGTCATATCTAATAATAAGCCAATTCTAGATGGCAACGATTTTAAAAACCAAATATGCGCAACAGGACTTGCTAGTTCAATATGCCCCATTCTCTCGCGTCTTACTTTTGCTAAAGCAAGTTCCACACCACATTTCTCGCAAATTACTCCACGATGTTTTAAACGCTTATATTTACCACAAAGACACTCATAATCCTTCACCGGGCCAAATATCTTTGCACAGAATAAGCCATCCCGCTCCGGTTTAAATGTACGATAATTAATCGTTTCTGGCTTCTTAACTTCCCCATAAGACCAAGATCTTATTAAATCAGGAGAAGCTAGAGCAATTTTAATAGCATCAAACTCTTCTGCTTGTCCCTGTTGCTTTAAAATTCCAAGCAAATCGCTCATTATAGGCGCTTTTTTAATGGTATCGCTGCTTAGATTAGCCAAGACTTTGCCTCCAAAAAAATTAATAGTCAGAAATTATCGCTGAACAAAACTGGTATGTATTAGCCTTATTTTAACTTTAGTAAAAAACTCGCTCCTACCATGCATTACAACGCAGTATAAAAGTAACTATTTCACGTATAAAACAAATTCGTACCTAGCGACAATTCACTAAGATGATAGTACCTTATTGATTGTCGACTACCTTGACACCGCATACAGCTTCTAGACGGCATCAAGGATAAACTTAAATTAACAAATTAACATTATAATAAAACTATCGACGGACACTAATCATGACCCAATTCGATATCAATGCCTAAAGCACGAATTTCTTTCAATAACACATTAAACGACTCGGGCACCCCAGGATCCATACGATGATCACCGTCTACAATATTTTTATAGATTCGGGTACGACCACTAACATCATCTGATTTAACAGTCAACATTTCCTGAAGCGTGTATGCCGCTCCATAAGCTTCCAGAGCCCATACCTCCATCTCACCAAAACGCTGCCCACCAAATTGAGCCTTCCCACCAAGCGGCTGTTGAGTTACGAGACTGTAAGAACCTGTTGAACGTGCATGCATCTTATCATCAACCAAATGATTCAACTTAAGCATATACATGTAACCCACCGCAACAGGATTATCAAAAGCCACTCCTGTACGTCCATCATACAACATAGTTTTACCGCTTACAGGCAAATCCGCTAATTTGAGCATTGATTTAATTTCTGCTTCACTGGCTCCATCAAAGACAGGTGTAGCCATTGGGACTCCGCCACAAAGATTATGAGCTAAATCCCCTAACTCAGCATCATTAAGTAAATCTAAATCAATTTTTTGCTCACCATTTTGATCATAAATTTCTTTTAAAAAGGTTCTAATTTCCTTCACAGGCTTTTCATTATCTATTAACTTGGCAATTTTCTTACCTAGTCCTTTTGCAGCCCAACCAAGGTGTGCTTCTAATACCTGACCAATATTCATTCGAGAAGGAACCCCGAGTGGATTAAGCACGATGTCAACAGTTGTGCCATCTTCCATATACGGCATATCTTCCACTGGAACTACTATCGAAATAACGCCCTTATTTCCATGGCGACCCGCCATTTTATCGCCGGGTTGAATGCGTCGTTTTACAGCAAGATATACTTTTACAATCTTTAATACTCCAGGAGCTAAATCATCTCCCTGTATTATTTTCCTGCGGTTATCATTAAAACGCTTTTCCATTTCCTTACTAAGCTGCTCCAACTGTTTAGATAACTGTTCAAGCTGTTGTGTACACGCATCATCATCGATATGAACATCAAACCATCTTTCTTTTTCTATACTATCAAGGTACTCTGCTTTAATAATTGCACCTTTTTTAACTCCAGCAGGTCCACTACTTATTACTTTTTTATCTAGCAACAAATTATATACTCGATGATAAATATCAGCCTCACGAATACGTCGCTCATCAATCAAATCTTTCCGTACACGATCTAGATGTTCTTCTTCAATACTCTTAGCACGTTCATCTTTTTCTAATCCATCACGAGTGAAAATTTGAACATCAATGACTGTACCATTCATTCCTGAGGGAACTCTTAATGAAGTATCTTTAACATCCGATGCCTTTTCACCAAAAATAGCTCGCAAAAGCTTTTCTTCGGGTGTTAATTGTGTCTCACCCTTCGGCGTGACTTTTCCAACCAAAATATCCCCTGCTGATACTTCTGCGCCGATATAAACTACTCCGGCCAAATCAAGGCTTGATAATGCAGATTCACCAACGTTAGGAATATCTGCAGTAATTTCCTCTGAACCTAATTTTGTATCACGAGCAATACATGTTAACTCTTCAATGTGAATAGTCGTAAAACGATCTTCTTGAACAATACGTTCAGAAATCAAAATAGAATCTTCGAAGTTATAACCATTCCAAGGCATAAAAGCTACAAGCAAATTCTGCCCTAAAGCAAGCTCACCCAGATCGGTGCATGGCCCATCAGCTAAAACATCTCCGCGTTGAATTCGATCACCTTTAGACACAATGGGTCGTTGATTAATGCAAGTATCTTGATTCGAACGAAAATATTTAGTCAGAGTATAAATATCAACACCCGTCTCACCTGCTAAAGTTTCATCTTCGTAAGCACGAACAACAATCCGCGACGCATCAACAGAGTCAATAATTCCTCCACGTTTAGCAATGACTGTTACACCCGAGTCAATGGCAACAGTACGCTCCATTCCCGTACCTACGAGAGGCTTTTCAGAACGTAATGTTGGAACAGCCTGACGCTGCATATTTGAACCCATTAAAGCACGATTCGCATCATCATGCTCAAGAAAAGGGATCAATGAAGCTGCTACAGAAACAATTTGCTTAGCTGAAATATCAATATAATTAATTTTGTCTCTTGTTGTCAGTGTAAATTCATTTTGATGACGACATGGGACAAGATCAGCTAGAATATTACCTGAGGCATCAACCGGGACGCTTGATTGAGCAATATATTGTTCAACTTCTTCAATGGCCGACAAATACTCTATGACATCAGTTAACTTACCATCAACTACCTTTCTGCAAGGAGTCTCAATAAAACCATAATCATTAGTTCTGGCATAAACTGACAAAGAATTAATTAAACCAATATTAGGACCTTCAGGTGTTTCAATTGGACATACACGCCCATAGTGCGTTGTATGAACATCACGAACTTCGAAACCTGCACGCTCGCGGGTTAAGCCGCCAGGACCAAGAGCCGAAACACGACGTTTATGAGTGACCCCTGATAAGGGATTTACCTGATCCATGAACTGCGACAATTGACTAGAGCCAAAAAATTCTTTGATTGCCGCTGACACCGGTTTAGCATTAATCAAATCTTGTGGCATTAAATTCTCAGACTCAACAAGACTTAAACGCTCCTTTACTGCACGCTCTACACGAACCAGTCCAACTCTAAATTGGTTCTCTGTCATCTCACCAACACTGCGCACCCTTCGATTACCCAAGTGATCAATGTCATCAATCATTCCTTTGCCATTACGAATATCAATTAATGTCTTAATAACAGCAAGAATGTCCTCTTTAGTCAGAACACCGGGGCCTTGATCATCTTTACGGCCAATGCGTCTATTAAATTTCATACGACCTACAGCCGACAAATCATAACGCTCTTCTACAAAAAATAAATTTTTAAACAGCGCTTCAGCCGCTTCTTTTGTCGGTGGCTCACCGGGGCGCATTACACGATATATCTCAACGAGAGCCTCTAACTGGCTTGTGGATGAGTCAACTTTTAATGTATCAGATATATAAGCGCCTTGATCAAGATCATTGGTGTAGATCATGTCAAAATTCAAAATACCATGATCTGGCAATTTATCGAGCAACACGACACTAACTTCATCGTTTGCTTTTGCCAAAACTTCGCCACTAGATAAATCAATAATATTTTTTGCTAAAAATTTACCCACCAAATACTCACGCGGAACGACTAGATCCGTCATGTCATTTTTTTCCATGATACCAATATGCCTGGCTGTAACACGGCGCCCTTGTTCAACAATAACTTCACCTGAATCAGGTAAAATAATATCAAATGACGCAATTTCACCTCTTAAGCGAGAAGGTATTAAATTGATATGAAATTCACCATTTTTGATATAACAAGTTGTAACCTCAAAAAACTGGGCTAAAATATCTTCAACTTCAAAACCAAGCGCACGCAACAACACTGTAACTGGTAATTTACGCCGTCGGTCTATTCTAACAAATACGCAATCCTTTGGATCAAACTCAAAATCTAACCATGATCCACGGTAGGGAATAATTCGAGATGAATACAAAAGTTTACCCGAAGAGTGAGTTTTTCCTCGATCATGTTCAAAAATAACACCAGGAGAGCGATGAAGCTGCGATACAACAACGCGTTCAGTCCCATTAACTACAAACGTCCCAACATCTGTCATTAATGGAATTTCACCCATAAAAACATCTTGCTCTCTAATATCTTTAACTGGCTTTGGATCACCGGATGCTTCTTTGTCTAAAACAACCAAACGAATTTTTACGCGTAATGGAGCTGAATAAGTTAACCCACGCAACTTACACTCTTTGACATCAAAAGCAGGATCACCTAGCTTATAACTAACATACTCTAATCTAGCGTTACCAGAAAAACTTTCAATAGGAAAAATTGACTCAAATGCAGCATGCAAACCCGTTTTGTGATCTTCATTTGCTCTTGAAAACGGATTCAAAAAATCTGCGTAAGACTTTAATTGAATTTCAAGTAAATTGGGAATAGGCATTCTATCGGCATGCTTTCCAAAGCTCTTACGAAATCTCTTTTTTTCTGCGTATGAGTAACTTTGAGCTTTATTTTCTGCAATTGCCATTGTGCTTCCTCTAGTAAGTAAATGATTTCACCAAACGGATCAACCCAGCGCTATGAATCCATGGCTGGGTATTATTATATTTTTTGAAATTCATAGAGTGACACTCATCATGAAAGGATTAATACACTTATACAGCGCTATAGCTAAAAAAAAACATACTATTTTTTTGCTATTTAACCACCAACGTACTTTTAGAGTGTATTAAACCTGAATGATTGGGGGTATCAATCAGAATACTCAATTGATCAAAAAATTAACGTCATAAATATTAAAGAAATAACCCCTCATAAAAAATCAATCAAAAAATATAATTACCACAAACAGATTATTTAACTTCTACAGCTCCGCCAGCTTCCTCTAATTTTTTCTTGATATCAGCAGCTTCATCTTTAGAAACAGCTTCTTTTATTGTAGAAGGAGCTCCTTCAACTAAATCTTTAGCTTCTTTCAAACCAAGCCCGGTAATTTCACGAACAACCTTAATTACTCCAACTTTGTTTGCACCAAAACTGCTTAAAATCACATCAAACTCTGTTTTTTCCTCTGCAACTGCTGCTGACGCAGGTGCTGCTACAGCAACTGCTGCTGATGCGGCTGAAACATTAAACTTTTCTTCCATTGCCTCAATCAACTCAACAACTTCCATAACACTCATGTTAGCAATTGTTTCCAAAATTTCATTTTTTGATACAGCCATTACTAGCTCCTAAAATTAATAATTAATAAATAATGATTACCTATACAAATTACTGTTATTGCTTTGTATCTCTTATTGCAGCAATCGTTCGCACCAATTTACCCGTTGGTTCAGCAAGCGTGCGAACAAATTTTTCAACTGGAGCTTTCATCACATACATTATTTTAGCTATTGCCTCATCTTTTGTTGGTAAACTAGCTACCACATCAAGCTGATCTGCCGTATATAGCTTGCCACCAACTGAAAGCGCTTTAATTTCAAGCTTTTCAAATGTTTTAACAAAATCCTTCAATAGCCTTGCTGCATCACTTGGTGACTGTAGTGATAAAGCAACAAATAAAGGACCTACTAATTTTTCACTCAAGCAGGCAAATTCCGTATCAAGAAAAGCTCTTCGCGTCAAAGTATTTCTGACAACCTTTAAATAAACACCGGATTGACGTGCTTGTGCACGAAGCTGCGTCATTTGGTTTACAGTCAAACCTCGATAATCAGCAACTACAGCCGATATAGCCTTGGAAGCTACAGCTGACACTTCTTCAACCATGGCTTTTTTTGCCGCTAATGTTATCGTCACGTCTTTAAACCTCCTAAAAGTTTCGCAAATTAATATAATTTGCTTATAGTTAAGGGTTAGCCGCCTCTAAAATATACTAAGCCGGTTTACCGTCTGCGTAGGATATTAAGCATCACAGCCCCTACGGTCTTCGACGACATTGAACCAAGTCGATGCCGTGAAAATTTTTTCTGGGAAAGGATGTTACACAGATATTGAAGCAACATCAATAGTTAATCCGGGTCCCATGGTCGTAGAAAGAGTAATCTTTTTCAGATAAACACCCTTTGATGAAGAAGGCTTTGCCTTACGTAGATCAGATAACAATGCTACTATATTTTCAACTAAATCTTCAGGGCTAAAATCTATTTTTCCTACAGAGCAATGTATAATGCCATTTTTATCTGTTCTATATCTCACCTGGCCAGATTTAGCGTCATTTACAGCACCTTCAACATTAGTAGTTACTGTACCTACTTTGGGGTTAGGCATCAAACCTCGCGGACCTAAGACTTGGCCTAATTGACCAACTATACGCATAGCATCAGGAGTTGCTATAACAACATCAAAATTAATAACGCCGGATCTTATTTGTTCAGCAAGATCTTCAAAACCGACAATATCCGCTCCAGCATTCTTTGCTTTTATCGCATTATCACCCTGAGCAAATACTGCAACTCGAACTGTTTTACCTGTGCCCTTAGGCAAGTTTGTCGATGAACGTACCGCTTGATCAGACTTGCGAGGATCAACACCAAGATTTACACTAATATCCACACTTTCCTTAAAGCTTTTACTTGTAAACTTCTTAAGAATTGCTATTGCATCTTTAGGATTGTAGACATGATTAGGCTTGATAGCTTCTCTGATACTTTTTTGTTTCTTACTTAAATTCATCTTTACTTACCCCCATCCTTCAATTCATCTATGCCTTCAACTTTAATGCCCATACTTCGAGCTGTTCCAGCTATAGTTCTAACGGCAGCATCTAAACTAGCGGCAGTAAGATCAGGGGCCTTAGTTTTAGCAATTTCTTTTACAGCATCCAAAGTTACCGTGGCTACAATCTTAGTATTGGGATTACTACTCCCACTTTGAATGCCTGCTGCTTTTTTCAGCAAAATTGACGCAGGAGGGGTTTTAACAATAAAAGTAAAACTACGATCGCTGTAAACTGATATAACTACAGGAACAAGCAACCCTTGTTCCATCGATTGTGTCGCTGCATTAAATGCCTTACAAAACTCCATTATATTAACACCACGCTGCCCAAGAGCCGGACCAACTGGCGGACTTGGATTTGCTTTTCCTGCTGGTATCTGTAATTTAATATATGAATCAATTTTCTTAGCCATAACCACTCCTAAAATGGGTATAACGCCGAATAAAAAACAATAATCGGCTTCCCTTAACTACAAAACAAGCACAGTAAAAAACTTTATAATAAAGTCACTAGATCTTTCTTACCATAGTCTTTTATGTTTTTTCTACTTGACTGAACTCCAGCTCTACAGGAGTCGATCGTCCAAATATAAGAACAGAAACACGCATTCTACTTTTCTCGTAATTAACCTCTTCTACAACACCATTAAAATCAACAAAAGGCCCTTCTTTAACACGAACCAACTCACCAGGCTCAAATAATATTTTAGGCCTTGGCTTAGTCACACCATCCTCAACCCTTTGAAGAATTGAACCGGCTTCTTTTTCCGATATAGGAGTTGGAGTTTGGCTTGTTCCACCAATAAATCCCAAAACACGTGGGATAGCACGAATCATATGCCACGTTTCATCATCCATAATCATGTGAACCAACACATAACCTGGAAAAAACTTGCGTGTGCTTTTTCGTTTTTGTCCTGCACGCATCTCAACTACTTCTTCCGAAGGAACAACCACCTCACCTATTCTTTCCAACAAGCCATGACGTATCGCACGTGCTTTTATTTCGCGCAGAACAAAATTTTCATAACCAGAATAAGCATGAACAACGTACCATTGTTTTATTTTTTGTTCATCCACCGCATTTCTCAACCTAAGTGTGTTATTTTAGCAATCATCATCATCATTAAAGAATCGATTGCCCACAAAATGAACCCCATTACCGCAACCATTATCATAACAATAGTGGTTGTCTGCACTGTCTCTTGACGATTAGGCCATACAACTTTAAGCAATTCTATTTGCGCTTCACGACAAAAAGAATACAACACCCTGCCATTTTTAGTAAAAAAACTTAAGACACCAAAACATACCAGCCAACCAAGCCATATAACGAGCTTAACCGGAGTTGAAATCGCCAACCAGCATGTAGAATAAAAAGACATTGCTGTTAAAACAGCAATAAAAGTCAAAAGTATGTAATCTTTACCAATGATCGCTTTAATTAATTTATTCATTATTTACTAACTGTTTGGCAGGCCAGGAGGGGCTTGAACCCCCAACCTGCGGTTTTGGAGACCGCCACTCTACCAATTGAGCTACTGGCCTATGTAATATATAAGGTGTAAGATTCTAGCACCTCACACCTTTATGTTCAATTATTAATTAAAATTACTCAATAATTTTAGCAACAACACCTGCACCAACTGTTCGTCCGCCTTCCCGAATAGCAAAACGCAACCCCTCATCCATCGCAATCGGTGAATGTAACATTACAGTCATCTTGACGTTATCTCCTGGCATTACCATCTCAACGCCTTGAGCTAACTCACATGAACCCGTCACGTCTGTTGTCCTAAAGTAAAACTGAGGCCGATACCCATTAAAGAACGGTGTATGTCTTCCACCTTCTTCTTTAGATAACACATACACTTCAGCTTCAAATTTTGTATGCGGCTTAATCGAACCAGGCTTAGCAAGAACTTGACCTCGCTCAACATCATCCCGCTTCGTTCCTCTCAATAATACTCCGACATTATCTCCAGCACGTCCCTCATCCAACAATTTCCGGAACATTTCTACTCCGGTACAGATTGTTTTCTGTGTATCACGTATCCCTACTATTTCTACTTCTTCTCCAACTTTTACTATTCCACATTCAACTCGTCCTGTGACTACCGTACCACGGCCTGATATAGAGAACACATCTTCTATAGGCAACAAAAATGCTTTATCAATTTTTCTTACTGGCTCAGGTATGTAGGTATCCATTGTCGCAACAAGTTTCTCAATCGCAGGAACACCAATGTCAGTGGTATCGCCCTCAAGAGCTTTCAATGCTGAACCAACAATAATTGGTGTATCATCACCAGGAAAATCATAGCTATTAAGCAAGTCGCGAACTTCCATCTCAACTAATTCAATTAGTTCAGCATCGTCAACCATATCGGCCTTGTTCAAAAAAACAACAACGTAAGGCACGCCTACTTGACGTGACAATAAGATATGTTCACGCGTTTGGGGCATCGGACCATCAGCTGCTGATACAACTAATATTGCGCCATCCATTTGAGCAGCACCTGTAATCATGTTCTTTACATAGTCAGCATGACCTGGGCAATCCACATGCGCATAATGCCTGTGCACTGATTCATACTCAACGTGTGCTGTTGAAATTGTAATACCACGCTCTCTTTCTTCAGGAGCTGCATCAATTTCACCATAATTCAACGCCTTTCCGCCAAACTTTTTAGCCATTACATGAGTTATTGCTGCTGTCAATGTGGTCTTTCCATGGTCCACATGTCCAATAGTACCCACATTAACGTGCGGCTTTGTCCGCTCAAATTTTTCCTTTGCCATTAGAAATTCCCCTTTATAAGCTTTATATTTTAGTTATGGTGCCCACAACTGGAATCGAACCAGCGACCTCTTCCTTACCAAGGAAGTGCTCTACCGCCTGAGCTATGTGGGCTTTTAGCTCCAGACATTTTTACTCTGACAGAAGGTAAAAATGGAGCGGGTGATGGGAATCGAACCCACGCTATCAGCTTGGAAGGCTGAAGTTCTACCATTGAACTACACCCGCTTTCTATCTTTTTTTAACTGGTGGAGGGGGAAGGATTCGAACCTTCGAAGGCAGAGCCGTCAGATTTACAGTCTGATCCCTTTAACCACTCGGGAACCCCTCCTATGGTGCTGGCACCAGGAGTCGAACCCGGGACCTACTGATTACAAATCAGTTGCTCTACCGGCTGAGCTATGCCAGCAATATAAAACTTACTACAAAATAAAAATGTTATACTCTCTATTTACAATAAAAGATACTATTAACATAATTAAAACAGCTCTTTACTAAATCTACAAAAACTAAGCGTTTTTAATAAAAAAATCCCTGGCAATGACCTACTTTCACATGGGGAAACCCCACACTATCATCGGCG
>JAOAUB010000058.1 GCA_030157805.1 Legionellaceae bacterium
GTTTTAAGGATAAAGTTCATATCGTATTTGTAATGATGAAATCCCATGAAGAATGTTGGCATGTTGCTATTCGCTTACCTACAGGCGAACTTTATGATGGAGGGATTGGTCTCCATTTAGATAAAAGCTACAATAGCGACAAATATTTCATTGAAGATATGTTTGTGTATGATCATGAGCGATTAGAAAAATGGTCATATGGATTAGATAGAGAATACCCACGGTTCTGCCCTGATTTTGATAAAAATAAATTAGACTCTTTAATCAATCACCAGTTAAATCGTATAACTACTAAGGCTTAAATGGAAAATGAACATTGAGCACTCATGCACACCTGAAACTGCAGACATTGATTTTCTAAGCGAGAAAATCAATCAAGAAACACCCGGTTTTGGATCCGCACATTCCTTTGCTTTTTTTGTACGAGATGAGAAAGGTCAAATCATAGCAGGCTGCAATGGTAGTGTTATCTTTGGAAGTATTTATACCGATCAATTATGGGTACATCTTGAGCATCGCGGTAAAGGTTTAGGATATAAATTGATGGCACAAGTCCATGATTATGGCCGCGAAAATGAGTGTGCCATGGCTACAGTTGCCACAATGAGCTTTCAGGGAGCTAAAGCATTCTATGAAAAATTGGGATATGTTGTGGATTTTGAGAGAGCAGGCTATACGCAAAATTCCAGCTGTATTTTTTTAAAGCGGAGCTTGTAATGTTTAAAGCCGATTGGGAAAAAACAAGCGTCACCTGCCAACTACCAGAGGGCATGGTTGAGAAAATGGTACGGCTTGCCTATCCCGATAACAAGCTCATTTCTCATGAATTAATTGCTGGTGGATGCGCTAACCTAAACATTAAAGTGCTGCTAGAGGGTGAAAAAAATCCTTTGATTTTGCGTATTTATTTGCGCGACAAAGAGGCAGCTCACCGTGAACAAAAACTGGCGGCGTTATTAAAACAAACTGCTCCGATACCACTGACGTATTATATCGGCGAACTTGAAGGGTATCATTTTTGCACGCTGATTAACACGAAGCAAAAGAGCAAGCTAGAAACTTATTCCAATTTGCTTTTTATAGCGGTTTGCGTACCTCTGAGCTTATTGCTTTGGAATGGGGTGATATTGATTGGCTAAAAGGAATGGTAAGAGTATCCAGAGCTGTGGTTCTTAAAAAAGAAAAGGGCACTAAAACAAAATCAGGGCAAAGAGATGTGCTTCTACTTCCTCCTGCATTGGAGGCGTTGCAAAATCAAAAGGCATATACTTTTTTAGAGGGACAACGAATTTTCTTTAACCCTCGTACAAATACACCTTGGGAGACAGACGGTCAGATTCGAAAGACTTGCTGGACTCACATTCTAAGAAAGGCAGGGGTGCGCTACCGCAACCCATATCAAACACGACATACTTATGCATCAATGATGCTTTCTGCTGGTGAGAACGCTTTATGGGTTGCTAAGCAAATGGGGCATCGAGACACTGAGATGATTATTAAAAATTATGGTCGGTGGATTCCTGATAAATC
>JAOAUB010000059.1 GCA_030157805.1 Legionellaceae bacterium
ATTGTTATTTTTTGTCATTTCAGACTAAGCTTCAGAGTAGGAATATTATAAAAATAGAAAGGTGAAAAAATGAGTACTGTTTTCGTTTGGTTATTAATTATTGTCGCAGTGTTAATTTTTTGGATTGTCGGTGTTTACAATAGTTTAATTCGATTCATTGAAGCCATTAAAAATAATCAACGGCAAATTGATATTCAATTGGATCGTCGATTTAAAGTTTTTGAGTCTTTAATTGAAACCGTTAAAAAGTATATGGATTATGAAAAAACCACATTAAAAGAGGTAGTGGCGTTGCGCAATCAAGCACAAAGCGCGAAAAATTCAGGTGATGAAAAAACACGAATTGTTGCTGAAAATGGAATTTCTAAAATTGCAGCGGGGATCAATGTTGTGTTTGAACAATATCCTGATTTAAAGGCAAATCAAAATGTCTTGCAATTGCAAGAAGAGATTGTGAACACCGAAAATAAATTGACTTACTCAAAGCAGGCTTATAATGACAGCATTGAGCGCTATAATGCGAAGAAAAAGTCGTTTTTTGAATCGATAGTCGTCAATTTTTTTGGTGCAACACTCAATCAGGATTTTGCTTATTGGTCATTGTCGGATGATCAAAAGAAAGCGAATGAAGAGTATAAGGTTAAATTTTAATAGTCGTGAGTAGTTATTATGTCGTTATCGGATTACACCTCGTCGACAGGCAATTGGCGCCAGCAATTACGTCATAATGAACGCCGTACCCGCGGCGTTATTTTGCTGTTTATGGCGCTTTACGTGGCAGTTGGTTTGTTGGTCGATGTGTTTATTTTGCAAAGCACGTACCCGCGCTTATCTCTAGAACAGTGTTTTTATCTGCTACTCACCTTGACGGTGCCGCCCTATGCGACCTTTTTGATGGGGGGTATTGCAGGCGTGTCATTATGGGTAACCTACGCCATGTATGACAAACTCATGTTAATGGGCACGGATTATCATGAAATTACGGCTAAAGGCACAAGCAGCTTACAGGAACGGCAACTTTATCATGTGGTGGAAGAAATGAAAGTCGCCGCAGGCTTGCAATACATGCCTAAAGTGTATGTCATTGATGCAAATTACATGAACGCGTTTGCGAGTGGTTACAGTGAAAAATCGGCGATGGTCGCTATTACGCGTGGCTTGATGACTAAATTAGATCGTGCTGAGTTGCAAGCGGTGATGGCGCATGAATTAAGTCATATTCGTCATCATGATATTAAACTCACCTTGACAGTGGCGGTTCTTAGCAACTTGATGTTGATGGTGATTGATATGTTGTTTTATTCAGTGATTTTTGGGCGGGATCGTCGTGATAATAATCAGAATAATGCGCTGGTCATGGTCGTGCTGGTATTGCGTTATGTTTTGCCTTTTTTGACGGTTATTTTAGCTTTATTTTTAAGTCGAACACGGGAATACATGGCGGATGCTGGTTGTGTGGAATTAATGCGCGATAATGAACCGATGGCTCGCGCGTTATTAAAAATTCAGGATGATCATTTGGCGCATGCGGAGGAGTACAGTCAAGATTATGGCAAAACACCGCATGAGCAAGTTCGTCATGCCTCGTATTTGTTTGATCCTTCGGATATGGATCCCGTCAAATCACTTCATAGTGCATTTTCGACTCACCCAACGATTGCGGATCGCTTAAAAGCAATTGGGTTTAAAATGAAAAATCAATAAACACGCCTTAATCACGCATACCCACGCCTTTGTTTAACATCCTCAGATTAATGGCAATCAAGGAAGCGAACATCAAGCAAATAATACTCATTGAGAGGGCTAAATTGACTTCGCCTTGACCAATCATGGCATGACGAAGGGCGCTAACCATGTACAAAATTGGGTTGAAGTGAGATATTGTTTGCCAGATAGGGGGTAACATGCTGGATGAATAAAATACGCCGCCCAAATAGGTTAAAGGTGTGAGAATGAAGGTGGGGACCAGCATGACGTCATCAAAGTTTCGCGCAAGCATTGCATTTGTAAAGCCTGCGAGTGAAAACACCGCAGAAACCAGCACCACAACAAGTAGGGTTAACACAACATGTTGAATGTGTAGTGTCATAAAAAAGCAAGAAACCGTAAATACCAGCAAGGCCACAATAACCCCACGCAGGACCCCGCCGAACACATAACCAAGCAGTAATAAACCGTTATTGATAGGGCTTATGAGTATTTCTTCGATGCTTTTTTGAAAGCGCACGCTAAAAAGTGAGGTGGAAACATTGCCATAGGCGTTGGTAATGATGGACATCATGATTAAACCAGGCGCGATAAACATGACATAGCTTACGCCCTCAATGGGGCCAATTCGGCTGCCGACTAAATTACCAAAAATGAGAAAATACAGTGCGGTGGTAATGACCGGCGGTAGAAAGACTTGAGACGCAATGCGAAACATGCGCACTAATTCACGACGGACGATGGTGTAAAATGCAATGGCTTGTTGTGTCATTCTCACAGTTATGATCCTTTTATTAAATCCAAAAAGAGTTCTTCCAATCGATTGGTTTTGTTGCGCATGCTGTGAACTCGTAAATGGTGTTTGTCGAGTACAGCAAAGACTTCATTCAAGGAAATTTGATTCTCAACTCGAATTTCAAAGGTATTCGCATCCACTAGCTCAGCGCGGAATGGGGCAAGATCGGGTAGTGTTGAGAGGCTGATTTCAGTATTGAAAACAAAAGTTTGATGTCGCAGTGTTTTTAATAAATGACTCATGGAGGTGTTTTTGATGATTTGACCGTGATCAATAATGGCAATGTTTTTACACAGTTGCTCCGCTTCTTCGAGATAATGGGTTGTTAAGATAATGGTGGTTCCTTGGGCATTGGTGCGGGCTAAAAATTCCCACATACTGCGGCGAATTTCAATATCAACACCGGCTGTGGGTTCATCAAGAATTAACACTTTGGGCTCATGAATGAGGGCGCGTGCAATCATTAAGCGTCGTTTCATGCCGCCGGATAGATGCCGGACGATGCTATCGCGTTTTTCCCAAATACCGAGTTCGCGCAATAAAGATTCAACGCGAGGTTGTGCTTGCTTGCGAGAAATACCATAAAAGCCCGCTTGATTTAACAATATTTGTTCACAGGTTTCAAAGATATTCAGATTAAACTCTTGCGGGACTAAGCCTAGGTAGGATTTCGCGAGTTCCGTTTCTTGATCAAGATCATAACCATAGATACAAATTTTTCCGGTTGTTTTGGTTAGTAAGGTCGTAATGGCGCCAATGGTTGTGGATTTACCTGCACCGTTCGCACCAAGTAAGGCAAAAAAATCACCTTTTTGGACAATTAAATTGATGCCTTTTAATGCCTCAATACCATTGGCATAAGTTTTTCGTAGTTCTGTAATTTCCAGTGCGGGCATAATGGGTCAAATTAATGGGGTTAGATATTGAATTATACCATTCAATCAAAAGTTACGTACTATTATAAGCTGACCTCATGAAGTATCTAGCACAAAATTTGTCATTCCCGCGCAGAAAAACAAGTCTATACTTAACGTAATTAGATTCAATTATAACTCTCTGGAGGAGATCCTATGCTGAGCTCCATTAAAGGCAGTAAACCCTTAATTGTGTTCACGGTCCTATTACTGGTGTTCTGTGGCGGAATACTCGTCTATTTACTCTCAACAAACGGGCTTAACATGCCCCAAATTGCCATTTTCTGGATGAGTGCTTGGTTGTGTTTGACCATTGTATTGACCGCATGGAGTTATCAAAACTTCGTGATCGGTTATTTGCTCGGTATGTTTACAATGCTAATCAGTTGGCGAATTGCTGCAATTTATAGTATCGATGCCCTTACTTATCCACTTTTACTAGTTTTTATTCTCTATATGGTCAACTTTATTTATTGTGCGAGCTCTCACCTAAGGCATCAGAAAGACAATCGGATCTCGATCGCTGAATGGCAAATCATCTTTATTCGAATTTACATGGGGTTTGATTTTATTCCGCATTTTACTGAGAAACTATTTGCAGGATCTGCTCCACACCTTAACGATGTCAACGCTTTTATTGCCTTAGGCGTACCTGATCCAGGTTATTTTGTGTGGCTTGCAGGTTTATGTGAATTAAGCGCTGCAGTGGCTTTAGGCCTAGGACTTTTTATGCGAATTGGTGCCTTAGGCAGCGTGTTTTATTTATTGATAGCTGCAAGCCTTGGGCATCATTTCAGTTTGGGATTTATTTGGGCCAATCCAGGTGGTGGATGGGAATTTACCGTGATGTGGTGCGTTATAATGTTAAGTTTTGTGATTACCGGCTCGCATCGATTTTCAGTCGATCAATATTTAGAAGAACATTTTTCTTTTCCACAACTTATAAAAAAATTGATGTAACCTAATCAGGATATTGACCATGACTATCTTTCGACTTAAGTCTTTTAAAGACAATCTCTCACTGAATATTTTTGGTGCTCTCACTTTCGGCTTGCTTGCTGCACCGTCCTACAGCTGTACTACCGTATTTTCAAGCGACAATGGCAATGCTAAAGTCGTTGCGCGGTCCATGGATTTGTTTACCACAGACAGCCCTCTAATCATGACGAGGCCCCGCGGTGCAATGCGTACTGGTGAGGCAGGAGACAATTCATTAACCTGGCAATCAAAGTACGGCAATGTCGTTGTTACGGAATTTCACACTAACACGGTCTCTGATGGTATTAATGAAAAAGGACTCGCGGCTCATCTACTGTATTTAACCAACACGCAATATCCTACTTTCAATAAAAACACACCCAAAATTTCCAATGCGATGTGGGCACAATACATTCTCGATAATTTCGCAACTGTGGATGAAGCCTTAAAAGGAGCTGAAAATTTGCCGATTGTCGCCACTGTTGTGCAGGGTCAAACTTGGCCAATCCATTTAGCCATGGAAGATGCCAGCGGTGACTCTGCAATTATTGAGTATATTCAAGGAAAAATGCACGTTTATCATGGCGCACAATATCGCGTCATGACCAATGAGCCTGCGTTTAATATTCAACTGGCTAATTTGAAACGTTATAAAACATTCGGTGGAAAATTACCGCTTCCAGGCGATACCGACCCTTTAAGTCGTTTTGTCCGTGTTGCCACCTATTTAAAAACACTGCCGGCTGCCAACAATGAATTAGAGGCCATTGCAGGTGTTGTCTCGGTGATTCGCTCTGCCATGGTTCCTTTTGGTGCTGTCAATACCTCAGGCAGTAAAACCGTCGACGCTTGGGTGACCCGCTGGATAACGGTAGCTGATGTCACCAACAAGTTTTATTATTTTAACTCAACCTCAGCACCGAATATTATTTGGATTGATTTAAATAAAATTAATTTTGCTGAAGCTGCCAAGGTGTTATCTATTGATCCAACGAATATTCAATTAGAAGGCGATGTGACACCGAAGTTGATGCCGCAATGACGTTAGTGGTGGGTTGACAATGGTGTTGACCATCCTCTCACCTTAGCCCACCACTTCAAGGTCTGTTTAGGGCTAGCAACATATTCACAAAACAGGTGATTCTTGTCTCAACCCCAAGGAACATTTTAACTATCCCCTAACTCGTTGATATACTCCATACAACCTCCTTCGAGGAGTATCAATCTTAAGTTAATGAAATGGTTTCCCAATTCTCCGAGTCATCGCTCTCAGTATCGCTATCATGACCATTGATCGCCGGTCGTCGTTTGCCAATCGCGTCAAATAAATTTTTGCCTAGGTTGGTTTTTTGAGTGGCTTGATAACGTTCTAGGCTGTTGGGTTGGGTCCGTGGTTTTAGAGCGTCAGTTGATACGTCGCTAACGGCGAGCTGAGCTGCTGAGAGTGTCGATGAGGACTGAAAAAACGAGGTGCTATTGGCTTGGCTAGCCTGTATTTCAGCGTGCTCTTGAACCGAAATTGGCTTTATTGATTCACGGGCTAAGTGTTGGGGGACTGGTTTAGATGACGCGGTCGAGTTTAACGTGGTTGACGGTTCAGTTTGTTCTGTCTTTAGCGCCGTATTTTTCGCGGCTAATATTTCGAGCCTATGTTTTAATTGTGACATGAGATTGTTGCGCTCGGAGAGTGGTTCGACATCAGGTCTAAATCGAACCGTCTCTTTAATGGGGGCTGTTGAGGCCGCTTGTTTAGTTGGTTCATTCGTAGACCGTGGCAAGGATGTACTGATTGTATTAGGCAAGGGTGGCGGTGGTGGCGGTGGGGGCGCGAGGGTTGTTTCAACCGGTACTGTGGGAGTCGCATCGTTTGTTAGTGAGGGATCTTTTAGAATCTGATCGAATCCAAGAAACGCGATACCCGCTTGATGTAACTGGTCATTGATTTGTTGGAATTGTTGAAATTTAGTTTTGAGTTGTTTAAGTGCAATTTCTTGTTGTTTTAATGCCTCAACCGTTAATTTTAGTTGCGCATTTTCTCGTTGCACTGCTTCGAGCTGTCGTTCAAAAACGAGTTTTTCACTGTCGTGCCGTACTGTTTGATCATGAATGGTTCTGAGTAACACGGTCGAGATAAGCTCGTTGGCTTCGGTTATAGAACGACGTTCAAGGTGCATGGGATCTAAAATGGAACATACGCTGTTGGTGATAGTTTGGTAGTTTTTTAAAAATTGTTGTACACAAGCAAAAAAAACGGGATCGGAGGTGGTCTTGTCCATGACGTAAGTCGTTAGAGAATAAATGATAATTTGATCATTTAACTCATTGCCTTGCTCCGTAATAGCCGTTAAAAGTCCATCAAGTCTTGTTAATGTTTTGGTTAAGTTACTGTCGGCTCTTAAACCGGGTAATACTTTGTATTTGCTTTGAGCGCTGTAGTCGCGAATGAGCTTTTTAAATTCATCAATGAGTTGTGGTGTGACGGGCATTATTTCATTCCTTGTATAGTAAGCCGTTGAGATTTTAATTTTTTGTTGTGGAGTGCAACACACAAAACAGGTTGAACGATAAAATAATTCGGTTTTTTACAACGCACACTAACCATTCAATAACAAAGTCAATCAAAATTCAATCAATTTTATTGTTCTTTTGTTACACTTGGCTGAGCGTGCAACATTTATTTGTCAAATTGCAAAGTATCATTGACCGTTTGCCATGCTCCTCGCATGCACGAGTTTCGGCAGTGCTCATATACCGTGCTCCAAGGTGAAAAGTCAGAAGGGATCATTCTCGATTGTAAGCTTCTTTGCGTCACGTATAAAACCGCATTAACAATGGCTCTTTTGTCATGTTCAGATACAGC
>JAOAUB010000060.1 GCA_030157805.1 Legionellaceae bacterium
TTTGTGTTTTTTTGGAACAATTTAACTACGATTCGTAGGACTGAATTTTGATCTTTTTTTGCAGAACACGGTTTATTAGTCAATTTCTATAAAAATGGCCAAAGTCGAGTAGGATGGGCTGTATAAAATAAGTAGCAAGTATAAAATCAAAAATGATCAGAAAAATGATCAGAAGTGAAAATAACGGCAATGATTGTTGGAGTAAGTCTAAATAAATGTTTGCTTTATGTTAGTGGCTTTTATATAATCAAGCCCGTTCTAAATTTTATAGAATAGGCACGTAGCTCAGTGGTAGAGCACCACCTTGACATGGTGGTGGTCGGTGGTTCGATCCCACTCGTGCCTACCAAAAACAACCCTGCCACGCAGGGTTTTTTTTTAAAGAACGAAACTGCAGTAGCTACACATTGATAAGTGATGGTTAGGGGGAATAATGCCAAGCGTCAAATTGCCTGATGGACATGTTAAAAATTTTGAGCATCCTGTCAGTATCCATGATGTTGCTTTTAGCATTAGTCCTGGTTTAGCTAAAGCAGCACTTGCTGGACGAGTTAACGGCAAGTTGGTGGATACCAATTATTTGATTGAAAACGATTGTGATTTGATCGTGGTAACCAACAAACACGACGATAGCTTGGATGTGATTCGTCATTCTACCGCACATCTTTTAGCTCAGGCTGTGAAACGATTGTTTCCTTCAGCGCAGGTCACTATAGGTCCTGTGATTGAGGACGGCTTTTTTTATGATTTTGCTTTTGAAAGAGCATTTACGCCAGAAGATTTACAGAAAATCGAACTCATGATGATGGCGATCATTAAAGAAAATATACCTATCACTCGTCGTGAATTACCACGTGATGAGGCAGTAGCTTATTTTTCAGGCCTTGGTGAAGACTATAAAGCAAAAATTATTGCAGATATTCCTGCGAATGAAGTTTTGTCACTTTATAAACAGGGTGAGTTTGAAGATTTATGTCGAGGACCGCATGTTCCTTCCACAGGTCATTTGCACGCATTTAAGTTAACCAAAGTAGCTGGAGCTTATTGGCGCGGCGATGCAAAAAATGCAATGTTGCAACGCATTTATGGAACAGCCTGGGCTGATAAAAAATCACTTGATGCCTATTTACATCGTATTGAAGAAGCTGAAAAACGAGATCATCGTAAATTAGGCAAGGCGCTTGATCTATTCCACTTTCAAGATATTGCGCCAGGCATGGTGTTTTGGCACGGCAAGGGCTGGACAGTTTATCAATTACTTGAACAGTATATGCGCGATCGTTTGCGCAATTACGGCTATGAGGAAATTAAAACACCTCAATTAGTCGATCGTATTTTGTGGGAGAAATCAGGGCATTGGGATAATTATCGAGATGCGATGTTTTTCACGGAAACTGAAAACCGACATTACGCCGTTAAACCGATGAGTTGTCCTTGTCATGTGCAAGTTTATAATCAGAGCCTGCACAGTTATCGTGATTTGCCGTTACGACTCGCCGAGTTTGGTAATTGTCATCGTTGCGAACCATCAGGTGCCCTGCATGGTTTGATGCGAGTACGCAATTTTGTGCAGGATGATGGGCATATATTCTGCAGAGAAGATCAAATTCAATCTGAAGTTTCAAGTTTGCTTGAGTTAGTTCGTACGGTTTATCAAGATTTTGGATTTGATACTATTATTTATCGTTTAGCATTACGGCCGGAAAAACGTGTTGGTAGTGATGAAAGCTGGGATAAAGCTGAAAATGCATTAAAGTTTGCTATGCAAGAGCAAGGCATTCAGTGGATTGAGGCTCCTGGTGAAGGCGCTTTTTATGGGCCTAAAATCGAGTGTTCTTTAGCAGATTCCCTCGGTCGTATTTGGCAATGCGGTACGATTCAAGTTGATCCATCAACACCTGAACGGTTGGGCGCGCATTATATTGCTGAAGACAGCAGTAAACAAGTTCCTATTATGTTGCATCGAGCTATTTTAGGTACTTTTGAGCGATTTATGGGTATTTTGATAGAGCATTACGCTGGAAGTTTTCCATTATGGCTGGCCCCTGTTCAAGTCTCTTTGTTGACAATCAGTGACAAACAACATGAATTCGCACGAAAAATTGACAATTTTTTGCAGAAAAAAGGAATAAGAACCAATTTTGACTTGAGAAATGAGAAGATTGGCTTTAAAATTCGCGAGCACACGTTGCAAAAAATTCCTTACTTGTTGATTATCGGCGATAAAGAAGTTGAATCCGAGTCTGTTTCCGTACGAACAAGAGAAGGAATTGAGTTGGGTGTGATGTCACTTGATAAGCTTTGTGAAACCTTGCAACAGGAAATTGTTGCAAAAAGGCGTTTATAAACTATACTCACATCAATTTATTTTTTGCCTTGATGTGATTAAGTTGAACAAATGGAGTTTGTTAGGTTGCGAATGAAAGCGTCAAAAGCTTTCATGGCACCGAATAGCCATGTAACACTAAAACTTGAAGTGCAAAGAGAGTATAACTAGGAGGAAAAAGCTATTTCTGCAATAACCAGGCGTGATACCGATCGCGCGCGAATAAATGAGCAAATTACTGTTTCTGAGGTCCGTTTAATTGATAAGGATGGTAATCAGGTAGGTGTTATTTCAACACGTGAGGCGCTCCGCGCAGCGGAAGAGAGTGGTTTAGATTTGGTCGAAATTTCTCCAACTGCCCGACCGCCGGTTTGTAGAGTGATGGATTATGGTAAATACCTCTTTGAGCTGAGTAAAAAGCAAGCGGAAGCAAAGAAAAAACAAAAACAAATTCAAGTAAAAGAAATAAAGTTTCGTCCCACGACGGAAGATGGCGATTATCAGGTCAAGCTACGCAACCTGATACGCTTCCTAAATCATGGAGATAAAGTCAAAATAACATTACGGTTTCGAGGTCGTGAAATGATTCACCAAGAAATTGGAGTGAAGCTAATTGAGCGTTTGTTACAAGACACTGCGGAGTATGCGGTTGTTGAGCAGCAAGCTAAGCGTGAAGGTCGGCAATTATTGATGGTTTTATCACCAAAGAAGAAAGTTTGATAAATTAGCAGGGGAGCTTACTTTTTTATGAGTCGCCCCTAAATGCGGAGTAACAAGTAATGCCAAAAATGAAATCTCATCGCGGAGCGTGTAAACGTTTCCGTAAAACAGCAAGCGGTGCTATAAAGTGCCGTCGTGCTTATAGGAATCACATCCTCACTAAGAAATCCACAAAGCAAAAACGTAATTTACGTGTTTCTTCAGGGTATTTGTGTAAATCAGATGCGCGTTTAGCAGAACGTATGTTGCAAGGTGGATAAGAGGAGGATTTAATTATGCCAAGAGTAAAACGAGGTGTGACCGCTAAGGCGCGCCATAAGAAAATTTTAAAACAAGCTAAAGGTTATTACGGTGCCCGGAGTCGGGTCTATCGAGTTGCCAAGCAGGCCGTCATTAAAGCAGGACAGTACGCGTATCGCGATCGTCGACAAAGAAAACGTCAATTTCGTGCCTTGTGGATTGTTCGTATTAATGCACAAGCTCGTGAATGCGGCATGACCTATAGCCGTCTCATGGATGGCTTAAAAAAAGCAGCTATTGAACTTGATCGTAAAGTGCTTGCTGACATGGCTGTGTTTGATAAGCCTGCTTTTGCGGCGCTTGCGGAAAAAGCTAAAGCAGCTTTGGCCTAGCCCGACAACTAATCAAGGTTATTCATGAAGGGGGGCGCTTGCCCCCCTTTTTTTTGGATGAACAGGTAATCTTTTATGCAAGATGACATTCTTAAACTGCAAAAAAAAGCTGAAGCTGCAATAATTCAAACAGAAGATATGCGTGTTTTGGAAGACCTTCGTGTTGAATATTTAGGAAAGAAAGGGTTGTTAACTGACATTCTTAAAGGTCTGGCGAATCTTTCTCATGAGGATAAACCCAAGGTAGGGCAGTGGATTAATGATGCTAAACGTGAAATTTCAGAATTAATTCAAACTAAAAAACAGCAACTCAAAGATAAGGAGTTGCAAGAAAAACTAGCCTCAGAACGTCTTGATGTGACATTACCTGGTCGTGATGTCAAATCAGGCTCAGTGCACCCTGTCACCCAGATTAAGCAATATGTGATTAACTTTTTTAGTCGCTTGGGGTTTGATATTGTGACTGGCCCTGAAATAGAAACGGAGTTTTATAATTTTGAAACTTTAAATATTCCTTCACATCACCCTGCTCGTGCGATGCATGATACCTTTTATTTTGGTGATGGGCGCCTACTTCGTACCCATACTTCACCGGTACAAATCCGTACGATGGAAAAGCAAAAGCCACCTTTTCGTTTGATAGCACCCGGGCGTGTTTATCGTTGCGATTCTGATGTGACTCATTCCCCGATGTTTCATCAAGTGGAAGGTTTAGTGGTGGACAAACAGGCCACAATGACTCATTTGCGTAGTATTTTAGAAGACTTTTTTGCTGATTTTTTTGACGCGGACATTGCGCTTCGATTTAGACCTTCTTACTTTCCCTTTACGGAGCCTTCTGCTGAAGTGGATATTGCTTGTACCCAATGTCGTGGGCGCGGCTGTCGTTCATGTAAGTTTAGTGGATGGTTGGAAGTTTTGGGTTGCGGAATGGTGCACCCCAACGTCCTTCACTCGGTTAATATCTCTCCTACGGAGTATCAGGGTTGGGCTTTTGGGATGGGAATTGATCGTTTAGCCATGTTGTATTTTGGGATAGATGATTTACGGTTGATGTTTGAGAATGACTTAGCGTTCTTAAGGCAGTTTTAATATGAAAATAAGCGAATTTTGGTTAAAGGAATGGGTTGGTGCCTCGTTGCCAATAGAGCAACTTGCAGTATTGTTGACGATGGCTGGTCTTGAAGTTGATGCAATTAATCCCGTTGCAGGTCAATTTACGCGGGTTATTGTTGCGCAAGTGCGTCAAACTAGACCGCACCCACAAGCCGACAGATTGACGTTGTGCGAAGTAGATCCGGGTAATAATACGTTACTTCAGGTCGTTTGTGGCGCAAAGAATGTTCGACCGGGATTAAAAGTTGCTCTCGCTCAAATTGGTGCAAAACTACCTTCTGATTTGGAAATTAAAGAAACTAAATTACGTGGCGAGTTGTCGCAAGGCATGCTTTGTTCATCGAGTGAGTTGGGCCTTGCAGAAAGTTCAGAAGGTATTCTTGAGCTGGCGGAGGATGCTCCATTAGGTGTCGATTTACGAGCGTACCTTCATTTAGATGATCAGGTTTTAGACGTTGATTTAACGCCAAACCGCGCCGATTGTTTAAGCGTTCTTGGGATCGCCCGTGAAGTGGCCGCCTTAACCAAGCAACCTTTAACGTCTTTCCCCGTCTCTGAAATACGACCTTCGATAGATGATGTACCTGCGATTCGCGTCGAAGCAGCGCTTGCTTGTCCGCATTATTGTGCTCGTATCATTAAAGGATTAAATTCAAAAGCTTTAACTCCCCTTTGGATGTCTGAGCGTTTGCGACGCTCGGGGATCCGAACAATACATCCTGTTGTTGATGTAACAAATTATGTGATGCTTGAGATAGGGCAACCCATGCATGCCTTTAATCTGCAAAAAATGCGGGGAGGCGTTGTTGTTCGCGTAGCTCGTGAAGATGAAACCATGGTGTTGCTGGATGGTTCAACGGCGACTTTTGCGTGCGCGGGATCGGCTCGTGCTCCTTTGGTGATTGCTGATGAGCAACAGCTTTTAGCTATTGCGGGCGTTATGGGTGGCAATGCGAGCGCTGTTGATGCCGAAACAACCGACATTCTTCTGGAAAGTGCATTTTTTACTCCAACTGCCGTGGCGGGCGTTGCCCGACGTTATGGTTTAACGACGGAGTCTTCACAACGATTTGAGCGTGGTGTTGATTCAACCCTTCAGCGCAACGCTCTTGATCGGGCTACAGAGCTTTTATTGGCAATTGCTGGAGGAGATGCAGGCCCAATGAGTGAGTATGTTAATCATGAAGGCTTGCCGAAGCGTGCCGAAATTGCATTTAATCCTCTGCGGGTAAAACAATTAATTGGAATCAGCTTAACTCACGCTGAAATGAAAACCATGCTTCAATCCTTAGGCATGCGAGTGAATGATGAACAAGTCGAATGGAAGGTGTTGCCTCCTTCGTATCGTTTTGATCTTGCTTTGGATGTTGATTTGATTGAAGAAATTGTTCGATTATATGGTTACGATAAAATTCCTCGAGATAAAATGGTGGTCACGGCGCAACCAGGGACTATTAACGTTATCGAGTTATTGAACACCAAATTAACGCAGTTTTTTACAATTCGCGCTTATCATGAGACTATTACCTATAGTTTTGTTGATCCAGCCTTACAAAATCTGCTTTATCCTGAAGTTGCGACCATGGATTTAGTCAATCCTATTTCCTCCGAATTATCATCGATGCGACTTAGCTTGTGGCCTGGGTTATTAACATCGTTGAAATACAATCGTCATCGCCAACAAGCGACAATTAAATTGTTTGAAAGTGGCGTGACTTTTGGTTCTAATCAGGGAACTCTCGAGGAAAAACCTTGTTTTGCTGGTTTGATTATGGGAGATGTTGGTGCTACAAACTGGCTTTTAGAGAAAAGGAAGTTTGATTTTTATGATCTTAAAGGTGATTTACAGGCGTTATTTTCAGCCTTAAAGAGTCCTTTATTAGAGTTTCAAGCTGCAATAAGCCACCCAGCATTACATCCTGGAAAATCGGCGCAGTTACGGATTAATGGTGAGCATATTGGTTGGTGCGGAGTTTTGCATCCACGTTTTGCGGAACTCTTAGAGCTTTCGGACGAGGTGATGTTGTTTGAGCTGCAACTTGATAAGCTGATGTCATGGCCTACCCCGCGCTATCAGCCGATTTCTAAGTTTCCATTAATTCGACGTGACTTATCCTTGCTGGTGGATAATACGTTGACATTGACTGACATTGAGTCAGTTGTTAAGCAGGCGATTGATAAAAATGTCGCACATCAGGCATGGCTTAAGTCGCTGGATGTTTTTGATGTTTATGAAGGCGTGGGAATTCCCGCCAACAAAAAAAGTCTTGCTCTCTCTTTAACATTACAAGACGACCATCGTACACTAGTAGATAATGAGATTAATGATGTAATTCATGCTATAATTACGACGTTGGGTGAAAAATTAGCTATAACATTGAGGGACTAAATGTGAGTGCACTAAGCAAAGCAGCGATTGCTGAAACTTTATATAGCGAATTAAAGATACCAAAGCAAGAAGGTAAAGTGCTTGTGGATGAATTTTTTGAGATAATCAGGCATTCTCTTGAGCACGGTGAAAACGTCAAGTTATCGAGTTTTGGTAACTTTATTCTGCGTGATAAGCCGCAGCGACCTGGTAGAAACCCTAAAACAGGAGAGGGTATTCCTGTGTTAGCACGACGTGTGGTGACGTTCAAGCCAGGACTTAAGTTAAAAAATGTTATTGAACAGTGTGATTAAGGCGATAGCCTGGTTGCGATTTTTTTTATAAAAAGGCGTCAAGTTTGGGTCATTACACAAAGCATGTTTTTGTATGCACTAATCAAAAAAAAGGAGGAAAGGCCTGCTGTGCGGATCGTGGGGGCTTGCCTTTTTTTGATTATTTAAAAGAAAAACTGCGTGTGTTGGATCAATCAGGTCCAGGTAAGATCAGAGTTAGCCAATCAGGTTGTTTGGGGCGGTGTAATTTGGGCCCCTGCCTTGTTATTTACCCGGAAGGTGTTTGGTATTCCTATGAATCTTTTGCTGATTTAGATCAAATTATTGAAGAACATCTGCATAATAATATGCTGGTTTCTCGTTTATTAATCGTTTAAACGTAACGTTAAAAGAAAACAAAAACGCATCTATGAAAAGTATAACTTGTAGGTTGCGCTAATTTTGGTTAAAATCGCACGTTTTGAAAGATGACGAATTTAATTGGCTGGTACGGAGTTTATTATATAATGAAAACATTTAGTGCGAAGGCACATGAAGTCAAACGTGACTGGTTTGTAGTCGATGCTAGTGATAAAGTATTAGGCCGTCTTGCGGCACGGGTTGCGCTTCGGTTACGTGGAAAACATAAAGCGGAATACACTCCTCATGTGGACACTGGTGATTATATTATTGTGACTAACGCGGACAAAATCAAAGTCACCGGCAATAAAGTTAAACAAAAACTTTATTATCGACATTCAGAATATCCCGGTGGAATTAAATCAGAATCTTTTGAAAAGTTACTTGTAAGAAATCCAGCGCGTATTATTGAATTAGCTATTAAAGGAATGTTACCTAAAAATCCATTAGGTCGCGAGATGTTCCGAAAATTAAAGGTATATGCCGGTAATGAGCATCCTCATGCCGCGCAGCTTCCTAAAGAACTTAAAGTTGAGGATTAATTGTTATGGCTCAAAAGCAGCAATATTATGGTACAGGCCGAAGAAAAAGCTCATCAGCGCGAGTTTTTTTACGAGCTGGAAAAGGTCAAATCATTGTTAATAATCGTAATTTAGAAGAATATTTTGGCCGTGAAACTTCATGCATGTTAGTGCGTCAGCCACTTGAAGTTTTGGAGCAAGTCAATAAATTTGATGTTTATGTGACGGTTGCTGGTGGAGGTATTTCCGGTCAAGCTGGAGCGATACGCTTGGGAATAGCTCGTGCACTCGTTCAGTATGATGAGCATGATTTGGCTGTAGATGCTGAGCCGTCTGCTGATTCATCACGAAGAAAATTACGTGCTTCCGGTTTGTTGACGCGTGATTCTCGTCAAGTAGAACGTAAAAAAGTGGGCTTGCACAAAGCGCGACGTGCTACGCAGTATTCAAAACGATAATTATTCATTACTTCTCGCAATTGTAGCAGAGCCCCACGCGATTCGTTGTTGGGGTGATTATAAAATTGCGAGGAAATCTTCAATTTGAAATCTACAAAACACAAAAAAAATACTCGAGCGGATGTTGATGAAAAACGGCGTCGGTTTTTATTGAATGGCGTGGGTATACTTAGTAGTATAGGCGCTTTTTTCGCAATGACACCGTTGATTTCGTCTTGGTTTCCAAGCGCTAAAGTTCAAAAAGCGGGCTCGCCCGTTCTCGTTGACCTAAGTCAACTAGAACCAGGTCAACAAATCACCGTTGAATGGCGAGGTAAACCAGTTTGGATCATTCGTCGTACTCCAGAAATGTTGGCTCATCTATCTTCTCATGAAAATCAATTACGTGATCCAGAATCGTTGGTTCAACAGCAACCCCTATATGCTAAAAACCGTTATCGTTCAATTAATCCAGAATACTTGATACTCCTTGGGATATGCACGCATTTGGGATGTTCACCCAAATATACACCAAATAAAAATAGTCAAAATACGCTCAGTTCAGATTGGCCTGGTGGTTTTTATTGCCCATGTCATGGCTCAACTTTTGATTTGTCAGGTAGGGTGTTTAAGGGTGTTCCTGCGCCAATTAATCTTGAAGTTCCTCCTTATCGTTTTGTGAGTAAGCAGGTCATTATTATTGGGGATAATGAATGAACCTATTACTTCAATGGTTAAATGAGCGTTTTCCTCTCGTAAGCATTTGGAAAAAGTACGTTAGTGACTATTATGTGCCAAAAAATTTGAATTTTTATTATTATTTTGGGTTTCTTTTATTAATTGTGTTGTTGAATCAATTGATCTCTGGTTTTTGGTTGACTATGTTTTACACACCAAGCGTCGATCGGGCATTTGATTCCATTGAATACATGATGCGTGATGTTAACTTTGGTTGGTTGTTGCGTTATCTTCATTCAACCGGAGCATCCTTCATTTTTATTTTGGGCTATTTGCATCTCTTTAAAAGTTTGTTGTACGGCTCTTATCAAAAACCTCGTGAATTGGTTTGGTTGTTGGGAACCGCCTTATTAGTGTTGTTACTGCTTGAAGCTTTTTTTGGTTATCTTTTACCGTGGGGCCAAATGTCTTATTGGGGGGCGCAAGTCATTACTTCTTTATTGGGTGCAATTCCTTATATTGGCGAGGGGATAACGACTTGGATTCGCGGCGATTATCAGGTCGCTGAGCCAACTTTGCAGCGATTTTTTGCCTTTCATGTGGTGGGAATTCCGTTCTTGTTGTTCTGTGCTGTTTTTCTTCACTTGGTTTGTTTACGTCAGGTTGGTTCTAATAATCCGGAGGGCATCGAAATAAAAAATCACGTGGATAAAGAAGGTAAGCCATTGGATGGGATTCCTTTTCATCCTTATTATACGAGCAAAGATTTTGTAGGCCTTCTTGTTTTTTTGATCTTGTTTTTTTCTATTGTTTTTTTTATGCCGGAAATGGGGGGGTATTTTCTTGAGCCTGAAAATTTTGTCCCAGCTAATCCTTTAATTACTCCCGACCACATTGCGCCAGTTTGGTATATGGCGCCATTTTATGCCATGCTGCGCGCAATTCCAGACAAGTTGACAGGCATTATCACGATGAGCAGCGCTATTTTAATTTTGCTGTTTATCCCTTGGCTTGATCGAAGTCCTGTGCGTTCGATGCGTTACAAAGGTCGGTTGTCACGTTGCGCTTTGACTATTTTTTCGACGAGTTTTATTTTACTTCTTTACTTGGGCACTTGTTCAGTGACTCCTGGGCGTTTATTAATTGCTCGTGTTTGTACTTTTTTTTATTTTTCTTATTTTGTCTTAATGCCTTTTTATAGCCACTTCGAACAGCATAAAAAAGTTCCTGATCGAATCGTAGAGCAAAAATGAGGCTAGTATTGCTACTTATTGTATTCATCGCTACCGTAATTACGGCGACCTCAAGTTCTGTTTTTGCGTACAGTATCGCTGAGGGAGAAAAAGTAAAACTTCGTCGAGGAGCTGATTTATTTATCAACTATTGCTCCGGTTGCCATTCTTTACGTTATATGCGCTATGAACAATTAGATCATCTTCTGAGTGAGGCATCAGTAGTTGAGGGCACAGCTCCTCAAGCCGTGCCGCGAAATAATTTAAAATTATTTCAAATGAAAAATGATGACACCATCAACGTAAGCATGCCAAGTCAAGATGCTCGCAGGTGGTTTGGACTTGTACCTCCGGATTTGTCCCTTATTGCACGAGAAAAAAGCCCTGCATGGATTATGTTATATATGAAAAGTTTTTACTCAGATCCTTCGCGTCCTTTGGGCAGTAACAATCAATTAGTTCCGAAGGTGTCGATGCCGAATGTTCTTTTCCCCTTAAGTGGGCGTGTTATCGCATTAAGAGAAAAACGAGGTTCCAATATTTTGTCGTTACAGCAAGTTACTCAAGGTGAAATGTCACCTGGTGAGTTTGACCTTGCTTTGCAAGATTTGGTGAGCTTTCTTGTTTATGTGGCAGAGCCCAAGCGAAACACGAGGTATTTGTTGGGCATGGGTGTTTGTATTTTTTTATTTGTTTTTTTGATTGTTGCGTGGAAACTTAAACGTTGGTACTGGACAAAGTTGATCTAGATCTTGATTGGCATTGAATGTTGACAAATGATGGGTACCGTGAAGATAATGTTATTTTTGTTTTGTTTAATAGAGGTGCTGTGTGTTTGGTCTTAGCGCTGTTTTTTCTCCAAAAGTCAACTCAGTAAGGCGGCGATCCGTTTCCCCAACGACGATCGCTCCTGATCGGCTTTTAAAAGAAGGAAATGACGCAGCATTTGAGTATGAAGTTCATTATGGCAGTGCAAAATCACTCCCTAAAGAGGATGTTCTGAAGTTGGTTGATGTGGCCTGCGGTAAGGGCGACGCTAAAGCGCTGAATATCTTGGCTGATCATTACCCTGATGTGGTTGATGCCTGTTTAGTGAGTGAAAAATTGTCTGCAACTTCCGTAGGGGAATTATCCTATAATTTATTAGAGGAGTCAGCGAAACATAAAACGGCGTCAAGTTTAGCGCCGCTTTTTACAGCAATACCCGAAAAAGGCGTAACCAAAGTATTTGGTTCTGAAGATAAGTTAAAACTAGATCATTACGTAGAAAGTCTTGTCACCATGAAGGTAGGAAGTTCAATTGAAAAACCTGTTGGGGGAGTTATCGTTAGAAATAGTGAGCGTGATGATATCGCTGTTGCGCAATTTGGCATTGCACCGACCCCTCCAACAACGTTACGTCTTGAGCCGACGAATTCGATTGCCCGTAACATGTGGCAACAATCAGGGCCGCCGTGGAAAAGTCAGGAAAAGGAAATTAAATTTCCAGATCATTACCTTGATGAAAAAGTTTCATACCCTGATTGGTCTGATTTTCATCCTACTGGCTCCTCGATGTAGGAGCTTAGGATGTTATGAGGCACCGTCAAGTTGTGTAAAAAAACCTCGAACATAGGTCTAAAAGAGAGACATTTCAAATTTTAGGCACACCTTTCCTGCATTACAATTTCCTGCCACTGATTCCATGAGGCAGTCAAATGAGCCCGTTGATCATTGGGATGACGGTAGCCAGGGTAATACTCACCAGCAGCTTTGTTTTTGTTGCGGATGATCATAACTATAAGGCCGCTATAAGCAAATTAGAGGCACAAATGGGGCATGCACGCGTCATAGTGCCTTATAAGCAGAAGGCGAAAAAGGCCGCGACAGAAGAGGTTGCGGTGCCAGCACCCACCTATGCCCCAATGCATTATTTTGGAGAACGTTGTATCGAATTTGATAATAAGCAAGAAGTAATTTTGAAAAATACATCACCTAATCTAATTATTCATGGCGCACCTGGCTCAGGAAAGACCATGGTTGCCGGTAATCTAGTCATCAATTACATCCAAAATCCAGTTATGAGAGAAGACGATGAGGAAGTTGCATTTAAGGCCTTGTTTTTATTTCCATCACCAAAATTAGCGGACGATACGCGAACGAGCTGCCTTGCCGCATGTGATTTCTATGGTATCGATAAGACTAAAATGGAATTGGCGGAATTTTTGACGTATGAAGATTTTTTTGAACAGCACACGCACGAAGGGCAGATGGTTCCGATAGATCCATTGACGGATAAGCGGGTTTTAACGGGGTTTGGTGACTTTGCAGTCTGGTATAAAGATATCCTTCAAGACCAAAAGAAGATTGAGATAAAGGGAAAAAAACTGTCTGCTCAAGACTGTTGGGCCTCGTTTCGTATTTGTTCGTTATATTCAGATGTTAGGCAATATAAGGCGCTGGGTAAGCACCAATGTGGGGTGCCAGAAGACGCTCGCGAAGGCCTTTATGATATTTATTGCCTCTATAAAAGCCATTCTGAGGCGGGACGTAAATACTCAAGTTGGACTAGTCCCTTTCATTGCGATGGACAATATGGATTAGTGGTATTGGATGAGTCGCACAACCAATCGGGTTGCATAGTACAGTCAGCTTACGAGTTAGCTAAGAATGGTAATTTTGTGGCCTTGGTGGGGGGATAATCAACGAATAGGAAAACATTGGAGTCAGTATGGTGGCTGTTATACCGCGGTGGATTTGTTGGCGTCGTTGTCCTATGACGGCAGCACACAAAAAAATCGGTTTACCACCCATTTTCTGACGCAGACACATCGTAATTCAAATATGGTAGAAAAAGCGGTTAACTTTTTTCTTGGAGTCAGACAGCAGCTTGGTATTAGTACCGTTATTAAAGGGGCTGATTGCTATTTAAATGGACATAATGGGGCGCGTGGTGAGGGCGGGATTGTCATCGTTGCAACGAACGTATCGACCCTCAACGATTTGAGAACACGATTTATAAGGAATCCAGAAGTGGCTATTATTGTTCCGGCATCCGATGTTATGGACGCACGAGGTCGCTGGCTAGAGACTTGGGTGTTTAGCGCTGCTGACGCGCTGGGACTGGAGTTTCCTTATATTATTTGTGAAGGACTGTTAGCCGACGAGGAAGGTAGTTTAAAGGTTGGTGAATTATTACATAATGCATCGACGAAAGCGGCCATAGCAACATGATTCAAATCGCAGCGACCGGCCGAATGAAATGGCAAAGAAACAGGCAATATGGTCGTCGAAATTATTCTGAACTCGGTGTGCAACGCTACCAAATAACATTTGGTGATACGATGAATTCTCGTGAGTTTTCTCGACAAGAACAAGAGGCCATGATCGCTAGTGGCGCTCTCAATAGAATGACATCTTGAGGCATGCCTCAAAGCCGTCGATCCGCCTGAATTTTATGAAAGAAGACACTGCCAGGGGTTACGCAACAAAGCCTTGACCTAACGAATTAATTTGGGGCTATTGTTTTTTTTTGTTCGGTTTCCTCTCTAATCTTGGCTGAAGCGAGTGATGGGCACGGTGGCAACACGAAATTGTTTCGAAGACCGTGTCTTGCCATAAAGTGCTGTAGATCAAATGATTGACTTTTTTCAATGATCTCCTCCGGTTTTAAGCTGACTAACCAGGGAACGAGTTGTAAGCCCCATTGAAAGATCATGCGCTCAGTTGTTTTGTTTTGATGCTTACCTTGGGCATTTATTTTTACGTTGATTTCAAGCCACTCTGCAACAGTTTGTGACGTATATGCGCTTATGGGGAAGTGCAATTCGTTTTTTCGTTCGTTGGGGCTGTCTTCGATTTCATGAAGCAAACCTTTATACCCAAGAACGATTTTGTCAGAGAAAGTAACGTTCTCGTTGGGATTGGCAGGGGGTTCATAAACACTAACTTTACCATGATTAGACATGGATTGCTTCCCTCTTGAAAAAGCAAGAGGGAGTAACGCTGTTTTAAACGTAAAGTTGAATTGAGTTGAGTCCATAGAGAAACAGGATCTGGTTTGGCTATCCGTTGTATAACGGGCAAGATAATTAAAAATATTGTGATGATAAATTAAATCGTGGACATTCATTAAAGAAAAGACGGAACATCCTTTGTTGGCGTGTTGAACTTTTAATTCCGCAACAATGTAGTCCACTTGTTGAGGAAATCGAACTTCAAAACCTGGGATAAAAGACTCTTGGCTATGAAAGCCAGCAGAAGAGCCTGACGAGTCTATGTGTAAATATTTTACCTTTAAGGCGCCATTCTCTTGTCTAACAATTTGAATTTGACCCGTTGTGAAATGGCCTCCATACACTAAATACACACTATTGATATTAGGGGCACCACTGGCTGATAAATGTTTTAAAACATCTAAATAGTGTTCAAATTTATCAGAAGAAGACTCTAGTACCACGACAGAATGATAAGCTGTTTCAATTTTTTGTTGGGCATGTTGTTGTAATTGAGCAAAGGATTTTAACTCGACCAAATCATCGACAACATCCAACCCAGTAGTCAACGGCATCTCTAGTTTTGTTTCAGCATGTTGTAGGTCAAGATCTTTTTGAAGGGCTAATTGTAAATGGGATCCTTCGTGTTTTATATTGCCTACGCCTAAGATAAATTGAGAAGAAAGACGCTCGATCTCGTTTTTAGCGGGGTGTTGTAATAGTTTCATGGCCAGTTTATTTTTTGCGATTAAAGCGCTCAAATCAAATTGATCATTAAGAATATGCAATAGTGATACTCTGCCTTGTGCTGCACAAGTATTGATAAGCAATGCAAAATAACGATTATTAATTTGGGGGTTAATGTTGATGAGTTCTTTCAATGTGTATTTAAAGGTATCTCGGTTACCACGGGTGATCGCATAATTAATTGCTGGTGATAATGAGGTTATTTGCCGAGTCGTTTCTTCTAAATCGACGTTAAGGAGTAGCTCATGTAGCATTTCTTCGTGTATCAGTTTGAGATCATCACTATTTTTGATGGGTTGTGAACTCATAGGATTTAAATCGTTGTTGATAACTTCATTGAGGATAATGCCGCCGCTGACCATGATTGTTCCGCCAAGCATTCGTAAAATATTGTTGCTGGATGAGCTGTTGGTTGATGGTGGACTTACTGCCTCGATTGAACGTGGTATTTGGGAAGAGAACAACCGACGTCCTACGAGATTAAACGTCATCGTTTTAGGGTTCAATGCGGTTGGCTGGCTTCGAGAAACTCTTGCATAAAATGTTGGTGTTATTGGAGTTGTGAATCGTGGGATGGCATCTTGTGCAGCACGCAAAAGTCGACTAAAGAGAGGGTTTGCCATTATTTTTTCTCATAAAAAATATTTTAACATAGGGTCTGTTAACAATTTAATTGGCTCAAGCACTATAAAGTCTCTGCGTATCGTAGCTTGTTCACGTCGGCTCTTATAGAGCAATTGTCAACAGTTCCTAAAAAAATAAAAAAATAAAAAAATTTTAAATCTAATTATAATGCACAAAGATTAAGTGAACATTAATGTTCAGCGCTAGTTGCTGTGTATTTTTAATGATCTCAAATGACATGAAATACAGATGATACTTTCTCACCACAGAAAAACTAATTTGTGATACAATCAGCCCCTATATTATTTATAGGGTATTATTACCCAGGTTCTATACAGAATAAGGAGTAACGTTCATGGCTATTGTGACCAAGCGCACAATTATGTCTTTATATTCAGATGGTGATGATGTTTACAGTCATCAAGTTCGGATCGTTTTAGCTGAAAAAGGTGTTAATGCTGAGACTGTTCACGTAAAACAAGGCGAGCCTAACGAGGATTTACTTGCTTTAAATCCTTATGGTACGGTGCCTACATTACTTGATCGTGATCTTATTCTCTATGAAGCAAGAATTATCATGGAATATCTTGACGAGAGATTTCCTCACCCACCGCTTCTTCCTGTTTATCCTGTTGCTCGAGCGGAAGCTCGTAAGATGATGTATCGTATAGAGCGTGATTGGTATTATTTAATGAATAATATTAAAGCAGAAACGCAGGTTAGTGAGTCCCGCAATCAATTGCTGCAAAGTTTATTGAATCTTGAGCCCGTTTTTGCAAGTAAGCCTTATTTTTTGAGCGATGATTTTTCCTTGTTAGATTGTTTTGTTGCGCCACTTCTTTGGCGTTTACCCCAATTAGGGATTGAGCTTCCAGAAAACACCAACGCATTGGATGCTTATATGAAGCGTGTCTTTAAACGTGATTCATTTCAAATCAGCTTATCTGAAGCTGAGCGACAAGTACGAGCAGCTTAAGGATGAGTAGTGTGAATATGACATCGAACAGACCTTATCTTATTCGGGCAATATACGATTGGATTATTGACAATAACTTGACACCTTATCTTTTGGTGAGTGCTGATTATCCCAATGTTCAGTTACCTCTAGACTATGTCAAAGAAGGGCGTATTGTACTTAATATATCGCCACAAGCATGCCGAGGTCTTCATTTGAATCATGATCGGATTGTGTTTACGGCTCGTTTTTCCGGTAAATCGGAGCAAATTGTAGTATTCCCCTCCGCGGTACTTGCAATTTATGCGAAAGAAAATGGTGCCGGTATGGAGTTTGGTTTAGAAGATCCACCGATCTCCTCATCGCCTGATATGACCCCAAACTCAAAAAAGAACAAACCGCATCTTACTCTTGTAAAAAAATCAGATAAAAACGAGGAATAGCTCTTAGGGATGTCGAAATTACAGTAGGCGAGCTACACCGTTAGCCAGAAGTTTATTGTTGTGAAGTTTTATCTTTTATCAACGCTAAAGGGAAGTTCTAACGTCGCATGAATAACCTTTAAGCATGGCTTTAGCAGGTGCTTTTGTGGCACCTTTTGGTGCTGTCGTGGTCAATTTGGCTGCGGATAGTCACTATTTCCTAGACAAGGAACGCTCATGGAATTAAAGATTGATAATAGTCCGTTTAAGGCGATGTTTACCCCACTAGAGTTAGGTTTTACAACATTAAAAAATCGTATTTTAATGGGGTCGATGCATACCGGGCTTGAAGAAGATAAAGAAGGGTTATCTCGATTGGCGGCGTTTTATCGTGAAAGGGCGCAGTCGGGTGTTGGCTTAATTGTGACAGGTGGCATTGCACCCAATCGTTCCGGGCGCCTAGCTCCTTTTGCTGCAAAATTAACGAACCAAAAAGAGCAGCAGCGCCATGAAATTGTGACACAAACTGTCCATGAAGCAGGCAGTAAAATTGTTTTACAAATTTTGCATGCAGGACGTTATGGTTATCATCCGTTTATTGTGGCACCAAGTGCCATTAAATCACCAATAACCCCGTTTAGTCCTTGGGCCATGTCAAAAAGGCGAATTATCAAGACGATTGAACATTTTTTGCGTTGCGCAAAACTTGCGCAGTCCGCCGGTTATGATGGCGTTGAAATCATGGGAAGTGAAGGCTATCTCATTAATCAGTTTATTGTGACTCAAACTAATCGACGACAAGATGAGTGGGGCGGACAATTTTCTAATCGCATGCGTTTCCCCGTGGAAATTGTTCGTCGATTGCGTGAAGGATTGGGTGAAAATTTCATTATTATTTATCGATTATCCATGATCGATTTGGTGGATGAAGGAAGCTCATGGGATGAAGTTGTACAACTTGCCAAGGCGATTGAACATGCTGGCGCAACACTGATTAATACAGGTATTGGCTGGCATGAGGCTCGTATACCAACAATTGCTGCGATGGTGCCACCAGCCGCATTTACCTCTTTAACTCAACGTTTAAAACAAGAACTCACTATTCCGTTGATTACCTCGAATCGGATTAACACACCAGAAGTTGCAAATCAATTGATTGCCGATGGCATCGCAGATATGGTGTCCATGGCCAGGCCATTTTTAGCGGATCCGGAATTTGTTCAAAAGGCGCACTTGGGTGAGCGTGACGCGATTAATGTGTGTATTGCGTGTAACCAGGCTTGTCTTGATCAAGTGTTTATGAATAAAACAGCATCGTGCATGGTTAATCCTCGTGCTGTGCGTGAAACGGAATTGGTTTATCAAAGTGTGGTTCATCCTAAAAGGATCGCGGTGGTAGGTGGTGGACCTGCAGGGCTTGCTTTTGCGGCAGTTGCGGCTGAAAGAGGGCATCAAATCACTCTTTTTGAAAGGCATGCTGAGCTCGGGGGGCAATTTAATTTAGCGAAACGGATCCCCGGGAAAGGGGAATATCAGCAGACAATTAATTACTTTTCTTATCAGCTCGCCAAGTTTCAGGTGACTATTAAATTAAATACCGACGCCACTCTAGAACAGTTACAGTTTTATGACGAAATTATTTTAGCAACAGGGGTGTCGCCCCGAATTCCGGAGATTGAGGGCATTAATCATCCGAGCGTCATGACGTATGTCGAGGCAATTATGGGTGAAAAAATTCCTGGTCAGCGGGTTGCCGTGATGGGTTCGGGGGGAATTGGTTTTGATGTGGCAGAGTGGCTGACTCATACGAGTTCATTGGGCTTGCCGCAATTTTTTGATGAGTGGGGAATTGATTTAGCTGGTAATACTCGTGGAGGATTAAAAAAACAGAGCATTTCATCCTGTGAACGTGACGTCTATCTTTTGCAACGTAAAAAGGAAAAACACGGAAAAAATCTTGGAAAAACAACGGGGTGGATTCATCGTTTAAGTCTTAAGCATCAACAAGTTCAGATGTTAGGCGGCGTTGCTTATGAGCGAATTGATGATGATGGTTTACATGTGCGCATTAATGAAGAATCTCGTTGCTTGCCCGTTGATTCCGTGATTATTTGTACGGGTCAAAATGAGTTACGTCCTTTGTATGAGCCTCTTAAACAAGAGGGGCGGTCGGTGCATCTTATTGGTGGTGCTTTCAAGGCTCTTGAGCTTGATGCGCGTCACGCGATAGATCAGGCGAGCCGCTTAGCAGCTTTACTGTGAGTCTAATAGAACGTCGTTGTATTTAACTTTACCAATTAGACTTGCATCTTGCCTTATTGGCAGTATATCCTAGAACATGGATAACTTAAGCGATTATAAGGATATGATGATGACTAAAAATAAATTAAGTCCCATTGCGCTAGGGCTTTCTCTCGGAATTTTGTGGGGTGGTTCTTTGTTGTTGTTGGGTTTGTTAACCCACTTTGGCTATGAGGGTTCGTTTGTTGCATCATTGCGTACCTTGCATGTCGGGTATGATTTTTCTATTTTAGGCAGTTTTATTGCAGGGATTGTTGGATTTTTTGACGGATTTGTTCGCGGCGCAGTTATTGGCTGGTTGTATAATGTTTTTGCATGCTGTTGCTGCAAAAAAGACGTTCAATGCGATAAAAAGAGTTCATAGTTACGAGTGTCTCGTTAACATTTAATTGTAGGGTTGAAGATAAGCGTCTCGTGGTTATGTCATGGTTGTTTTAGGCTTACAGTGTACTGAGCGTAAGACAACCATGATCATAACCCGAAGATTAAATGTTGAAGCGGCACTAGAGTTTTTTATAAATTGTCGCTCGTTTAAGGGCGACGTTCAATGACCGCAACGACGGTATTGGTTGTCCATCGATTAAAATGTTCTCGTAAAGCACCTAGAAAATCATCACTGCCATTTTCTCCATAGAGCGCAAACTGCCATTCTTTAGTTGAATTTCCTGATGCAAACTGTGCAAGCTTTGCTTTAAATTCGAGAGACGGTTCAATATCTCGTTTAGGTCTGAGAGGGTAAAAGCCGCTGGCTGGATTGAGATCTTCCAGACGCCAGGTATAGATTGTCTCTTTGGTCACGCAGGGACCTAACGTTAAAATCATATCTTGAATGAGTTTGACGCCCATTTTATGCCAATGCTGATGGGTTTCTCGTCCCATAGACCAGACATAGGCCTCGATGAGATCGTTTAATGCTTCTTGATAATTTTTAAAAACTTCCGGGCGATGGCTGGCATAATGGGTGGCGAAACAAAAACAGGCAATGGATACGGTAACAAGCGGGAGAAAATAGATACCAAGCCAGGCTGAGCTGCCTATAGTTAGACCGTTGATGATGTTACTGTCTAGAGCATGTAGCGCGGTTTGTGCTTGTTTGAAGCGCATTGTGCGTTGGTTGATGATTTCGAGGTGCGAGGGGTTGGTATAGTCAAAAATTCGATGTGGTTCAGGAAGTTCTATTTTTGGAATTAAGGGGCTTCGCTCAAATAATCCTAACATGGTGATCAACTCCATAGTTTAAAATAAAACTTAGATAGTTCTACCGTAAGAAATAAAAAATAGCAATATTGACGTGAAGGGTAGCTATCTGTTGAAAGTGGGTTTTTGGGTGAGCTTGAATCGTCGTTAATGAATAGGCTTATCAACAGCAACAATTTGAATGTTAATTCCTTTGATGGTTGGGCTTGATTGTGCTTGCTTTAAATAATCGATCAAGGGGACATCAACAATGCGTTGGTATATTGTAGAGGCTTGACGAAATATTAATTGCTTGTTTTTCCAAAAAACAAAGCCTAAGTGCGAGACATTTAAACAAGTACCAATTTGGTCACGTAAATCCCAATTGGGTCGAATAATTTCAATGATGGCGGCATTGGGAATTTGTGCAAAGAGGCTTTTATTGGGATGGCCGTTGGGGAGGAAGAGCCGGGTGAGTGGAATATAAGGAATTGTTGATTCGGCTACCGGGAGTTGGCTGCCTTGTTTTTGTAACTCAAGCAGGCGTATTTCTTGTTGTGTTGCGTTGGGATGACGAAGCTTGATGTTGGCTGTGGTTAAATGGTGATACCAGGATGGTTTGTTAATGGTGGCTGTGGCAAGAAGTGTGATCTTTTGATGGTGGGAGTCTTTAAAACGCGGGGTAATATCCTTGAGATACCCTTGGTGTTGATTGTTTCTATTCCAATCGAGATCGGTAAAATGATTTCGTTTGATAAATTGGATTTGTCCTTGCTGGTAACGTATTTTGCGTAGGGTTTGTTTGAATTCAGTCATGTTATTGCTTAATGCGATGGCAAGGACGGTGTCCACAAAGGTTTCACAATCAAAACTATCGGTACGATACAGCGGTGATTGATCATAACGAGCATTTTTTCCTTCGCCTAAAGCCCCGAGTCGATAAGGTTTTCCTAAGAAGTGGCCGCTAACGATCTCCAGACGTTCCGCCATCGTTAATTTTGAGGCCGTTGTTAAGTTGCGATATAATTTTTCAATTGTAAGTTGGGTTTTCTTGAGCTGGGCGGTGTTAGCATAGCCATTGACAAGCGCGAGTGTTAATAGAATAGTGAATATCACGATGGGCAGTTGTCTTGTCAGGAACATCTTCGGTCTTGATAAGATAGATTGGGTGGATAAGTTTACTTCGCTTCGGCGTTGAGGTGCAAGTATGTTAAATAAAATCTGGTTAGGGATGATTTTTTTATCTGTGATTGTCGGTGCTTTTTTAGGGCGGCTTGATAACGTGGTGCAGGCAGCAACTGCTTCAGCGCGGCTTGGGTTTGAAGTTGCTTTGGGGTTAACGGGGGTGATGGCTTTATGGCTTGGTATGATGCGAATTGCTTCGGAGTCGGGCCTCGTTGATAAATTAGCGTATAGTTTACGCTCCGTGATGCGGCCTCTTTTCCCTGATGTTCCTGTTGATGATCCTGCGATGGGCGCAATACTAATGAATATAGCGGCTAATATGTTAGGTCTGGGTAATGCAGCAACACCGTTTGGATTGCAAGCCATGAAAGAGCTGAAGAGGCTCAACACCCATGCTGAAGAGGCAAGCGATGCTATGTGTACTTTTTTGGCAATCAACACTTCAAGTATGCAATTAGTTCCAGCAACGGCCATTGCCTTTTTAGCAGCGAACGGCTCAACGCACCCGAATAGCATTATTGTCTCATCGTTAGTTGCGACCACAATTTCAACAACCGTGGGTATTTTTGCTGTAAAAAAATTGGCGAAATTACCTTTTTTTCAGCGCGAACCGATTATTTTGGGCCATGGTTCTGAAGGCGAGGAAAGTGCAATATGAATACATGGGTTAATGCTCTTTCTAATGGCATTGTGCTGTGTTTTATCGTCGGAATTCCATGGTATGCGACGTTTAAAAAAGTGAACGCGTTTGATGCGTTTATCTCAGGTGCAAAACAAGGCTTTGAAACCACGATTAGCATTCTTCCTTATCTGATTGGGATGATGGTGGCTATCGGTATGTTGCGCGCGTCAGGTTTTTTTGATCTCTTAAGCCGTGTTTTGGCACCGATGCTTTCGGCGATAGGGATGCCTAGTGAATTGGTGCCTTTGGCGGTCGTGCGCCCTTTTTCAGGAAGTGCTGCAACTGGGGTTATGGCGGAGTTGATTCATGAACATGGGGGCGACTCGTGGATTTCCAAAACTGCAGCGACCATGATGGGTAGCACTGAAACGACCTTTTACGTGATTGCTGTTTATTTTGGCGCAATTGGAATTAAGCGGACTCGGCATGCCATCGTGGCGGGGCTTTTGGCTGATTTGGCTGGAGTTATTGCCAGTGTCACCGTTTGTCGATATTTGTTTTTATAAGCCCGACCCCGTTTTAATAAGCGCTAGTGCATTGTCCTATAGCTGATTGCCAGAGGTTTTGGCAGCTGCAGTTGTGCATGCAAGGATGGCATCGAAGTGTTTATTTGAATGTTCTGAGTGTAGATTTGTCCCATTTCTTCACGCATGTCTTCCAGCTGTTTTGCTAACTCACCTTGTTTATCAAATAATCTGCCATGTCTTGCTCGGCACCTTGCGTTCTCTTCAATCGCCTTAATCAAGAGATTGGCAAAAAGCGAGGGGTTTTCAATAGGTGTGCCATCGTTAAGTTGCATGTGTTGTAAATGAGTTAGCAAGGTTGCTGCAATTCGAATGCGTTCGTTTTGCAGTTTTTTATTGAAGAAAAACCCATGATTAATGGGGGTATAAGTGTGCAGCTTAACGAATTGTTCTGACATGGTGGTTCGGTCTAAGCGAGCGCGTTGATTTAAATAGTGCTCTAATTTTGCCATCAAACTATTGCGTGCTTGTTCAAGCTGAAAGGCTGAGCCAATGGCATTGAGTTTGACTCCGAAACTCATGGAGGAGTGTGTTTGCAGCGTGCTTGGTAATTTGTCAACAAAAACATCAGCGGCACTGTCGGTATTGAATGGATCATCGGCTACTCCCATTTGAGCGAGAACGTCTGCGCTAATCGCAATGCTCGCAAATACACCGGAGACTGTTTTTGAGCTGTTAATGAGTTGCTGTGTTTTTTGAATCACTTGTTGGCATGCTATCAATTTGTTGTTTGCTGCGATTTTTTTATAGAAATTTTTAGAGGGTTCTTGCAAAATTGTAAGGTTAAAGTTTTGAAGTTGTTGAATTAAATCGTTTTTTAAATTAATTAGATTTGCAGTAAAAATATGATTAAATTGGGGAGACAATTCTTCCGTATTGGCATCATAAATGGAGTAAAGAACCTCTAACGCGTCTTGAATTTCTTTTTTTTCAGCGATTCGTTGCGATATTTTTCTTGATTCGGGGGTTCCGGGAGGTAAAAGAGTATCCAGTTTTGCAATGACGGCGTGCGTATTTGCTTTTGCCTTGCTGCTTTGTGTTCGTTGAGGATTGTTGCGGTCTATTGTCTTGCTTTGTCGTAATGTCGCTTCAAGTTTTTGAAATTCAGCGAGAGCTTGTTGTGCTGACAGTCTTAACTCAGAGCTTGACTTAAAATTGATGGCAATGGTAATCGCTTCCGTTTGATAATGAATGTTATGATGTTTAAAAAATGCCATATTGAATAGCTCCAAGAATTACAGTGGCGAAAATTATATCGAATAAATGGCTTCATTGAATGGTTTTATTGAATTTTCATGACAAAATGATAACGTAATTTGTTTTTAATCAACTTAGGGATCGTGTTAGCTTTCGTTTCAAGCTATTGTCAATAGGTTCTAACTAACCAGGAGTGGATGACCATGTCAAAAAAATACACTGAAATTACCCAGGGGATCAGTGCGCAATTAGCAAAAATGCGAAAAGAGCTTCCCGATGTGATGGCGGGCTTTGGAGCATTGTCCCAAGCGGCAACGAAAGACGGCGTTTTGGATAAAAAAACTAAGGAACTGATTGCGATGGCTCTTGCCGTTGCTAATCATTGTCCGGGATGCATCGGTTTTCATTCACAGGCTTTGGTTAAGTTAAAAACAAGCCGTGAGGAATTGTTGGAAACCTTAAGCATGGCTGTTTATATGGGTGGCGGTCCTTCCTTAATGTACGCCGCTGAAGCTTTGGAAGCCTTTGAAGAGTTCAATAGTTAAGGGCCGTCGCTATACAATTATCCCCCGACATGTTGCATGGTTTGAGAGCCTGAAAAAGCCTTGAAGGGGGATGATGGTCCTGACTGACAAGGATACGATTGGGTGACCGCCAGCCAGGCAATTTGAGAGACGGTCATTTTATCTTTGTCACCTTGTTGGCTTGGGTTACTTCGGTAAGCTTGGACAATGAGATCATTCATGGTGGGTGCATTTAATTGTACACCTATAGGCAGGCAAAATAACGGTTTTCCTTGATTTTTGGCCAGATCATTGGCTTGTAACAACGTTTCCGCAATGGTTTCACTGGTGATAGATAATACATTTCGAGCTGAGCGAGCCCATGCTTGTGATTGAGGATCGGCTTTCATTTCCATTTTAGGAATTCCATTATAAATATTGATATAATTTTCAATCGTATCTGCGTGAGCGGATAATGAAGCTGCAATGAACAGTAGAATAAATAAGCGGCACTTGTGCATCATAACTTAACCTTTGGCCTGTAAGAAATAAACCTCTTCAGTTTATACTTATTCACGAGCAATTTGCTAGAATGGATCCATCTTTCTTGATATTTTTTAGTTATTTATGACGAACTCGAGTCAATCAATTTATCGTTGCGAACAAATTCGCTGGTGTGAACAAATGGCGACGCAACGCTGCGGTCTTTCCGCCGACGAACTCATGTTGCGTGCAGGTATTGCGGCGTGGCGAATAGTGCGTCAAGAGTTTCCTCGGGCCCATAAGATCGCGGTCTTTTGTGGCGGGGGTAATAATGCTGGTGATGGTTTTGTTTTAGCAAGGCTTGCCCATGAAGCGGGCTATTCAGTAACATTGTATCAATTTAAGCCGACTGAAATGCTTCCTGACTCGGCTCGTCACGCAGCACTGCAAGCAATTGCCGCAGGCGTTGTGTGTCATCCTGCAGAGGAGCATCTTGATCCCGACACGGATTTAATTATTGATGCTTTGCTTGGGATTGGTTTATCAGGAGATGTTCGCGAACCCTTATTAACGGCCATTAATCAAATGAATGAAGCCGATATTCCCGTTATGGCGATGGATATACCCTCAGGGCTTTCCAGTGATGATGGTCGAGTGCTTGGGGGATGCGTTCGTGCATCACTGACGGTGACTTTTATCGGTAAAAAATTAGGAATGTTGATGGGGGACGGCCCCGACGTGTGTGGCCGGATCGTGGTTGAATCATTACAATTGGACGTGTTGTTAGCGTCAATGACGCCTGCTGCGGCATGCCTTTCATCCGAAATGATTATAGAACTATTGCCAACACGTCGTCGAAATTGTCACAAAGGTGATTTCGGTCATGTTTTAATTGTTGGTGGCAATGTCGGCATGCCAGGTGCGGTGACGATTGCCGCGCAAGCAGCTTTGCGCACCGGGGCAGGATTGGTTACAATTGCAACAAAACCTGAATATGCCAAGGTGGCTATTGCCACGTTGCCTGAGGCGATGGTGTATGGCGTTGAACACGCGGATGATTTACAACGACTGCTTGATAGGGCAACCGTCTGTTTAGTTGGACCAGGACTGGGTGATGATGTTTGGGCCAACGAGTTATTTTTTAAGGTGATTGCTTCCCATTTACCGATGGTGATTGATGCGCAAGCACTGCGAATTTTAGGAGCGAGTCCCCAGCATGATGATAATTGGGTATTAACACCTCATCCGGGTGAAGCGGCAAGTCTATTACAATGCACAACGATGGCCGTGCAGCGGGATCGTTATGGTGCATTACATCAACTGCAGCAACAGTATGGTGGTGTTATTGTTTTAAAAGGTGTGGGATCATTGATTGCTGATGAACATCACACATCGATTTGTGATGCAGGAAACCCAGGGATGGCAAGCCCCGGCATGGGGGATGCGTTAAGTGGTTTGATCTCAAGTTTGATTGCACAAGGTTTAACGTTGGTCGAGGCAGCTAAGCTTGGCGTTTATGTGCATGCGCATGCTGCTGATTTGGCTGCCAAACAGCAGGGTGAGCGTGGTTTGTTAGCGACGGATTTGATGCCATGGATGCGACGACTAATTAATCTTAAACAATGAACGGGGTTGTTGAATGCCGGTAGCTTGCCAATATAGTGCGCCTGATGAATCATCCATGAATAAGTTAGCGGCTCGATTTTCCAGTTGTTTAACGGCGCCCCTTTTGGTGACGTTTCAAGGGGAGATTGGTGCCGGTAAAACGACCTTTATTCGTGCTATGTTGCGAGCGATGGGGATTACTGGTCCTATAAAAAGTCCGACATTTTCATTGGTAGAAAGTTACACTTATAATCACTTGCTAATACATCATTTTGACCTGTATCGTATTCAAGATGAGGTCGAATTAGAATACCTTGGTTTTAGAGATTTTTTTAGTAGCAATGCAATTTGTTGTATTGAATGGCCTGAAAGAACTTCTTTTTGTTTGAGTTTGGCGGATATTGCCTGTTCATTCAGCATGGAAGGTCTTGGGCGGCGGCTAAATTTTAATGCTTTAACAGCTGCAGGAGAAAATGTCTTGGCGAGTATGAAGGGAACCTCATGATCTTATTGTTTAGAATTATTTTATATCCTGTGGGGCTATGGTTGTTGTTTTGTAGCCAATCCTTTGCTGTGGCTAAATTGCAACATGTCGAGTTAAGACAACTTGCCGGTAAAGTTTCATTGTATTTTGTATTAAACGAAGCAGTGCCTCATAAAGCATTTACCTTAACCAATCCCGATCGGATTGTTATTGATTTTGAAAATACGCAATTAGCGTTTAATCTGAAAACACTTAATGTTCATAATCATTTAATTAAATTGGTTCGAAGTGGCTCACCGACCCCGCATACGCTTCGTTTAGTTTTTGAAGTCACGGATCCTGTTCAATTCAATGCCTCTCCTGAAAAAACTGTTCAGAAAGCGAATCGTGCTTTTTCGTTGAATGTTTTTTCGTTGGGTAAGCTTTCGTTGTTAGGTGCTAAATCAGATAATGCGTCAAAGCGTCGAGATCAATCGCGATTCGCATCACCACCATCGTCTGCGCCACAGTTCAGTCAAATTAGTCAACCTGTTCACGCACAAAGTATGCCTAGGGGTCCTTTACGTGATGTGATCGTCGTGATTGATCCAGGACATGGAGGGCACGATCCTGGCGCCATGGGACCTTATCGATCGCAAGAGAAACAAGTGACTTTAGCGATTGCGCGTCAACTGAAACAAATTATTGATAGGCAACCTGGGATGCGTGCTGTTTTGACACGAACAGGTGATTATTATGTCGGGTTACGAGATAGGTTAACGATTGCACGGCATTGTCATGGGGATGTTTTTGTGTCAATTCACGCTGATGCATTTCATAACCCTAACTCCAACGGAGCTTCTGTTTTTGCGTTATCACAACGAGGAGCAACAAGTGAGGCTGCGCGGTGGTTAGCGGAAAAAGAGAATTACTCAGAACTTGGTGGGGTTAATTTAAAAACACTTAATGATAACAGTGGTCTTGTGCGTACGGTGTTGATTGATTTGTCACAAACGGCAACGATCAGTGCCAGTTTAAAGATGGGGGAACGCGTGTTAAAAAATTTAAACACGATGACGCGATTACATGATAAGCGCGTTGATCAGGCTCGATTCATGGTTTTAAAATCACCGGACATTCCTTCGGTTCTTGTTGAAACAGGTTTTATTTCAAACCCGAGGGAGGCAAGAAATTTAACGGCTCCGGGCTATCAGAGGCAGCTTTCTGAAGCAATTTTCAAAGGTGTCAAAGCTTACTTTTGGGATTACCCACCCCAAGGGACCCGAATTGAGGCATTAACTGGAAACAATCAATTTCATACGGTGACACGAGGTGAATCATTACCTGAGATTGCCCATCGTTATCGTTGTTCGGTGGCGGCCATTGAGTCGGCAAATCATCTTGGCAAAGGCTCCTTAAAAATGGGGCAACGATTATTGATTCCGGTGTGATTTTGACACGAATTAAGCGTCTTCCTGTCTTTATTGCAAACCAAATTGCTGCCGGTGAGGTTATTGAACGACCAGCATCGGTGGTCAAGGAGTTATTAGAAAATGCGATTGATGCTAAAGCGACGCAAATTCATGTTGAAATAGGGTTCGGTGGTTTAAATTTAATTAAAGTCAGTGATAATGGTTTGGGCATTTTGTCCGATGATTTATTGTTGGCAATCGCACCTCATGCTACGAGCAAAATCAGTCAGCTTGATGATCTTTATGCTATTCAAAGCATGGGGTTTCGTGGCGAAGCCTTAGCGAGTATTTCTTCCGTTTCAAGATTAGTCATTTGTTCCAAATCGGCATCAGAAGAACATGCTATGAGGCTTGACGCACTGACTCAAGCGATGACCTGTTGTGCGCGAGCGCAGGGCACGACAATTGAGGTTCACGATATTTTTTTTAATGCGCCGGTGCGCAAAAAATTTCTAAAATCAGAGCGAGGTGAATTTCAAGCCATTGAGAGTTTGGTGAAACGGGTTGCGATGAGCGCACCTCACGTTGCGATGAGCTTGACTCATAATGGCCAGTTACTTTGGCAATTAAGTCCTGCGTTATGTCACTCCAGCATGCAGGGCCGCATTATGAAATTATTAGGAAAAAAGTTTCTAGATGGAGCGAGTCATCTTGAAGCTCAGCATGCGGGCATGCAATTAGAAGGATGGGTGGGTGATGTTAATTATCAACGTAGCCAAAATGATGGTCTGTGGATTTATTTAAATAACCGAATGGTTAAAGATAAATTACTGCATCATGCAGTTAAACAAGCGTACAGTGTTGTGCTTCAGCCTGGACGTCACCCAGTCTGTTTGCTGTATTTAAGCGTGAACCCTGCTGAGGTGGATGTGAATGTTCATCCCACCAAGCACGAGGTGCGTTTTCAACAAGCACGATTAGTTCATGATTTTATTGTGTCGCAAGTGAGTCGCGCAATCGACGTGCCTGAACATGTTATGGAGCATGAGTCGCTTGAATCTCCTTTTCCGCGCGGTCATCTTGTTAATGCCATGGTTGAAACTCACGACGTGAAACCGCAAGTGAAGCATGGTTTGGATGGCTTATCTCGTATTGAGGCTTCGGAGGCCTTACAGATTATTGCACTTGATCAATCTTTTGCATTGTTGATCGTTGACAATGAGGTGTATCTGGCTGATTTAACCGCTTTGAGAGCTCATTGGTTTTCGCAGTCGTTGTTTGCGGAAATGATGCCTTGGGGAAGCCGTCCTTTATTAGTTCCTGTGCAATATCGGGATGAATCACGTGATTTTAAAGCGTATTCAAATCATTATTCGTTATTGCATCAATTAGGTTTTGACGTTGAAATTTTGGAGAGTTCTAAACTCTCAATTCGAACTTTGCCGAACGTGATTCCCCAACTTGATATTCCTTCTTTTTTACAAGCGGTTTTTTTACTTCCAGCACCGACCTTAACGCAGCTTATTTCGATTTTAGCCGCTAATTTCTCACAGCATGCTGACATCATGAGTTTTGAACAGCAGGCAGCATTTAATGATGAGGTGTTGATGCAGATAAAAAACACACAGCATGATGCACCATCAACGTTCATTAAAAAATTATCTTCATCATGGTGTCAGGAACTACTTTATGGTTGATCGTGTAATTTGTTTAATGGGTCCCACGGCGTCAGGGAAAACAGCGCTGGCTTGCGAGCTTGTGAAGCATTTTCCTGTGGAGATTATCAGTGTTGATTCGGGAATGATTTATCGGGGTATGAATATTGGCACCGCAAAACCGAGTTTGGCAGAGCTTGCGATGGCGCCTCATCATTTAATTGATATTGTTGATCCTCCTGAAGTATTTTCTGCCGCTCAATTTTGTAAAGAAGCTCATGAACTTATTGAGGCCATTGGTCGGCGGGGGAAAATACCTTTGTTGGTTGGTGGAACCATGATGTATTTTAATGCGTTACAACAGGGGATGTCGTTGTTGCCGGATGCGAATGAGGAATTACGTCAACAGTTGACTGCACGAGCAGAGCATTCTGGCTGGCCTTTATTGCATGAAGAACTGAGTCAAATCGATCCTGTTTGTGCTCAACGTATTCATCCTCATGATGCGCAACGAATTCAACGAGCGTTAGAAGTGTTTTATCTCACGCAGAAACCACTTTCTTTGTTGCAGCAACAAGAGACTCGTCCAGGCGATTATGACTTTGTGAATTTAATTTTATTTCCTGACGATCGCAGTTGGTTGCATCAACGCATTGCTGATCGTTTTGCCTTGATGTTAAAACAAGGATTTCTTGCGGAACTTGAACAGTTGTTAAGGCAGTGGCCGTTGTCGTTAGCGAGCCCGTCACTACGTTGTGTTGGTTATCGACAAGCTTATCATTATTTAAAAGGTGAGTGTGATTATGAATCCTTTGGTGAAAAAGCACGTGCGGCAACGAGGCAATTGGCAAAACGACAGCTCACTTGGTTGAGGCGTTGGCCAAGCGGCCATTATATGGATTGTGGTGACAGTGCTAAGTCAGGGAAGAAGGTTATAGCGATTATTCAAGAAATATTGGATAATGAGTCGCGGAAATAAGCGTCGCTGAGCTTTTATTCACGGCATTTTTTTTAATCAATTGGAGTTATTGTGTCGAAATCCAATCAACAAACTGCTTGTGCTGAAAAAATTCATGTTGTTCATGTTAAGGATTTGCCTTTAAGCTGTCCTAGCGATGAAATGACGCTCTGGAATGCACATCCCAAGGTTTATTTACCGATTGCTAAAACAGGTCAGGAAGTTTGTCCCTACTGTGGGACTCGCTTTATTCTTCAGCATGATTAACGAACAGCCCCTTATTCAATCGATATGCTTGGTTCGTCTTTCAGCGCTGGGTGATGTTTTGATGTTTGTGCCCCTGATAAGAACGTTACAACGGTATTTGCCTAAAGCTCGCCTGACTTGGGTTATTTCACCGCCTGCTTATGACTTGGTTGCAGGAATGGATGGGGTTGAGTTTATTTTGATTAAAAAACCTCAAACAATCGGTGATTATTGGGAATTTAAAAAAAGGATGCGGGGGCGGACGTTTGATGTGCTGTTAGCCGCACAGGCATGTTGCCGTGCTAATTTTCTGTATCCTTTCATTCATGCATCTCGAAAAATTGGTTACGACAGACTTCGGGCGAAAGATCTGCATCGTTGGTTTGTGTCGGAATCCATTACGCCCGGGTGTGATCATACTTTGGAAGGATTTCTAAAGTTTGCGCAGGCTTTGGGTATTCATCAGACGGAGCTTCGTTGGGACTTATCTGTCGATGAGGCAGACCACCAATGGGTTAATGATTCGTTATCAACCAGTTTAACGACGGATCAATCGCCGATGGATAGGCGCCGGCCTATTCTTCTTCTTAATGCCGCGGCAAGTAAACCAGAGCGCAGTTGGCTTGTTGAGCGTTATGTTGCTGTCATTAAAGAGGCCCAGAGTCGCAGGGGTATGAATGTGATTTTAACGGGAGGACCCACGCCTTATGATCGTGAATTGGCCGACCAAATTACTCAACAAGTTCCCTGTTTTGATTGGGTTGGGAAAACGAAGCCCAAACAATTATTGGCTTTAATTCAACAAGCTCGACTCATGATTTGTCCTGATACTGGGCCTTCTCATATGGCTGCCGCAATGGGAACGCCGGTGATTGCATTGCATGCGGTGACGAGCTCCGCAGTGTCTGGTCCTTATCCTTATCGGCATTTAGCGGTAGATTGTTATGACGAGGCGGTTCAGTACGTGTTAAAAAAAACCAAGAAAAACAACGTTTGGGGTACCCATGCTCACGGTAAAGAGACGATGGCGTTGGTTAGCCTTGATGCAGTATTGAAAAAAATGAGCGACGTGCTTTCCGACGCGATCTAATAAAATCAGGAGGGATAAAATAATTCCCTCCTGGTTCAAGAAAATCCTTCTTTGTTGCGATGACTTAACTGGCAGGAGATGCTGTTCCTGGAGCTTCTGCTCCTGGCGTGGACATGAGCCTGGAGTCAGGCTGAATATTTTTCGATCCTTGAAGCAACATGGTGGTTTCAGTCAAGAGCGAGCGTTCTTGTTGTACACGAGCTAAGTAGAGTTGGTAGTTAATTTCAGCTAATAAAATAGCAATCTCTTTTTGAACGGTCGCAGAAGAGGCTGTGTTAATTTGAGCTGTCCATGTTGGATTTGTTGAGCCGGAAGTGGGCGGTTGTAAACGCCAAGTTGCCATAAGGTACTCACTCAGTGCCGGGCTTGTTTTTTGGCCGCTTGCTGCGACGGAACTTTGTGGCATGCGTTTTGACAGAATGGAGTAGAGGTTACTTATTCCAACCGAAGTTTGGGCTGCATAAACGCGTAAGCTCGTGAGGTAGTTTGCAATGGTGGATTGCGCTGCTAATTGGGCTGCTGGTGTTGAATTGCCTGTAATATTCACCGCTGTTGCATAAAGAGTCGCGTATTGGCTGGCGTTAGGTTGAGTTATCGGAGTTACTAAGCCTGTAGCGTAGCGAATATAATTTGCAGCTTGTTGAATTTGATTGGTTGCAGTTAATCCTTGATCGCTTGATGGTGGATTACTGTCCCCATTATTGGATGAATTTCCTGTATTATCAAAAATGAGTGGTCCAAGCAACGTGTCGCTGTTTAACTGGGGAAGTAAGGAGGCATTTTCTGTGGGTAAGGGATAAAATCCAGTTGCTGGATAAACACTCCCGGCATTACTCCCGGAGGGAAATGACCCAATGGTATTTAGCATAATTTGCACTTGAGATAAAACGGGCCCACCACCCATGCTTGAATTGTTTTGTATGGAGCCGTCTGGTCCAACAGTTGCCCCTGTATTACAAGGAAGAGGGTAAGGAGCCCCCGTGGTGCTATTAATACAATAGCTGACATCAGGCGTTGATAAAATATTTAATATAGACTGATTGACGGGATCGGCTTGGTAGGGTTGTTGGTCTATAATAGGTGAGACTGAAAACGCGCCTGAGTTTGGATTTGAATAAGCAGGGTTTTGTAAGACAAAGGATTGATTTTGATAGGTTTTAATTAATGCAGCATAAGGTGATAATGACAACGTTGTTGGAACGAGTTGTGAGGTCGTTTGGCTTGGTGTCGTTGCGCCGGCAGTAGCTGGTTGAGGCGTGCTGGGTAATAATATGGAGCCAAGAAAGCTGGTAATTAAATCAATTTCACCACCAAGAGTTGATGTTGCGTTGGTTAGTTCATTGGTAAAAGGACCCGTACCCGCTGTTGCCGAAGAGGGTGAGCCACTGCTTGATGAGGGGCAATTTCCATTGCTTGATGGGCAGTAGTTCGTCAAATCATATCCGTAATACATTCCTAAATTTTGCAAGTAGATGGTGATATTATCCAAATCCTGTTGCATGTCAGTTAAATCACTGTCTTGTGCAAAGGAGGCGCTGGAAGTCACAAAAAGCAAACTTGATAGACTCAATGCGACGGATGTTTTGACGTATTGATTCATTCGATCTAATGGAACAGTTTTCATTTATTCTTCTCCTTCTAGCGCGCGAGCGACAAGTTGTAGGCGATAAGTCGAAAAAACTCGAGCGAGAAGACGAAGACGCTCGAATGCTATATTTCTTTTCAGAAAAATTCCTGCTGGATCGTGACTGCCGGTGGTTGTTTCTTCGGCATGAATAAGTACTTTTGAGGCGCTGCCGGGATGAATCATGTCAATGGTTTGAAGTAGGCGTAAACCACGACCTGATTTGATATTAGCCGCTAGACGAATAAACAGTTCCTCATGACCCAGTATACTAAGATCAATTTTTTCAATATCATCCAGTTCTTCCCCCAATTTTTTTATGACATCTTCGAGCGCTTGTTTGCCATCCAGAGTCCATACTTCGACGCTTTCAAGAAAAACAATGACCCGATAAATCATGGGGTCAATGTATTCGAACCAATACTTTAATGAGGCTTCGTGGCTTAAATCAGGCATTGTCGCTCTTAGTGTAAGTTTAAAAACTGGTTAATTTTTACTTTATTTTTACATACAACAAGTTGCTGGACGACATACAAACTTAATACTATAGTAATATTATCTAAACAAGATTAAAAGTCTATCAATTGGAAAGTAAATTTTATGAAAAACTCTTCTCATAGCCGACTTAAGAAAATATTAACTACTGCGTTTAATGTTAGAAAGTGGTCCGATTTTGATCGAATGAAAGAGTTTACGTTGTATTTGGAGAACGGAGTTAGGAATTTATTTATTCCTCGTCGACAAACAGCAGAGCAGACTTTTGAGGAAGCTCTTCGACAATATCATGTTGATGATGAATCTTTATTAAGAAAACGCAATGGGCTTTATCGTTTGAGCGTCTTGATGTGTCTTTTTTCATTAGGGTTTTTAGTGTATTCAATTTATCTTGCGGTGTATGGCTCTTGGCATGCCACTTTGTTAAGTGTTGTGGTGATGTTGCTTGCTTTAGTCCTCGCATTTCGTTATCACTTTTGGTTTTTTCAGATTAAGAAGCGTAAATTAGGGTGTACTTTTCAAGAGTGGTTTAAGCAGGGATTTCTGGGTAAAAAAGATTAATAGGTGATAAATTATGAATATTAAACTATTGAGTAGCCTGTTGTTTGCGTGTTTCCCTGCCCTTGCTTTAGCCGATGGTGGCATGGGAACCTTGAATTTTGCACCGCCTATTGGTGATTACTCCGTTGTTTTTCTGGGGAATATTTTTGGCGTGGTTGATGGTGTTTTGCATGGCACTGGCAGTCAGATTCTAGGCAATATGTTTGGAGTTTTTAATGCCGCAGTGCTTGCACTGGGCGGTATTGTCATCATGTATACCTTGCTAGTGGCGACGTTAAACACGGCGCACGAAGGAGAAGTTTTAGGATCGCAATGGTCCTCCATTTGGATCCCCATGCGTTCAACGTTAGGTTTGGCTTTGTTGATTCCTAAAGCATCAGGCTATTGTATGATGCAAATTTTTATCATGTGGGTTATTGTGCAGGGGGTTGGTGCTGCTGACAAAGTATGGAATGCCGCGTTAGGTTATTTAAATCGCGGAGGGGTCATTGTTCAGGCACAACAAACCCCTGAAACAACGAACAAAAATAGCACGGAAGTTGCTCAAGGAGCGTCAGCTATTCTCGCCGGGCAAGTGTGCATGCTTGGCATTCAAAAAATATTGGAGCTTCAGCGACAAACTTATTTAGCGGCAAAAAGCACAAACGCCCCTCCTTGTGGTGGTTCTTCTACACCAACCATGGCACTATTTTGTAATAATCCGGTACCTAATTTTATTAATAGCGTTAATATGGTTGCTGTTCAGAGTGCTGCAAGCCAGGGCACAACGACGTACAGTGTAAACATGCCTAATTTTTCAACTTCCGGCCCTGAATCATCTTATTCACAATTGACGGGAATTTGCGGCACTATCACGTGGAATTCAATTTCGGCGTTAGATACGTTAGGAAGCCTCGGTCAAATGTTAACTCCCTCTCAGCTAGAAACAGCATCAATGTCCCGTGCTATAGCACTTCAACAAATGTACATGGATTTGTCGACGGTTGCACAGGTTATTGTGAACAATAATCCTGCATTGACGGCGTCATCATCAGTTAACACGAGCAGCAACGCAATGTCGAATTTAACACCAAGCCAGTCAACATTTTCTCAGGTGGCCCAACAACAGTTTGGTGTTCCCTATTTAAATACAGGCGGTCCTTGTTCAGGGATAAATCAAAATTGTGTATCGTGGGGCTCAGCCACTCAAACGTCAGATGGCTCGGGATCGGCTTATCCTGGAGCTCCCTTATTTAGTGGTGTTGAATTCCAGGGCGCTATCGAGGACTACAGCAACATCATGTTGCCGACGCTTAATTTGATTGCTCAAGCACAGGATCAAAACACGGCAATCGCTGCGCGTCAATTTATTCAGACGGCTGAAACTTCGGGTTGGATGATGGCTGGTAGCTACTTTTTTAATCTAGTGCAATTAAATGGTCTCGCTGGGGCCGGATCCAATGAGACAGATTCAATGACCGGTTTATCTAATAGCACTTATGATCAGTTGTCGACGGTGTTTACTGCCAACTATTGTAATGATCAATCGAAATATTATCCGAACTTCTGCACCTGGTTGACAGGAGGAGTGTCAACTCCTAATGAGACAAGTCCTGGGCAAGCTTTATTACAGTCAGTACAATCAATGGTTAGCGGCGCTTCCCTTACAGGGGGGCCACTTGTTGGCAATCAACTTATTCCTGGCAGCAGTATAGCGGTATCGCATGATTTAAAAGAAGGGCCACTTTCTGCAACGGCCTATGGTTTTATTTGGAATTCAATGTTAGTTAATCTTCCAGGACAACCTGGCTTGACAGCGCCGGCCTTTAGCATGCACTACAACCCTTCCTTTAGTAATGCAGGCATGAAACTGCCAACGATTAATTTTGGATGTTCCAGCGTAAAAACCTTCATCTTTGTGTTCTGTTTAGGGGGTCTTTTAGGGGATGTGTTTTATAACATGATCATCGTGACAGTGTATAATGCTGTTTTGATTTATATCATGCAACTTGCAAATTTGATTTTTCAATCCTTCATGATCGTTCCTATCATGACGATAGGGAGTTACTTTTTAGAAGCATTAAAAAGTATTCAAGAACCTACGAACAACCCGATCGTGTCTTTAGGCAATATGGGGGTGGCGTATATTAATGAGGCCAGTGCGTTGTGGCTAACAGAAATTTTTACTGCCGTTGGAGCCCTCATGATTCCGGTGTTTGGTATTTTTATGGTGGCATTCATGGTGATGGCAATGCCTTTGGTCGCGGCCTGGATGGGTGTGATGGCCAGCATTGGTTTTTTAACAGCTTATTATATTCCCATCTTACCTTATATGATCTTTACGTTTGGTTCGATTGCATGGTTAATGGCCACTATCGAGGCGATGGTGGCCGCACCTCTTGTCGCGTTGGGTGTTTCAAATCCGGAGGGCCATCAAGCTTTTGGTAAAGCCGAATCGTCGATCATGATCCTGATGAATGTGTTTTTACGGCCCTCGTTGATGATCATTGGTTATATTGCAGCAATTGCCATGTCGTATGTTTCGATATGGGTTCTTAATGCAGGTTTTTCAAATGCAATTCAATACATAGGCGCTTCGTCGGGTACTGTTTGTGGCAGTAGTGGCTGTCATAGCCAGGCAACGTTTTCAAATCCTATAAACTATACAGATTGGGCCAGTATGTATAGCCTTTTCTTTTCAGTGTTAATTTATACCACCACGTATGTTACTTTAGTTCAAAAGTCATTTACGCTTATTTCTGATTTGCCTGATAAAGTTTTGCGCTGGATTGGTGGGCAACCAGAAAGTCGTGGTGCTGAGTCTGCCGAATGGGCTGGTGAGGTCAAATCCGCCGTACAAAAATCAGGGGATGAGACAGGGAAGGCTCAATTGGCAATGCAGGCTAAAGCGCAACAAGCTACTGTGGATAAAATGGGTCCCAAAGGTGGCGGTAATATGAGTGCCGAATGAAGATAATAATCTTGTTCCCAAAAAAACCGACCCCTTGTTAAGCGACAATGGTTGCTAGCAAGGGGTCATTTTTTTTGAAACAAAATGAAATCTAAATTCACTGTTCGCTCAATAAAGTAATTTGGTAACGCCATTACAGACGTATCTTTCTCATCGTTTTTCTGTCAGATGTTGATGCTTTTCTCAATAAATGCTGATATTCAGCAATTAACAGCTCCCCGCACTTTTTACTGTCAAACTCACTTAATGCTCGTTTTTTTGCATTTTCACCCAACTGAGTTCTTAATTGTGGATTATCGATTAAATTTTGCATCGCTAGGGTTAACTGCGTCACATTTTTGGGTTCAACCAAAAGTCCGGTCTCACCATCAATCACCGCATCGCTAAGTCCATAAATATTGGTTCCTATCGTAGGTAAGCCCATGGCGGCTGCTTCGATAACGACCGTACCAAATCCTTCACGATAACTTGGGATGCATAGCACATCCGCTATCGCCATGTAACGCTCGGGCTCTCGACTAAAACCAGTGTATATGATTTTATGTTGGTCAATTTGATGGAACAGTGTCGGAATTTCGCATTGTAGTTGTTGTTCAAAAGGTCCCACAATTAACAAAGCAATATCATGACCCTGCTTTAATAATTGGCTTGTTGAGTCCAGCAGTTCATAAATTCCTTTATCTTCGGTGACGCGACCGACAAAAATAAAAATTAACGTCTCTTGTTGCAATCCCAAACTGGTTTTAAAGTCACTGTTTTCAGTAGTCGTAAAATTACTCGAGTTAAAACGCGCAAGATCAATGCCTGCCAGGGAACCACTGCCTAACACTTTAAGGTGTTGAGGATGGATGATGTTATGACGAATTAAAAATTCTTGCTGACTCACGCTGTCGGTATAGCATTGGGTATTCAGCGTCGAAATGAATTGATCACAACGTTGAATAAGGGTTTTTTTTATGCCGTGCATGGTAACCCAGGGTTGGCCAGTAAAGGTATGTAAACGAATCGGAACACCTGCGGCACGCGCAGCAATGGCACAAAGAAGCCCTGCTTTAGGAGTAATTGAATGAACGATATCAAAACGCTGTTTGCGAAATAAGTGCCAAAGCCTGAATAAAGTGATGAGATCAGCAAAAATTTTAATTTCACGTGCCATAGAAATGGGTTTAAACACACCGTGATCAAGTTCATTTAACTGATTGCCTAATTCATCGTTACTGGCAATCAGTGTAATTTCCCCCCCAGCCTCGTTAATTGCTTTAAGTTGCGGTCTGAGTTGGGTTAACATTGGGAAAGGAATGGTCGATACTCGCGCAATTTGTCTGTTTGTTAGTGGTTTAGTGTGCCTTTGAAGAAACGTAGTGTGTTGTTTTTGGGTCAAAGTTTGATAAACATGCATATGTTCAGCGACAATTTTCTTAATATCGAAGACATTTTCAGCCAGTTGACGTCCCTCATTGCCCATGGTTTGCCGAAGCGTATCATCTCGCAAAAGTTGATGAATTGCCTCGGCAAGTGAAAGTGCGTCTCTGACGTTAACCAATAAACCTGTTTTATTGGGAATGATTGCAGCACGGCAGCCAGGAACATTGGTCGTCACAACAGCACGACCACAAGCAGCGGCTTCAGCTAAGACTCGCGGTAAACCTTCGCGGTAAGAGGGAAGCACGACCAAATTCACTTGGGCAAATAACGAAGAAGTATCATCGCAATAGCCAATGTACTCAATATCTTGATTTTCTATCCACGTGCTTAGTTGTTTTTCATCAAGGGACGAAGGATTGCCTGGATCAACTTGTCCTGCCAATAAAAATCGTGCTTGAACTCCTTGTGCGCGTAGGGCTTTAGCTGCTTCAACATACTCAAAAACGCCTTTGTCGCGTAATAAACGAGAAGCCATCACCACCACTTGTGGAGTAGCGTTAGGCTCGATGTGGTAGGGATAATGGGTTAAGTCAACACCCGAACCATGAATTAGGATGGATTGATTCTCTTTTAAAGCGTTTAAATCAAGCAGTGTTGTTCGATCATCGTCATTTTGGAAAATAACCCTTAAATTTTTATGACGAAAGGCCTGCCGATAAAGTGTGCCAATTAATTTGCGCAACATTTTGGCTTCTAAATGCTGATCAATGAAGGCATACCCTAATCCAGAAACTGCAGCCACCACAGCCGGAATACGCGCAGCGCGGGCTGCAAGCGATCCATAAATCACCGGTTTGATTGTCACAAGATGCACAATATCAGGTTGAATACGCTTCATGAGACGATAAATAGCCAATAGGCTAAGAAGTTCAGAGAGTATATTTCTGCCGCTACGAGACAGCGGGATGGGATGATAAATAAAACCTTCGTCATGAATTTTGGGGGGGCTGTACTTACTCCTGTTGCCACATGGATTTCATAGCCAGCTTCACGTGCCGCAATAGCGACGGGGAGTCGATGCGATACAAAATACGTTGGTTCGTTTAAAAGGAATAGTAATTTTTTTTTCATTCGGTTATCCATGATTGAAACATTAACACGGTCCATAATTGATGTTGCCAGTTTCGTTTTCCCGATAGATGTTCTTCCCATTTTCTTAAAATAGGCTCTGCGTGAAAAAAACCTTGTTGTTCAATATGTTGTTTATTCAATAAACTTTCAGCCCAATCCCGCAACGGTCCTCGTAACCAGCTGTCCAGAGGAATACCAAAGCCCATTTTTGGTCTGTCAAAAAGAGGTTCGGGTACTCGTTGAGCTAACACCTGGCGCAACAACCATTTGGTGGTATGGTGACGTACTTTCATGTGCAAAGGCAGCCTCCACATGAATTCAATCAGTTGGTGATCAAGGTAGGGAGCTCTGCTTTCTAAACTTACGGCCATACTGGCACGATCAAGTTTGACCATAATATCATCGGGCAAGTAAGACAGCGTATCCGTGATCATCATTTTTTCAATGAAGTCCATCGATTCGAATTGATGCAGCAGCATGGCTTCATTGCTTGTTGTGTCGGTGCTTTGCACGACGATGTCCGATACGTTGTGCCACTGGGAAACAAGTTGTTGATAAAAGAAGTCGGGTGACTTGGCAGTCATGATCCTTGCCAATTTATGCAGTTTATCGCCGGCGTTAGGGATAGGCAGGCGTTTTAATAATTGTTGCCAGCGTGCAGGAGGAACCGATACAAGTAACTTTTGAAAAACAAATCGGGCGGGGTAAGGAAGTAACGCTATTTTTTTCCATAGCGTCTTCGCTGCTAAATAACGATTATAACCACCAAAAATTTCATCACCACCATCGCCAGATAAACAAACAGAGACGTGTTGTTGAGTTAATTGCGAGACTAAAAAAGTAGGTATTGCGGAGGAATCTGCGAAAGGTTCGTCGTAAACAGTTGATAATCTAGGAATAACCGCTAAGGCTTGTTGGGCATCGACATAAAGCTCGGTATGATCTGTTTTAAGATGATTCGCCACGGCTTTGGCATACTCCGCTTCATTGTAGTCTTTATCATGAAATCCTATGGTGAACGTTTTTATGGGGCGTGTGCTATGGGCTTGCATTAGAGCTGCCACAACCGACGAATCAATACCTCCGGAGAGCAAGGCTCCAATAGGAACATCCGCCACCATACGACTTTTTATGATGTGATTGAGCAAATCATCGACGTGCTGAATGGCTTCGGTGTCCGTTAAGTGCAGCGGATGGGCTAGGCCATCGAGGGCAACCTGGCTTGCCGACCAATACTTTGTGGGTTTAGGAAGTTTCGTGATCGTGGCATTAGAAACCGTGAGGTAGCTGCCTGGCGTGAGTTTGTAAATATGTTCAAAAATGCAATGGGGCGTGGGAATATAAGCGTATTGTAGAAACAGCGCTAAACTTTCGCGATTCACGTGATTTTTAAAGTTGGGGTAGGCGCGAAGAGCTTTAAGCTCCGATCCAAAGACAAACGCGCCATTGACTAAACCATAATACAAGGGTTTTTCACCGATTCGATCGCGCGCTAAATGTAGTTTTTTTTCTTTTTTATCCCATAAGGCGAAGGCAAACATGCCAGACATGAGATTTAATGAGGGCTCAAGTCCATATTCTGTGATGAGTGCGAGAATCACCTCGGTATCCGAATGCCCATGAAAAGTATAGTTTTTGGCTTGAAGTTGTTGTTTTAGTGTAAGAAAATT
>JAOAUB010000061.1 GCA_030157805.1 Legionellaceae bacterium
AATTTTCCTATGAAACAGTGTTTTTTTAGATTTTGCATCAGGGCGCAAGTTCCGGAGCGCTAGGCCATATTGCGCGTCAGAGCGTTTTTTTGCCGCGGTGTTTGCTGGCTTATCCTAAAAGTCTTATGGGAACACGCTTATACCAAGAACCCAATGATTCTTTGTCCTGTTTTAGCGCCTATCACGATCGCATTACAACCTGTCTTTCTCAGTCGGAAGAGTTGGGGATCAAAGGGTGCATTAGTTTGCCAACATTAGTTTTTAATCCATTGGCTAAACAAAAATGGATTCAGTTTTTTAACCACATGGAATCAGGATTCGCTGACAATGGTCCATGGGTGGCGTTAAAAGATTTTGTTAGCAAGGCCGCGGAGAATTCTGCAAGGCTAGCCGCTCTTTTTCACCTGTTTGAAGGTAAAGTTGGAGACATAAGCACTGAGCATATTGAAAGTGCTATTGAAGTCATGCGCTGGCATATGCAAGTAACTAGAAAAATATAAGGCGATATTATGGCTATTTTTGAAGAAATTGAGAAGTTAGAGCAAGAGGCTGCTGCGTTTGGTTTGCAATGGGAAACCAAAAATCAAATCATGACTCAGATCCGTAACGAATGTTTAGAAATAGAGGAACATCTGCATTCACCCGAACAAAGAGAAGCCCTGCAGGATGAAATAGGCGATCTTTTGCATGCAGCGTTTTCACTGTGTGTATTTAGCAATTTTTCACCTGAGCTCACCTTACGGAAAAGCCTGGATAAATTCGAACATCGATTGAATGCGATGAAGGATATTGCCAAAGAACAAGGCTTATCCGATCTAAGGGGCAAATCATTTGATGAATTAATGCAGTACTGGCAGCAGTCAAAAGCAAGAACAAAGTTACCTCGACAGAGCAAAGTTAGTGGAACTAAAAAGGCTTTAGATATTTGGGAATCGCAAGTGACTCAAAAGGAGTTGATTCTAAACAATGTTTGGTGTGGTCAATGTCGTTCTGTGTGCACCATTCATGAGCCTGTTGCAACAATCGTTGGTAATAGCATTGTATTAAATGGAAATTGTGCAACATGTGGTGAAAAAGTTGCGAGATACATTGAGGAAAACTGAAGTTTTTTGGCAGGGAAGCATTTGCTAAAGACTAAATTGGGAGTTCGTGTGCATTTTGAATCAGATCAAATGTCGGGTATAAGGGTTACCATTGGGTGGCCCTTATACCCGATGACCAAGGGAAACCGAGGGGTTAGTCTCGAGTGGGTGATAAACTCACTAAACGTTTACCTACCAGGTTGGCTCCAATATTTCTCGAAGACAACGGGTATTAGTTTGTTTAGAGATATGGACAGCTGGATTAGGCGACGGTTGCGGTGCTATCGATTAAAGCAACGGAAACGAAAGTGGCCAATAGCGACGTGGCTGATGAAGCTTGGAGTAAGCCGGCAGAACGCATGGCGACTGGCGAAGTCAGACAAGAGTTGGTGGCGTAAATCGCATAATCCAATCATTAA
>JAOAUB010000062.1 GCA_030157805.1 Legionellaceae bacterium
AGATCCTTCGCGCAAAAAGACGCGCTCAGGATGACGTAGCTGGGGAGTTACGTAAAATCAAAGAGTGTTTAAGCTTTCGCTTAATAAAGACACGGTGAATTTGCCTTGTTTGTTTTGAGTGCGTTTTAAAATGACAAAATTAACACGCGTTAGGTCAGCGCTTTTCACGGTCGTCACGCATAAGAAATATTGGCTGTTGATGGTCACTTGATCGGGGCGAATGTTTAATTTTTTTAACAAGGACACTAATTTTTGTGGGTTTGTAATTCCTTTTGGGGTGCGTTTTTGGATGATTTCCTCAATTTGTTCTTCAGTTAAACCATAGCCTAAGATATGAAGTAATTGTGGCGGCATGGTGTTGATATTGAGCGGGGTTGGTTCGGGTAGGGCGCTTAATTGTTGATATAAGGAATTATAGAGTGATGCATTGACCCCTTTGAGAAGACGCAACTCCGAGACACTTTGAAAAAGTTGATGGGCAGGGAGATAAGGCGGTTTTTGGTTAAGGTAGTCAGCGAGCCAGTCTTCGTTGTTATGTCCGGGGCGATAGGGGCTAATCCATTGATTTAAAGTTAGAACAAGTTGTTTTTTGTTTTTTTTGTTTAAGTGAATGCTGGGATCATCCAGCAATCGCAGCAGCGTGATAAAGTATTTAGGCTCTGTGAGATTATTGAGATTAAAGCGACTTTGTAAGTCATAGAGCGCGCCTGTTAGTTTAAAAGGAGGGTAACTTGAACTCAGCTGCTGAGGAAATTGTGCAACTTTTCCTTTTGAATCAAGTGCAAAAAAGGGTTTCTTTCGATGATTTAATTCGCTGATAGCCCAGAAGGTGACGAGTTGTGAGGCGAAATGCAATTTGTCGCTAGTTAAAGTTAAGCGGGTTCGATAAATATCAAGTTGTAAGCGCATGGCCATTGCTGTTGCAGCAATGGTAATTAAGGTCATGATAAATAATGCTGTAATCAAGGCACTACCGGATTGTCGGTGTGCTGCTAAACGAGAAGAGCATCTCTTAGATGTTTTCATACAATGCCCCCGGTATAATAAATAAAAAAGTAGCTTTGCCCCAATCAGACAGGGCGAGATTTAACTGAATGGCTTTGGGAAGTATGTTGGCCGTGGAGACGTTAAGCATGTTATTGATTCGCCATTTGCTGAGGAGCTGTAAGGCCGAATCTAAAAATGCAAAATGACATTCATCGAGATTGTTCAGTAATATTTTATCTTCAAAAACATCACGACTTGGCGAATCAAGCGTTGACCAGGTGCGTCTGATTAATTGATGATTCCGACAAAGCAAGGCTATTCGTTTTAGTGTGCTACGTTTTTCGGCTCCATGAGGGTTGGGTAATCCTCCCCGAGTTAATTCGATAGAATGAGGTTCCCCGATGAAGGCAGGAAAAAGATGAAAGTCAGTACTTCGAATCGATCTCGCAGCGATTTCTTCGGTGTCTTGTTTAATGAGAGAAAGGGTCAATTGCAAGGCATTAAGACGATCAGCTTGGGCGCTGACACGCGCTCGGGCATTAAAAGCATAATACATTGAGGATGAGGTAATCGCCGTCAAGATTGCAAATAAAGTGAGGGCAATCAAAATTTCAATTAAGGTGAATCCGTGATTTTTCTTCATGGCGTTACGTACCGGTAAGCTATCACTGGATCAGCAAAAGGCCCTGATTGATTCTTGCTGACAGTGACCGTGATTTGTTGCACTGATTTAACAGCGGTTGGTTGTATGGAAGCCCGCCAGTACCAAGTTTGATTAAATAAAGTGGTGACCTCGCTTATGTCTTGATGGTTGGGTGATTTTAAGAGGCCTAGTTGAATGAGGGCAATACCTTGTGTTGCCACCCAATGAGCTTGTGTTTTATCTTTTATACGCGATGAAGCTAAAATGTCTTGTGACGTGGCTTTAAGCAAGGCAGTGAATGCGATAGCAATCACCGCCAAAGCCAACAGCACTTCAATTAAGGTAAATCCGCTACTGAGCTTAGGTGTTCGGCGTATGTTGTAACGTAATATCACCATTATGCTGACCTATTAATTGAATGAGATGAGGTGTTCTTTGTGTTCCAAAATACAATTGAAATGTTGTCATATCGCCAGACGGATTGATCATAATATCGGGTGTTTTGATTTGATGTTGAATGGAGGATTGTAAAAGAACGGTTATTGTTGTTGGAAATCGTTGCTCATGAAAAAAATCAGTTCTGGGCATGCGCTTCCATTGTGCTCCATTCTCTAAACGGTAAGTTTCATAACCCGCAGGGTTTATCTTGATGCCCAAGGTGCTTGTTTCCAAAATTGCGCGTTGCTCTAAAAGTTTTAGATACGAGACAAATTGCTCAGCTGCTACTTTGGCTTTGCGACTGGTTCCAAAATCACCAAAGGCATATAAGGTGGCAGTGCTAACAATCCCAATAATGACCAGCACAATCATTAACTCGATGAGCGTAAACCCACGTTGAGCAGTATGATGGTTGTCATATGGTTGGGCGGTCCTAGTGGACATCCCAATTTCCGATATCGGCATTAATGCCTTTGCCACCAGGTTGCCCATCAGCCCCGTAAGTGAACACATCCACATCAGCATGTTCACCCGGGTTTAAATACAGATAATCACGGCCCCACGGATCGTTTGGGACAACTTGTAAATACGCTTTCCAGTCATCCGGAACGGGATTGGTGGTTGGCTTTTCAACTAAAGCAAGTAGACCTTGATCGGTTGAGGGATAAATACCGTTATCTAATTTATAAAGATCCAGCGCATTTTGAATGGCTAAGATATCTTGTTTTGCTTTCACTCGACGTGCTTCATCGGGTCGATTCATAATTTTAGGGACCACAAGGGAGGCAAGAATACCTAAAATAACGACAACGACCATAATTTCAATCAGAGAGAATCCTTTGTTTTTCATGAGTAACTCCAAATTTTTGTTTTAATCGATCATCACGAGTAGAGTGGTTAACGCATTCATTAAACGACTAATTGTTCCATCGAAAAAATAGGTAATAAGGTGGATAGAACAATGAATAATACCACAAACCCCATAAGTAAAATAATCAAGGGTTCAAGCAAGGTCAAGGCAGTGTCGAAGAGGCGGTTAACTTCATTATCAAGGTTGATGGCTGCACGTTCCATCATGGCAGAGATTTGGCCGCTTTTTTCGCCACTAGCAATTAAATGAATCGTCATCGGGTTAAGGAAAGCGGTTTTTTTTAAGGCCTGATGGATGCTGGTCCCTTCGCGTACAAGAACTGTTGCGCCGTTAAAAGCATCACGGAGAACAAGATTGCTCACAAGACTTGCTGCTACTTTCATTGTTTCAAGCACATTAACGCCGGCAGAAAATAGAATAGCGAAGGTATGAATATAACGAGAGGTATTGACTGATTTGATTAAATAGGAGAAAACCGGAAGGCGCAGCAAGAATTTATGCCAGTTTCGTTTTACGGTGATATTCCGTAGGCTTCGTTTAAAGCCTAGGCTCGCTAATATCATGAGGATTAAAACCCATAAACCGTAATCTTTGACCAGATTACTGAATAGGATTAAAAAATTTGTCATTGGTGGCAGGGATTGGCCGCTACTTTTAAAAACATCAATAATTTTAGGTACGACAAACGCCAATAAAAAACTGATGATCCCCGTCGAAACCGTGATCATGAGCAGAGGGTAAATAAGAGCTTGCTGAATTTTATGTTGGGTTGCTTGCTGTTTTTCCGTGTAGTCCGCCAATTTTTCCAAAACCAAATCGAGTCGCCCTGTTTGTTCACCCGCGGCGACGGTGGCGCGATATAAATCAGGAAAAGTATTGGGGTATTCACTCATGGCTTGTGCAAGAGCATAGCCTTCAAGCACAAGTGATCGCACGCCAATCACTAAGCTGCGTACTTTGTTTTTTTCGCTTTGTTCACTCACGCCTTGCAATGATTCTTCCACAGGAATGCCCGCAGCGAGTAATGTAGCTAATTGTCGGGTGATTAACGCCAAATCTTGTGTGCTTATTTTTTCTTGATGAGTTTGAGTTTGTTTTGGAACAATGCGAACTTGGGTTGGAATTAAACGCTGTTCTCGTAAAATTTGGCGGGCATGTTTTTCAGAGTCAGCTTCAATAACGCCTTTGGTGGTGCTACCTGATTTGGATAAAGCCTGATATTGATAAGCGCCCATAATTGATTACTTTCGTTATGCTGGAGTTGAGGGGGTATCTCTCTTGGTTTTGAATCAGTATAATCGATTGCGTTTTGTGAGTCACTTAAAGGATGTGTGTTGGAGATATTGTTATGCGGAAGGTCAATTCTTACACCTCAGAGCAGAAAAAAGTCTTATTTCTTTCTTCCTTGGGCGGCGTTCTTGAGTATTATGATTTTATTATTTATATTTTTTTTGCGCACATTATCGAAACGCTATTTTTTGCTGAAAACTCGGCCTATGTTGCTACATTAAAAACCTTAGCTATTTTTTCAATTGGATATTTAATACGCCCTTTAGGCGGTGTTCTTTTTTCTCATTTTGGCGATCGTTACGGCCGTAAAGTGGTTTTCTTGTTGACGGTGCTTTTTATGGCTATTCCTTCTTTGGCGATCGGTTTTTTGCCGACAAGCGCCCAAATAGGCACGTTAGCGCCGCTATTACTTTTATTGTTTAGAATGATGCAAGGATTAGCTTTAGGCGGTGAAATTCCCGCAGCAATTACCTTTGTTTCAGAACATGTTCCAGGAAAACGACGCGGATTTGCCTTAGCCATTTTATTTTTAGGTATCAATTTGGGGTTAATGCTTGGTTCAGGTGTGACGACCTTGTTGACTTCCTTGCTTTCCGAGAGCGATATATTGGCATTTGGTTGGCGTATACCTTTTATCGCAGGTGGTTTTTTTGGGTTGGGATCCTTGTATGTGCGGCGCCATCTTCGTGAAACGCAGGCGTTTGAGTCATTACCAAAACACGATCTGCATCGAGTCCCGGTTGCTTTTTTATTGAAACACTCCTTAAAAAGCGTTATTCAAGGCATGTTGATTGTTGCGGTTTCTTCGGTGAGTGTTTTTCTTTATTTGTACTGGCCTCAATATTTACATCAGTATTTGCATTATGATTTTGCTCAAACGATGCGTATCAACACTATGGGAACGTTCATTTTGAGTTTAACGATTATCATCGGAGGATTACTTTCCGACCGTTTTAGTTGTCGTCGGGTTTATCTTGTTGTAACAGGAGCGTTAGTTGTTTTAACTTACCCTCTGTTTTATGCTTTTAGTTTAAATAGTGTGGGCTGGGTTGTTTTGAGTTATGTGATTTTTTCTCTTATTTTTGGTTTAATTCCTGCGGCTTATTCTGTGATGTTAAGTGACTTATTTCCTACCTCGGTACGTTATACAGGCATTGCTTTAAGCTATAATTTAGCGTTTGCCTTGTTTGGTGGGTTAAGCCCCCTTTTGTGCACGATTGCAATTCATGTTTTTGATTCGGTATTAGCACCCGCCATCTATTTGACGTTGATGGCGGCAATATCTTATTGCGTTTGTTATTTTGATAAAAATAAGGGTAAACTCTTGCGTAATAGCTTGTGTGATATATCTTCTAACCTCTTCGGAGAAAAGCATGAATAAAGGGACACTTTTGGCCGCCATCAAAGAACATGATGCTAAATTTATTGATTTGCGGTTTACGGATACTCGAGGAAAAGAGCAGCATATTACACTTCCTGTATCAAGTGTGAATGATGAGTTAGTTCAGCAAGGAAAAATGTTTGATGGCTCCTCATTCAAAGGATGGCAAAAAATACATCAATCAGATTTATCTTTGGTTCCTGATTTAAGCACCTTATTACTCGATCCTTTTTATCAAGATGCCACCTTAATTGTTCGTTGTAATGTGGTCGACCCACAAACGCAAACGGGTTACGATCGTTGTCCTCGTACGATCGCTCAGCGTGCCGAGGCGTATTTACGAAAAACAGGCATTGCGGATGACATTCTTTTTGGACCAGAGCCTGAGTTTTTTATATTTGATGATGTCCGCTGGGAAAACAGTATTAATGGATGTTTTTACAACGTGGATTCAGAAGAGGCTCAGTGGAACTCAGGTAAAACGATAGATGGCGGGAATGTTGGTCATCGTCCGACAGTCAAAGGCGGATATTTTCCTGTTCCACCCGTTGATTCTTCGCAAGACATTCGTTCTGCCATTTCATTAATATTGGAGTCGCTTGGGATGCCGGTGGAGGCTCATCATCATGAGGTGGCCACCGCCAATCAGTGTGAAGTGGCGACGCGTTTTGATACCTTAGTTCATAAAGCCGATCAAGTGCAGCTTTTAAAATACGTTGTGCATAATGTAGCTCATAACTACGGCAAGACCGCGACCTTCATGCCAAAACCGCTTGTTGGTGATAATGGCAGTGGAATGCATTGTCACGTTTCACTCAGAAAAGACGGAAAAAATTTATTTTCTGGAAAGGAATATGCTGGTTTATCAGAGAGCGCGCTTTTTTTTATTGGCGGCATTATTCAACATGCTAAGGCTCTGAATGCATTAACGAATCCTTCAACGAATAGCTATAGACGACTCGTGCCTGGTTTTGAAGCCCCTGTTTTATTAGCTTATTCTGCACGTAATCGTTCAGCAGCCATCCGCATTCCTTATGTGGCTAATCCGAAATCGGCACGAATCGAAGTGCGATTCCCTGATTCAATGGCAAATCCTTACTTGGCTTTTGCGGCAATCATGATGGCGGGATTAGATGGTATTAAAAATAAAATTAATCCTGGCCAGGCCATTGATAAAGACCTCTACGAGCTTCCTGTTGAGGATCTTAAGACTATCCCGACGGTGGCGAATAGTTTAGATGAAGCGGTGCATTTTATAAAAAACGATCATCAGTTTTTATTGGAAGGCGGGGTGTTTTCAAGCAACTTTATAGCGAATTACATTGAGTCGCGGGAGCTTGAGATTACCCAGCTCAGAAGCCTTGTTCATCCGTTTGAGTTTGAATTGTATTATAGTCTGTAAAACACAC
>JAOAUB010000063.1 GCA_030157805.1 Legionellaceae bacterium
GTTTAAATTAAGTATAACTTCGTTTATTTTAGGAAAAGGGGAATGGATGACGACAATCAAATCAATTTGATCATCCATGATGATTAGCGAATTAATGAAAAATTATCAGCAGCATTAAAAAAAAGAATTTCCTCCAAAAAATGCTACGATAAAAACAAAACCCAGCACTCAAAAATATGGGATGCGGCCACAAACCACGCTAACACCGAACTCTTTAACTAAAACCCAAATGTTGCATGCAATGTTTCTAATAACGCTTCATCAGATAGGTGGTGTTGTTCTGTTGATGTAAGACAATTAAGAATCATGGCGACGTTTGTCTTATTTGGCAACTTACTTTCCAGAGCACTCCGGGTTATGGGATTGAAGACATTTTCTAATTTGCTGCATGTTTTGATCTATGTGATAATTGCGTCTTTATATTTTACGGTGAACCATACAATGGAAGAAAATAAACAAAAGGCATTGAGTGCAGCATTAGCGCAGATTGAACGTCAATTTGGCAAAGGCTCCGTCATGAAAATGGGTGATGGCACAGCAATACGGGATATTGAAGTGATTTCAACAGGCTCATTGGGTCTTGATATTGCACTCGGTATTGGTGGATTACCCAAAGGTCGTATCATTGAGATTTATGGACCTGAATCTTCAGGAAAAACCACCTTAACGTTGCAGGTCATTGCAGAATGTCAAAAAGCGGGTGGAACAGCGGCGTTTATTGATGCTGAGCATGCGCTGGATCCTGCTTATGCCGCAAAAATTGGGGTTAATGTTGATGACCTGTTAATTTCTCAACCAGACACCGGAGAGCAAGCGCTTGAAATCACCGATATGTTAGTTCGTTCCGCGGCAGTGGATGTGGTTATTATTGACTCCGTGGCGGCGCTAACTCCAAAAGCTGAAATTGAAGGGGAAATGGGAGACCATCATGTGGGTTTACAAGCACGCTTGATGTCACAGGCATTGCGTAAGCTGACAGCAAATATTAAACGCTCTAACACTCTTGTAATTTTTATTAATCAAATTCGTATGAAAATTGGTGTGATGTTTGGTAATCCTGAGACGACCACAGGTGGTAATGCGCTGAAATTTTATGCTTCAGTACGACTTGATATTCGTCGTGTGGGATCCATCAAAAAAGGCGAAGAGGTTATGGGGAATGAAACACGTGTCAAGGTCTTGAAAAACAAGCTTGCCCCCCCATTTCGAACGACCGATTTTGATATCCTTTATAACGAAGGTATTTCACGCGAAAGTGAAATTATTACGCTGGGGACGCAGCTTGGTTTGATTGAAAAATCAGGCGCTTGGTACAGTTATAAACAAGAAAAGATTGGTCAGGGTAAAGATAACGTTCGTCAATATTTGAAAGAAAATCCCAACATTACGGCCGAAATTGAAAAGCTAATTCGTGCTGAGTTATTGGTTAAAAAAATACCTGTAGAAGCTGCTGTCGCGGAAGAGGCTTTGGATGAGTAAAGCGCTGGTTAGCGCGTTGAATTATTTAACTCGTCGTGAACATAGTGTCTTGGAGTTAAAGAAAAAACTTGAACAAAAAGGATACAGCGAGTTAGATGTTGTGAAAGCCGTGGAAGAATGCCAGCGGCTTGGTTATCAATGTGATAACCGATTTACGGAACAGTTGTGTCGAACACGCATCATGCAAGGGTATGGTCCTGTACGGATTAAGCAAGAGCTGGCTGCCAAAGGAATAAGCGCAGAAATGATTGAGCAGGTGCTTGAACACGAACCGCAAGAATCCTGGCTTGAGCGAGCTTCTGCAGTCGCGAGCAAAAAATGTCGAACTTTTGTTAATTTATCTTGGGATGAACAACAAAAGTTAAAACGTTTTTTACTGTATCGCGGATTTCCCGGGAGTATTATTGCGGGTCTTTTTGAAAAAAATTAAGGGTTATATGTGATGTCTTTACTTAAGCAATTTGGTACCACGGCAATTGAGCGTGTTAATAATGCCTGCGAAGCGCTGAAGCAGGGTAAAGGTATTGTGCTTATTGATGATGAAGATCGAGAGAATGAAGGTGATTTAATTTACGCAGCCACTCATTTAACGATTGATGATGTGGTAAGTATGTTACGTGACTGCAGTGGAATTATTTGCCTCTGCTTGACCGAAGACAAAGCGCAAACATTGGCGTTAAAGCCGATGGTTGATTCCAATACAAGTCAATATCAAACGGCATTTACCATTTCTATTGAAGCTCAAGAAGGGGTAACCACCGGTGTTTCTGCACATGATCGATGGAAGACGATTCATACAGCCATTAAGCCTGATGCTTTGTCGTCGGATCTTCGTTGTCCTGGCCATGTTTTTCCGCTGATTGCTCGAAATGGCGGTGTTTTGGAGCGACGCGGTCACACCGAAGGAAGTGTTGATTTGCTCAAATTAGCTCATTTAGCGCCTTATGCTGTGTTATGCGAATTAATGAATCAAGATGGTACGATGAAAAAATTGCCGCAACTTATCAGTTATGCTGAAGAACATCATCTTCCGTTATTATCTGTTGAGGATATTTATCAGGTGAGGGTGGCTCAAAAGACACCTCAATAAAACAATCTTTTTTCCCTCATGCCCTATTTTTTCTGTCTAAAGGGCAAGAGGGTTATGAGAAAAAAATGATTTGTTGGCATTTATTTTATGGGGTATTAGGAATCTTGTCGTTGTTAGTCGCTTTAATATTCATTTTATGGTAAGCATCATCCCAAAAATCCAATTCCAGTTGGCTACTCTCTTTAAAGACCTCAATCATTCGTTCTTTTGTTTTCGTGGTTTCAGTGCGAGCCAGTTCATCAAAAATTTGAATTGTTCTTTCAGTCGTTGTTTTTGAACTATCGCTTGAATACGTCTTGAACCAGGGAGCGTAGGGATTGTTGGCTGTGGCGTGCTTTGCCATGTAAGTTCCAACGTCGAAGTAAATCCATTGGCAGGGAAGTATGGCAGCAACAGCTACTGCTACGGGTTCATGTTGGGCAATTTTTAGTAAATGTTGGTTATAGCGATGTGTTGCTGGGGCGATTAAGCCAGTTTGAGGTAACTTTAATTTATATTTCAATAATTCATGCACGAAGGCTTGTTCATCGTTTGCTGAATAATCGGAAGTTTTTAAAAAAGCGCTCGTATACTTTGGTGCAATGCGAGAAGCAATAATGGCGTTAACTCGACTATAAACTTGTAAATAATGGGTGTCTTGCTCGATATAATAAGCAAACTTATCACGTTCTAGCGAGCCGTTCATGAGCTTTTGATTAAAAGGATGGTTTTTTATTTTTTGAATAATTTGGGCCGACTCTCGCCACGCTTGTTGTGATAATGCCAAGGAATGATTGATTGGAGTTAGTTGAGCTTGGCTGCTGAAAAACAATAGTGCACTCGCACTCAAAAATCGCATGAGGTTGGCTCCTTGTCGTGATGATTTAGTGTTGGCCAAAGGGCGTAAAAATGATGGACAGGGCCATGACCGTGACCCACAGATTGTTGCCGTGATGCATGGATGGCGCCTGTCAAATAGTGTTTTGCTTTGGTGCATGCTTCAAGCAGGGTAAAACCAAGAGCAAGATAGGCACAAATGGCTGCAGAGAGTGTGCAGCCGGTTCCGTGAGTGTTATTAGAGTGAATGCGTTTAGTTTTGAGCCATACGGGCGTTTTATTCTTTTCTAAGAACAAATCATTCGACTCATCATGTTCTGCGTGTCCTCCTTTGACTAAAACCGCCTGTGGACCTAGTTTTAAAAGATTATGGGCTAATTCTTCAAAGTCCGATGTTGGCGGTGTAAGTTGGTAGGCTTCCGGTAGGTTGGGTGTAATCAGGGTTGCGTGCGGAATTAAGGTGTTTTTCAATGTTTCAATAGCATCGGGTAATAACAAGGGATCGCCGCTTTTGGCAATCATGATGGGATCAAGAATAATCGGAATAGTCATCGCTTTTTTATCGAGAAAGTGGGCGACAAGCTCAATCACCTCGCGTGAGAATAACATACCAATTTTGATGCAATCAGGGGTAATGTCGTCAAATATCGCTTGTAATTGTTCTTCAATGCATTGCAGAGGAAGTTGATAACACGTTTTAACGCCACAGGTATTTTGCACAGGAAGTGCCGTCAGTACCGTCATGCCGTAACAGCCTAAAGCCGAAAAAGTTTTTAGGTCGGCCTGAATGCCAGCGCCGCCGGAGCCATCAAAGCCAGCAATGGATAAGCATTTATACTTCAAAATAATTCCCCAAAATGTGAAAAAGGTTTAAGCGTTAATAATTCAGTTTGCCCATGTTTGATAAATGACACGCCGCAGCCTTGTTTGATATGGCCAATGGGTGTTAACGAGTAGCCAAATGTAGAAGAAAAGGCTGCCACAATCGATGCAGAGGACGTGGCGTCGAGAGTGATGATTAGGCCATAATCTTCGCCTCCGGTAAGTTGAGTCGTCAGTGGGTCGAGCTTTAGTTTTTGACAGGCATTTGCAAACGCTGGTGTAGGGTGAAAACCATCACAATTTATTTCAGCAGCAACGCGTGATGTTTCACACAGCCGTTTTAGATCAATAAATAAGCCATCAGAACAATCCATCATGGCATGCACGCCAGATTGTTGCCCAAGCCATGTTCCTTCGTTAAGAAGCGCTGTCGGCTTTAGACAGCATTGCTTAAAAGGATTAAACCCCTTTTTTTGGGTCTCTAAAGCCTGTAAACCAAGGTGAGCATGACCCAGATGGCCCACGAGATAGATTTGGTCGTTTAAACAAGCGTTATGACGATATTTGAGGTGTGCCGTGTTGGCCGTGCCAATCACGGTCACGCTAATTAATAATTTATCAGAAGATCGTGTGGTGTCGCCGCCAATCAGTAAAACGGAAGCGTGTTGACATTTGCTTGTGAATTCGCGCAAAAAATCAGGCAGTTGATTGGCATAAGACGGAGGAATTGCAAGGCCAAGGAGGATAAATCGCGGCGTTGCGCCCATTGCGGCGATGTCACTTAAATTCACATGCAAGGCTTTGTGAGCAAGACTTTCGGCATCAAAATAATCAAGATTAAAGTGATTGTCTTCGACTAATAAATCTTTAGTAATCACATAACTTTCAGTTTCTGATAAGGGGAAAATGGCGGCATCATCACCAATTTGTTCGGGAAATTCAGTTTTTAAATACGTAATAATGTGAGCTTCACTTAACATAGGATGGTCCTCATGACATCAAAGTTAGCGGCATATAACTCATCAATAAAAACACTGCGAAAGGTACCAGGATGTGTTGTTTTAAGATGAGCTGCATTGCCGCAAAGCCCAAAATACGCTGTTGCTAGTTGTGCTGCGATGAATGAATCTGGAATGACGGCGAGAAAGGCGGCAGTGACGGCGGTGAGTGCGCAGCCCATGCCGGTGATAAGTGGCATTAAGGCTGATCCAAAGTTTAGACAGTCTTGGCGTGAGCCATCCGTGATAAAATCTTCGGGGCCGCTGATGATCACGGTTGAGCCTAGCCTTTCTGCCAGTTGATGAGCACTTTTTTTGGCCATATCTGTAGGGTATGATGATTCAACACCGAGTGTTTTGCTGTTGTCATCAACAAGGGATTTGATTTCACTTGCGTTACCTCGAATGATACTCGCATGTTTCATTAATTCTCGAGCACTTTGGGTACGTAGGTGACTGGCACCGGCTCCGACAGGGTCGAGCACAATCGGCTTACGGTGAGTTTTGGCAAGCAGGCAAGCTTGGTGGCATCGTTTGATAAATGAGCTGTCTAAGGTTCCTAAATTAATCGTAATCGCGTGACTAATGTGAATAAGTTCGTCAAGTTCTTCATCACAGGAGGACATGATAGGCAATGCACCTAACGCTAATAAATTATTGGCCATAAAATCCATCGTGACATAATTGGTCAGGCAAAGGATGACGGGTTTTGTTTGTCGAAGCAGACTTAAATTGGCTTGAATTGAATTAATCATGATTGTAACCTTGAATCATATGAAGTAGTTTTTGAGTTGTTTTGTGTAAGTTTAGGGTATGATGAAATGCCCCAATTGCTGCAATGCCTTTGGCCCCTGCCAATATGACGTCATGGGCATTATTTTCGTTAATTCCGCCAATGGCAACAATGGGGTGTCTTGACAGCGGCGCTAGTTTTTTTAATCCAGCAACGCCCCAAAATGTTGGCACATTGGTTTTATGTTGGGTTGGAAAAATACTGCCTATGCCCACGTAATTAATGGGTAATTGATTGGCTTTTTGAAGATTAGCCAGCGAGTCAATGGAAACCCCAATAATTTTTTCAACTCCAAGTGCTGCACGAGCTTCTTGTGGACAGTGATCGGTTTGACCTAGATGAACTCCTGCGGCATCAAGATCTAAAGCCAATTGAAGATTATCATTCACAATTAAGGGAATATTCAACGGAGTGAGAATATCTATAATTTTTTTGCCAAATTCCAAAAGTGCATCGTAGGGCATCTGTTTTTCTCGTAATTGCACTGCGGTAACCCCTGACTTAGCGCAATCATGGATGAATTTAAGATAATGATGCTGTGGAATATTTTGTTGGTTAGTGACGAGAATAAGCCTATAACATGACGAATTAGGCGAGCAATTAGCAATAGGTTGGTTGGTTTTAATGTTCATGCTTTTCTTCAATAATTGATGCTATTGAGTTAAGCGCAGAAGAGAGATGGAGTAAGAGATAAAGCGAATTTTCGGATAAAAAACCCAAATCATTAGTCTATTGATAATCACACTTAACCAAAAGACTAAATTTAGCTTCACTCTCCCTACGCTAGTACTAACTAGATCAGGTAGTAGGAGTATTTCTCAGCTGGTTCTTGTGTGTTAAGTTTGCAATTTTTTTGACACACTCTAAAACCAGCACCCCCGGTGAATACAATTATGGGGCAGATAATAAAACAGTTCGTTGAGATGTCAATGTTTTTATTCTGTTGTATTGTTTTTTT
>JAOAUB010000064.1 GCA_030157805.1 Legionellaceae bacterium
AAGCAGCACTTTTGCATCAAGGAACATTGACTACCTATGCTGGAGAAACATTCAATTGCAGCGCTTATGAATATGCCTACTGGGCGAAAGACACTCATATGTGCCGCATGCTTGAACGATACATGGATGATGAAACCAAAGCACAGATGTTAACCCGTATTGATGCTATAGAAGCTCATGGACTGACCTTTCAACAAAACGATGAAGAACACCGCAGTGCCCATTTTGATGTTACCCCCCTCAAAGAAGCCTATCAGCGCTATCTTGAGGGCTATAATGCGTGGTTTGACGCAGAGAATTGGGTTGCTATGGATGCCGCCTGGCGGAATATAGGTAAAGCGCAACGAAATGTTCCGGCTCATGTCGCTCAAGAATATTGCCGATCAGACCGTTCGTTTCACCCGAAGCCTGAGTTTAACGAAGCAACATTACCGCGGGTGTTCACTTTTTACAACTGGATAATTGGCCGGAATGACTCTTGGTTTCCTCTAACGGCTTCTGATTCTGGTCTTGGTTTCGATTTTGTATTAATGCGCGGGTGGCGCAACGAATGGGCCGCAGGGGGTTGGCTCGATGTTGCTGGCCCCGGGCTAGTCGAGTGTGATTTGGTGGCTATAACCCGCCTCGATGAGGTGAGAACCGTCGATCTCACGCGGTCGCGTGAACATTTAAACCTGCCAGCAATGTCGCAGAGTATGACTGTTTGATTGCCGACCGTTCTAGTAGAGTCGCGGCGATGCTTTTCGCCGCGCTATCTCGACAGACTTGAATCAACCACTTCATAATTTCTTCGTATTGCCAGCTTTGTGACGATTTCACCCACGTGCGACACGAGGCTGTCGCGATGAGATGTTTCATACAACAAGGCCCTGATATGAAACCTGCAGTGCCATCAGCAGTCAAACTCAAGGATATTCTGAGTCTCAAAGTTACAACTATCAAGCCATTCCATTACTGCGACCTGAGGAGGTCATGAAATTACCACAGCATTTTTGAATCGAAATCCTCCTGTCGAAGAAATCGGGTTACTTTGTCGTGTGAAAACTCACCATCAACCATATCTGACAAACCCGTTGCAGTTGCAGATTTGTTTTGACAAATCAGATGATCAGTATAAATATCGAGCATATCCATGCTATCCCTCCCTAAAATCAGGAGGCGAATTTTAATGGATTCTAGTGATGAGGCAAGGTTCAGTGCGTAAAGTGAGTTGGTCATTTAAAAAGACACTGGCAAATGGGACGAACACGCATAAAATCTGATAAAACAACAGAATCATCTGGTTATGCTTCAATGCTAGGATTTAATCTTAGACAAATGATGCGGTATTTAACCGGTCAAGCGGTAGTTGCGTCAACAGGATGATATCCACAAGCGGGACTCCGCGAACAAAGTCGCGAAGCGTAGACGAAGGGAGCTCTTTGCTAAAATTTTCATCAACGAAAATAAATTCTATGTCGCGACAGCAATAACTTTACCTAATACGCTACCATAAATTGCTTGCGGATAGATGCAAACATGGTCGAATAGTTGAGAAGTATTTGAGAATAATAGATATATTTTATATCATAATCAAGGTGTTACGTGCTATTGCGAACCATTGAGAACAGTTGTAAAAGTTCTCAATGGTACCGAGGGTCGGAATCGAACCGACACGGTGTCACCACCACCGGATTTTGAATCCGGCGCGTCTACCAGTTCCGCCACCCCGGCACTGCCCGACGATTATAACAAAAAAAACGCACGAAACAATAAGAGAGTGTTAAAATAATTTATTCATAACGCACTTGAGTTCATTAAGTTTTAGTTAACGGAGTACAATCATGCGAAATATAACTCTAATTATTTTATGTTTTTTTTCTTTTATCGCTGATGCATCAACGGCTTTTTGTCCTGATCCCCAAACCAGTTCATTGAAGTGGGGAGAAATTCCACCGCCTTGGGAAATTTCCCCATTTTCTCCCAATACGGTTCAAGGCGATGTCCAAACTCGTTTTGTTAATGTGCAAATTTTGGTGGCGGGTTATGGTCAAGGCGTGGTGTGCACGTATGAATACTCTTTAGGGACTTACTCGATTTGGTGGCAGAAGCTGGTTCGAATACCCTCGCCACCCATGGAATGGAATTGGATGGAAACAAATATGGGCTATTTATGTTCAGAATCTCTATTAGCCTGTGCGTTTAGTGTTGGTGATGTTTAATTAATTTTTTCTGGGTAAATTGAGGTTTGCTCTGATGTTTAAAAAACTTTAGAATAAGTAAGCTGTGAACTAAGCTTAGTTAAAAATGAAAAAACAGACAGTGATTGCTATTCCAAACGTTAACAACAAGGAGGCGTCGTTATCTGATGATCTAGGATCATCAAATGTAACGAATGAGTCTATTATTGATCAATTTATCCGCTTTTTCATGTTATTATGAGCGGTTGTAGTGTACTTAATGATTAAGGTTGGAGTTTTAAATGACATTTGAAAAAGTTAAAGTCCCAACAGAAGGGCAAGTGATTGCTATTAATGCTGATCTTTCTCTCGTTGTTCCTAATAATCCTATTATTCCTTTTATTGAAGGAGATGGCATTGGTGTTGATGTGACACCCGCAATGCGTCGAGTGGTTGATGCAGCCGTGGCGAAAGCGTATGGTGACGCGAAAAAAATTAGTTGGATGGAAGTTTATGCTGGTGAAAAAGCTACCAAAGTGTATGGTGGTAATCAATGGCTACCTCAAGAAACGTTGCGTGCAATGACCGAGTTTGTTGTTTCCATTAAGGGACCTCTAACTACACCTGTTGGTGGCGGTATTCGCTCATTAAATGTGGCAATACGCCAAGATTTGGATCTGTATATTTGTTTACGACCAGTGCGCTATTTTAAAGGATCACCCAGTCCTCTCAAAGAGCCATGGAAAACCAACATGGTTATTTTTCGTGAAAATTCAGAAGATATTTATGCCGGCATTGAATGGCAAGCAGATACACCGGAAGCAAAAAAAATCATTCATTTTCTTTTAAATGACATGGGTGTTAAGAAAATTCGCTTTCCAGAAAACTGTGGTATTGGGATTAAACCCGTTTCTAAAGAAGGTACAACACGTTTAGTTAAAGCCGCGATTCAATACGCCATTGATAATGATCGTGATTCAGTAACGTTAGTTCATAAAGGGAATATTATGAAATTTACTGAAGGGGCGTTTAAAGAGTGGGGTTATGACGTTGCGCGAAAAGAATTTGGTGCAAAAGATTATCAAGGTGGTCCTTGGATGGCGTTTAAAAATCCTAACTCAGGTCAAGAAATTGTGATAAAAGATGTTATTGCTGATGCATTTTTACAGCAAATTTTGTTACGTCCTGAGGACAGCAGTGTTATTGCAACCCTTAATTTAAATGGCGATTTCATTTCGGACGCTTTGGCTGCTCAAGTGGGTGGCATTGGTATTGCGCCAGGTGCCAATATCGGTGATAAATCAGCTGTTTTTGAAGCAACGCATGGTACTGCGCCAAAATACGCAGGGCTTGATCAAGTTAACCCAGGTTCATTGATTCTTTCAGCTGAAATGATGTTACGGCATTTAGGTTGGCTTGCTGCTGCGGATTTAATTATTAAAGGCATGGAAGGTGCTATAGCAGCCAAAACAGTAACGTATGATTTTGAGCGTTTAATGGAAGGCGCTACTTGTGTCAGTTGTTCTGGTTTTGCCGAGGAAATAGTTAAGCACATGTAATAGAATCATGTTATGAGGTTGCTTGTAAAGAACCTTTCCCCTAACCCTCTCTAGCACAAGCAGGAGAGGGTCTTGGTCCTGTTCTTTCCCATAGGCGGGTGAGGCAATTGTCAGTCTTTTCTTTTGCAATCAGGGAATGTCCTGATGACGCTATAATCTTTTTTCACATTATTACTGGTTAATTCTTCAAGAGAAGTCTATAAATTTAATATGGGGTTTTAGAAATGCGTAGTCAGTGGATTGAAGATGCCTTTGATGTGGTTTTGGAAAAGGGGCAAACTAAGGTAGAAAGGGTAACCCAACTTAGAAAGCCCAGAAAATATAAAGTTCTGTTGCTGAATGACGATTATACCCCTATGGATTTTGTTGTCGAAGTTTTGATGCGGTTTTTTCAGATGAGTGGGAAGGCCGCAACAGACGTGATGTTGCAGGTACATTGTCAGGGTAAAGGCGTTTGTGGGGAGTTCACGCGAGATATTGCAGAAACTAAGGTTAGGTTAGTCAATGATTATGCTAGATCGAATGAATATCCCTTGTTATGTGTTATGGAACCTGAGTAAGTTGGGCGGGTAAATAGGAGCAACCATAATGTTAAACAAAGAACTTGAGTTTACTTTAAACCTTGCTTTTAAAGAAGCCAAAGAGAAGCGCCATGAATTTATGACTGTAGAGCATTTATTGTTGTCTTTGCTCGATAATCCTGCTGCAGGTAATGTGTTGCACGCCTGTGATGCTAACATTGAAGCTTTAAGAGTTGATTTAATGGCGTTTATTGATGAAACCACTCCTCGAATACCAGATGATGAGTTAGATAGGGAAACGCAACCTACGCTTGGTTTTCAACGTGTTTTACAGCGCGCGGTGTTTCATGTTCAGTCTGCAGGAAAAACAGAGGTGACAGGCGCTAATGTGTTGGCAGCCATTTTTAGTGAGCAAGAAAGTCAGGCTGTTTATTTTTTAAGAAGAGAAAATGTAACTCGTTTGGATGTGATTAATTATATTTCTCATGGGGTGGCTAAACACCATGACAATCAAGAAATGAATGAGCAGTTTAATGCCTCTCTTGATGATGACAGGACGTCAGGTGAAACGAATGAATCACCTTTGGAAAGTTATTGCTTAAATCTCAATAAAAGAGCGCGATTAGGAAAAATTGATCCATTGATTGGTCGTGATGAAGAAATTCAGCGCACCATTCAAACTCTTTGTCGCCGTCGTAAAAATAATCCATTGCTTGTGGGAGAAGCCGGCGTTGGAAAAACGGCGATTGCGGAAGGTTTAGCGCGCCGAATTGTGGAAGCTGACGTTCCAGAAGCAATTAAAGATTGTGTTGTGTATTCTCTTGACCTGGGCGCTTTGCTTGCGGGCACTAAATACCGCGGTGATTTTGAAAAACGACTTAAAGCCGTATTAAGACAATTGAGTCAACAACAGGGCGCTGTCTTGTTTATTGATGAAATTCATACCATTATTGGAGCCGGTGCTGCTTCTGGCGGCGTCATGGATGCCTCCAATTTGATTAAACCGTTGTTATCTAATGGTGAATTAAAATGTATAGGGTCGACCACGTATCAGGAATATCGCGGCATTTTTGAGAAAGATCGCGCTTTAGCTCGTCGTTTTCAAAAAATTGATATTAAAGAGCCTTCTGTTGATGAGACTTATGAAATTTTAAAAGGATTAAGAGGGCGTCTTGAAGAGCACCATAACGTTAAATTTTCGTTGGCAGCGTTAAGAATAGCAGCAGAACTTGCTGCCAAATATATTAATGATCGTTTCTTGCCTGATAAAGCCATTGACGTGGTGGATGAAGCGGGTGCTTATCAAAACTTGCTTAGCGCAAGTAAGCGACGAAAAATAATTGGGGTGAATGAAATTGAAAATGTCGTTTCAAAAATAGCACGAATCCCCCTGAGTAAAATTTCGACTCGCGACAAAGATGCCTTGAAAAATCTAGATCGTGACCTGAAACTTTTAGTTTATGGACAAGATCTGGCTATTTCTGAGTTAACCTCGGCCATAAAATTATCGCGTTCAGGTTTACGTGATGCGCATAAACCCGTGGGCAGTTTTCTTTTTGCCGGACCCACAGGGGTTGGTAAGACTGAAGTGACAAGACAACTTGCACGAGTCATGGGGATTGAGTTACTTCGCTTTGATATGTCGGAGTACATGGAGAAGCATACCGTGTCTCGTTTAATTGGAGCGCCTCCAGGCTATGTTGGCTACGATGAAGGAGGTCTTTTGACGGAGGCTGTGACTAAGCACCCTTATTCCGTGTTACTGCTGGATGAAATTGAAAAAGCCCATCCCGATGTATTTAATTTGTTATTGCAAATCATGGATCATGGTACGTTGACGGACACCAACGGTCGACAAGCTGATTTTCGTCATGTTATTTTGGTGTTAACCAGTAATATTGGCGGGATTGAAATCAGTCGTAACTCCATGGGCTTCTCAACACAGGATCATGCCAGTGATGTGTTGGAATCGGTGAAGCGTCAATTTACGCCCGAATTTCGCAATCGCTTGGATGCAGTTATTAATTTTGCCCCTCTGGATGTTGGAACGATAGGCCTTATTGTTGATAAATTCATTATGGAACTAGATGAACAATTGCACAATAAAGGGGTTACTTTGCAAATTGATGCCTCTGCACGAGAGTGGTTGATTGAGCAAGGTTACGATAAGGTCATGGGGGCAAGGCCTATGGCTCGATTGATTCAAGATCATATTAAAAAACCGCTCGCAGATGAGTTATTGTTCGGTAAACTAAGTGATGGTGGTCATGTCATACTAAAAGTAAAGGATGGCAAACTCCATTTTGATAATCATGATCATTGTGAAGGGGTATGTTAATTTATGTTGAGTGTCATCATTATTACAAAAAATGAAGCAGAGAACATGGAGCGCTGTTTAAAGTCAGTCCAATGGGCCGACGAAATCATCGTTGTTGACTCTGGGAGTACGGATGACACCGTTGCGATTGCTAGCCAATACACGAGTAATATTTTTTCGACCGATTGGCAGGGCTATGGTGTTCAAAAACAGCGCGCTTTATCCATGGCTAAGGGTCATTGGGTGTTGAATGTTGATGCCGATGAAGTGATCAGCTCAGCCTTAAAAAAAGCGATTATAGATGCTATGGCGACCGATATCGCGGATGCTTATCGTATTCCAATACGTATGAATTTTTACGGTAAAAATTTACGTTATACATCCAGTCCAAATCGACATATCCGCCTCTTTAAACGTGAAGGCGCAAAATACAGTCATGACATTGTTCATGAAAAAATTATTTTACCTAAAAATACACGTGTTGCTCAGTTATCTTCAGCAATAACCCATTATTGCTATCAAGATGTTAGCCATGCTTTGTCTAAACTCAACCAGTATTCTTCTGCTACGGCAAAAATGCGTTTAAAAAAGGGCTACCGGCCTAGTTTTATTGGCGTATTAATTTCATCTGGGTGGATGTTTTTTCGTTGTTTTATTCTGCAGCGTGGTTTTTTAGATGGTCAAGAAGGGTTTTTGTTGGCAGTTCTGAATACAGAAGGCGCATTTTACCGAGGAATTAAACAACTTTATCCTGATAAGAAAACTTAGAGATAGTCCTTGATGGTAAAATTATTTCCGACTCATGAGTTAACGAATTGTAATGATTATTCAGTCTTGTTAATATCTTCCTATCTTGTTTATTGATTGGTAAATTCGCCCAGGAGCACCGATTGATCAAAGTATTAATTGTTGATGATCACGCCCTTGTAAGAATGGGTATTCGTCGATTGTTAGATGATTTGCCGGATATTGAAGTTGTTGCCGAAGCCGGTAGTGGTGAAGAAGCGTTAGTTTTCGTTAAAACGCATAAACCGGAGGTCGTCTTGCTTGATATGAAGATGCCTGGTATAGATGGTTGGGAAGTGACTCGGCGATTAAAAAAAACGGCTCCGGAAATCAAAGTGATTGCCGTGACGGCTTTAAATTCAGAGCCTTTACCGACGCGCGTTCTTCAGTTAGGCGCCATGGGGTATTTAACAAAAGATTCTGGCGTTGCAGAAATGGCGGCGGCGATTCGTAAGGTTTCAAAAGGTGAAAAATACCTTAGCGCTGAAATTGCACAAAAAATGGCAATCAACAGTTTAGTGGCTATTGAAGACTCTCCTTTTGAGCGTTTATCTGAACGTGAAATGCAAGTGATGTTAATGCTCACTCGTGGACAAGGCGTGCAAGATATTGCAGCCCGTTTATTCTTAAGCGCTAAAACAATTAATGGTTATCGATATCGCATGTTTGAAAAATTAGGCATTAAAAATGATGTTGAATTAACTTACCTTGCCATGAAGCACCGGGTGATTGATAGACCCGTCCAGGAACATGAACCGCAGCCCTGAGCCTTTAGCCGATTTTATTAACCAATTACCCCACGAGCCCGGCGTGTATCGGATGCTTGATGCCGAGGGTATTGTTCTTTATGTGGGTAAAGCAAGCAATCTTAAAAAGCGGGTCACCAGTTATTTTTCAAAACAACTTAGTGGCCTTAAAACAAGAAAACTAGTCAAGCAAATTGCCTCGATTGAAATCAGTGTCACACGCAGTGAATCTGAAGCCTTGTTGCTTGAAAGTAGTTTAATTAAACGATTGCACCCCAAATATAATGTATTGTTGCGTGATGATAAATCTTATCCTTATCTTCATGTGACGGGCGCACACCCTTTTCCCCGGATGGAGCTTTATCGCAGCAAGAAAAAACCTTCGGACAGCGATTTTTTCGGTCCCTATCCTACAATTCATGCTGTTAAGGAAACATTAAATACCATTCAGAAAATATTCAAAATTCGCAGCTGTCGTGACAGTTATTTTAATTCACGTTCCAGGCCTTGTTTACAATATGAAATTAATCGATGTACAGCGCCTTGTACAAACGCTATCTCTGCTGCAGATTATCAAGTTTCTGTGCAGAATGCTGTACGTTTTCTTCAAGGAAAATCACACCAAATTATTGAGGACTTGGAGGTACGCATGGAGGCTGCGTCGCAACAGATGGCTTTTGAAGAGGCTGCCGTCTTGCGAGATCAAATTAAAAGTCTGCGTTTGGTGCAAGAGCGGCAAGGCGTGGTGCAATTACGCGGTGATGCCGATGTGATTGCCATTGAGGCAAAACCTGGGTTTGCTTGCATACAATGGGTGAGTGTTCGTGAGGGGCAAGTGATCGCAGCGCAACATTTTTTTCCTTCTGTTCCAACACTAGGTTTTGATGATCACGACGCTTTAGATCATGAATTATATCAACAAGTTCTAGAAGCATTCATTGCTTTTTTTTACGTTGAGGCACCGCAACGTATTCCACCGCTGATTCTTCTTGATAGCAACATCACCCAATTATCCGCGGTGACTGAATTATTAAGTGAGTTACGTGGAAAGGCATGTCGTCTTCAAACGAATCCGCGCGGATCTAACGCAAAATGGCTTGATTTTGCCCGTAATAATTTACGGCTTGCGATGAAAGATTATTGGCAATCAAGACAGTCCATGCAAGAAAAATATCAAGAACTGTGTGATTTGTTAGCTCTAAAGCAACCTATTCTGCGTATGGAATGCTTTGATATAAGTCATACTCAAGGCGAGTCAACCGTTGCTTCTTGTGTTGTGTTTGACTCTCATGGGCCGTGCCGTTCACAATATCGACGTTTTAATATTCAAGGTATTCAACCGGGCGATGATTATGCTGCTATGGAGCAAGCGATACGCCGTCGTTATAAACGATTAAAAGAAGAGGAAAAATCCTTGCCTGACCTCCTGATTATTGATGGTGGCAAAGGTCAAGTGACGGTGGCTAAACAAGTTCTTGCGGATTTGGAGCTTCATGATCTTCCTATTTTGGGTATCGCTAAAGGGCGAGATCGCAAGGTGGGCATGGAGCGTTTACTTTTAGTTGCGCAGCATCGTGAGATTACGTTACCTTCTGACTCCAAAGTATTGCACTTGTTACAGCATATACGCGATGAGGCTCATCGTTTTGCTATTAGCAATCATCGTCAAAAGCGCCATAAAACGCGATTTGAATCTTCTTTGGAGATGATTGACGGGGTTGGTCCTAAGCGTCGCCAGGCGTTACTTAGGCGTTTTGGTGGCGTGCAAGAATTAGCAAAAGTTGCCAAAGAAGAAATTGCTAAAGTTAAAGGAATCAATCAAGAATTAGCTTTAAGAATATTTAATTATTTTCATCCGGATTAATTTTTTATTTTTGACTACACTTAAGATCATGCCTTTTGCAAAAAAAAACGAAAAAATTAAAATTTGAGCCTATTTCTTGCATGGTAATTCGTTAAAGGGGATTGATACTTTTATTTTAGAGACGGAACAATAGGAATCATCATGATAATAATAAGAAAATTCGTGTTGGTTGTAACTTCAATAGTCCTTGGAACAAGTCTTGGCTGGGCCGATTCGGTAGATAAAGACAATGACAATCGAAATCCTATAGGTTGCCGCGATGTGGGCTATCAGTTTGAATTAAAAACATTGCATTTATTGCCTCAAGACGCAGGCCCTCAGCAATCCATGTATTTTCTGTTTAATCAACTCAATGAATCAGTTAATCTTTATCAAATGCGCGAGATGGATGGGCGTACTCTTTATTTAAATCACAGTATTAATCAGCATCAGTGGGGAGTTTTTTCCACAGGAGAAAAAGAATTAAAATTTATCTGCACAGTGAATGATCCTAAATTTCACTTTGGCCGCATTGTCGATTGTGCCGAAAGTTTGCGTGTGTGCGAGTTTACTCATGTTATTTATGGTATGAATAATCGTGGAAACTATTGGTTGGTAAATAGCTATTCAAGAAATGCAGCTGTGAATGCTGTGATTCATTATGGAATTATTCCGGCACAATAGTTGATGGGTTGACGTTTTTGGCGTTCTGAAATCGTGCTGAAGGTGGAATCAATAAATCAGTTAGAGATAAAAAATAAAAGGGGAAGTCCTATGAAATCATTATTGCCATGGTTTTGTTTGGTCGCTGCAGCAGGAAGTCAATCATTGTATGCTGTTAATGGGATAGGACAACCCGAAGAGGGTATGATTGATTATCGTCAGGGTGAATACTTTCAAGCTGCCCAACATCTTATGAAGTTAAATCAAGGTCAGCTTGATCAGCATACCAATTCTTTGATTAATTATTATTTAGGACGAATGAGTCTTTACGGCTATGGAATGCTTAAAAATAATGATTTTGCGTTGCGTTATTTGACTAAAGCGGGTGATCAGGGCTTATTAGTCGCTCAACAGTGGTTAGCGCGGTATTATTTGAAGATGAATAAACCCGATCTAGCGCTTAATTGGTTTAAGAAGTCGGCGGCGCAAGCGGATTATCAAGCGCAAATGTATTCCGCAGCAGCTTATCTTTTTGGTTATGGTGTTCAAAAAAATCCTGACGCAGCAAGGCGTTATTACATTGATGCCGCAAGAAGTGGCAATGCGTTGGCACAGTATACGCTTGCTATGGAGTTTTTAAGTAGTCGTGACTCAGGTAACCGTAAATTGGGCGTGATCTGGTTGAATAAAGCCGCAGATCAAGGCTACATTCAAGCGGAATATAAATTAGGCGAGCTCTATGCGGCGGGTACTGGTGTTACTCGTGATCTGGTCAAAGCTCAAAAATTGTTAAACCATGCCGCAGAACAGGGTTGTCTTCCTGCTCAAGTGGCCTTGGGTCAATTTTTTGCTGACTCAAAAAACCCGTTATATGATCCAAAGCTTGCATTATCGTGGATGAACAAAGCTGCTAATGCTCATGAAACGGAAGCACAATTAGCCTTGGCTGGTTTTTATAAAGAAGGCAAACTTGTCGCGCCGGATGAAAAGCTTGCTCAACTATGGCAAAAAAAAGCGAACGCGGGCATCGCTTTTAAATCAATCCATCCCGATAAACCTGAAAACTTGATGGCAGCTTGGTTAAGCCAGGATAAAAGTCAGGATTTTTCCAACACGATTTTCGCTTTAGGTGGTATTTACAGCGCCTGGAATAATAAAACGGCATTGAAGGAAAACAATTATAATCCATCACCTAAATTACATCGCATCACAAGACAAGAGCTCTATCAACCACAATTTGTTATGGCATCACCTCAAGATATTCCTATTAATGAGTATTTTGACTTTTTAGCTTCAACATTAAGTAGTCAAGAGGCAGGCGCTTGGAATTTCCCGCTTTATCCTATTGACGAGCAAGTTCAAGCACTTTTGGATAGTCAGTCTTATGTCTTAGAGCCTGCACCTTGGCAATCGCCCGTTGACTCAGGCCGCACTTACCCTGTTAACGCAGAAGAGTCTGTGAATTATTTGGATGACTTGACGGTGGGTTGGCAAAAAAAGGCTAATTTTCAGCAGACATTGACTTATTTGTATTATCGCGCAATTTTGGGTGATGCTGATGCGCAGTTTAAGTTGGGGCAACTCTATGAATACGGTATTGTTGTTGCAAAAAATATTGAACAGTCCATTATTTATTATGAGTTAGCGGCATTGCAACAAGATGTTCGTGCTGAATATAACCTGGGTGTTATTTATTTGGAGGGAAAAACGGATCCCATTAATTACCAGAAAGGGATTGATTGGATGATGGATGCAGCGTTCAAGGGTAATGCGTATGCACAGTATGCTATGGCTAATATTTATGAACATGGTTTGAATGATTCACAAGGGGTTAGTGTCATAGCACAAAATCATCAGCAAGCGGTTGCCATGCTTTATCTCGCGTCAGCAAATCATTATGATCAAGCGCAATATCGGTTGGCTCAGTATTTAACTCGAGAAAATAACGGCGTTTTAAGTGTTGCAGCACGCAACAACAGAACAGAACTGGTCCATCGTTTATATCAAGAGGCGGCTAAATCTGGTGTTGCTGATGCCATTTTGCCCGCAGCTTTTTACGAGGCCATGAATAACGATCCAGCCAAGCAAAAAATAGCTTTTGCAACGGCTGAAAAACAAGCCCGGGCAGGAAATTCCTTGGCTGCATTATTGGTGGGGATCATGTATGAACGAGGTCTTGGTGTAAGCGCAAGTCAGGCTGATTCGCTTTACTGGTATCAACAGGCCTCATTAAACCCAGTCAGTGAATTTATTTTGGGAACTTATTATATTAGTGGAAATGGTGTGAGTCGTGATCCTGAAAAAGGGCGAGGCTTTTTACAGCAGTCTGCGAATGCTGGTTTTTCCTATGCTAATTATAATTTAGCTATTGTGAACAAGGATCAAGGCCTGCCTTTTCTTGCAGAGCTTGATAGTGCACGAAAATTAGGAAATAGTACGGCTGGTTTGCTTTTGGCAGATTATTATTTATTGCAAGCGAATGATCCCGATAAAATGCAACAAGCACGAGATATTTATCAGCATTTTTCGGATAAAGGTGATAGAAACGCACAAGTTAAATTAGCGTTTTTATATGAGCGTGGTTTAGGTGGGCCATCCAATGCAGAGCTAGCATTGAATTGGTATACTTTATCTGCGAAACAAGGACAGGTTATTGCTCAGTACCTTTTGGGCTCAATGTATCAATTGGGAAAAGTGGGCTCTGTCCCTGATTATACCGAGGCGAAGAAATGGTACAGTCTTTCCCAAAAAAGTTATAATCCGGCCGCAGTAGCGCTAGGGTTTGTTTTTGATACGGTTGATGATAATTATGGACAAGCTTGGGATAATTATAAAATAGCTGCCAATCGTGGGGATGCGATAGGTCAATATAACCTTGGCTTAATTTATGAGTTGGGTAAAGGACAGCCGGTGGATCAATTTAAAGCTGAAAGTTTATATCAATCAGCGGCCGAACAAGGCTATAGTCCTGCGATGACACAATTAGGTGGTTTATATTTTAAAGGCATTAACGGTCAACCTGACGAACAAAAAGCCTTGGCTTGGTATAAAAAAGCGGCGGAACTTGGTAATCGCGAGGCTAATTATCAACTTGGTTTGTTGTCTGAAACAGGTGTTGGCATGACGCTTGATTTTGCAAAGGCAGTCAATTTTTATCAACGTGCTGCTGATTTAGGTGATGAGAAAGCGATACTTGCTTTAGCGCGAATGTATCAATATGGTTTAGGTGTTTCTAAAGATCTCACACATGCGGCGGAATTATATCAATCCTTGGCCACTGAAAACAACGCTTATGCACAGTATCAGTTAGCGATGTTTTATTATGACGGTAGTCTTGGGCAACGACAACCCGATGAAGGCAAGCGCTTGTTGATTTTAGCAAGTGGCAATGGCAGCAACCAAGCGAATACGAGGCTTCTTTGGATGAGCGCACAGCAAAAACAAGGCTTTAGTTTTATTGAGCCGGTCGCAATTAATCCTGTGCCATTAGTGGAAGGTCGAGCCGCCGATTTGATGTACTTAGATGCATTAAGTGAGTGGAATCGTGGCGATGAGTTATCTTCACGAACAATATTAAATCGTCTTGTTAATCAATTCCCTCACTACGCTCCAGCACAGTGGGTTGTTGAAAATTTAAGTTAAGCTTAGACGATATAAGTAGTTTTTTAAAATTAGCGCTAACATCCCGAACCGAAAAATCGGTTAGGGATGTTACGTTAGAGCATTGTGGAATGAAAACTTAAATTAGGATGCCATGGCTTTAATGTGAGCACTGAGTCTGCTTTTGATTCGAGATGCTTTATTTTTATGAATCAAACCATTGCCTGCAGCTTTATCAATCACGGGCTGCGCTCTTTCATAAGCACTTCGAGCTGCTTCTTTATTTCCAGATTCAACAGCTTTAATAACATTTTTTACGAAGGTGCGATACATGGAGCGGGCGCTTGCATTATGCTGACGGCGCTGAACATTTTGACGAGCTCGTTTGATCGCTGATTTAATATTTGCCACTTAAAAAAACCCCTTTCATTACATCTAAACAAAAATATCATCATGCCGAAGTTTGGTCTATTTGTCAATAACGTAGTGATACATTGCGTGCATTTTTTGACAATATGCTTTATCTGCAAGGAAAAACACGATTTTTTATTTTCTCCCATTGTTTTAATGGCGACAATTCAGGGTGAGTCATTGCAGACACGGGTAAATAAAACGTTTGTTCTAAAAGAAATTGGCCTGCTAAGGCAGCATGTGAGGTTTGATCTGTAAAGACGATCCAAGTGCTATTTGCAGGAAAATCAATTCGTTCTTTTTGAACGGTTTGCTGATAGTGATTATCCCGTTTCATACGATCGTGAAGGTATATTTGGTAGTGATCATAAGGTGATCGTCGTGTTTTAGTGGTTTTTATTAATTTTAAAAATAGTGCAACTAGGTAGTTGTAATTGGGAATATTTTTCGCATAGCGTTTTAAAACAGCATCAAAAGGTTCTCCTAAATGCCAAACGCGAGGCTCTCCATAAGGATTAATATTAGTAAACACACGCAAAATTCGTTGACCATACACGGGTGATGCTGAAAATGAGTCAATGTGTAATCGAGTGTCATCTTTTCGTACAGATTTTGCTTGCTGTGTAATTGGACTTGGTCTAAAGCTAGTTCGGCCCCAAACTAAAGATTCACTGTAGGAGGGGATCACTTGATCAAGCAAATTTTTTGCAAATTCTGCGTAGTGATGCATAAGTAAAGATAATAAACGAATGATTTCAATCTCGGGTTGCGGTTTTTTTAATTGGCCCAATTGTTGTGTGAGATAATGATAGCTAACATTTTTATGGCTTTTATCCAGCAAGTTTTCCGACCATATTTTCTTCTCATCAAGAATGCTGGAGTTGAAAGTTAACGTGGGGAAAAAAAGAACCTGGCCATGCTCGAGTGCTCTGAGGGCTTGTTGTTGTGCTTTGGGTGTGAGAGTTTCTGGCACATAGGGTTCAAGGGTGTAAAGTAATTGATTTTTCATGAAAATGGCGTCAACGTTATTGGGTGGCTTGACCATCAATTTTATCAATTACTTTAATTAATGTAATTGATTTTAAAAAAAAATAATTTCAGCTATGCTTAAGTTATGACAATAAATAAGGGGTTGTGATGGCTGAAATAGTTAGAAAATTAGCATTGATCTTGGCGGACACCTACGCGCTTTCTTTAAAAACTCAAAACTACCATTGGCATGTGAAAGGTCCTCAGTTTAAAACGTTGCATGAGTTGTTTGATGAACAATATCATGATTTAGCCAACGCAGTTGATCAAGTTGCTGAACGAATTTTAATGAAGGGTCATAAAGCACCTGCCACATTTAAAGAGTTTGAGCAATTAAAACGAATTAAAGAGGGTAATTCGGCGCGATCAAGCAATGAAATGGTGCTTGAGTTGGCTGATGATCATGGTATGTTAGTTCAGGATTTAAATCAGGCTCTGCATTTTGCACAACAGCATCAGGATGAGGGTACGGTGTCCTTATTGGCTGAGAGAATCTCAGCGCATGAAAAAGCTCGATGGATGCTGAATGCCTCAAAGGAATAGGTCATAGTAGGGCATGTTTACAATTCATCCTCACCATCTCCTGGGCCGCGGTACGTAGGCGGTGGGGATGAATTGTAAATACGTATATGGACTCATCCGTTTTTGCAAGTAAGAGTCCATATCATTGCCCTAGAGAAACAGGATCAAGATTAAAACATGGTGATTGTATTTTGAGGTCAAAAACATTGCTATTTTATTTGTAACGAAGGGTGATTTTCATGCATTTTGTTCTGTGATTTTTGATTTGTACAACTTTTTTTTGTCTTGAGTAAATAGCAAACTAAAAAAACATTTTCTAGCAAAAACATCGAGTTACCACAGTTTTTCTTGAGTCAAATTGAGTTATTTTTGCCAACATTGAAAAAAAAGACTTGCAATTTGAGTTTTTTTTGAGTTAACCTAATAGTCTTCCCTAAAAAAAAGGGAACCTAATTGGTACAAAAGGAATTAACAAATAAAAAGACATCGAAATTGTATTGTAAGCAAAGATAAAACAATACACGTCGAATAAAGGAGAATGTCATGAAACCAAGTCAGTGGGAAATTATCGTCTTAAAACCAACCGCCGTATTTTTATCTTTTCTCGCCTCTCAATTACCTGAAGTTGATTTACCCGACCTCAAGTTGCTACAGACAAATAGTACCGCGTATGTTATTCGAAATCAAGCGAATGATGAAGAAACATTAAATGAAATTGAGCGTCATTTTCCGACGATGTTTCGTCATGAAATTTGTCGCTGGTTAGGTGAAGATGCTCGTAATGAAATTGAAGGGAGTTTCCTCGATTTCTTGTGCTGTTTTAAATTTGAATTGCATTCGCACATTGTTCTGTTGGAAAGTGATTTTAGAGAAGGACAGCAATTACTTCGCATTAAACCACGTTCTATTTTGTTGAAATGGATCAAATCCGTGGTTCAAGATGATAGCGAATTAATGGGTGTCTTAGAAAAGGTGAATTTAGCCGATTTAGCTGAAAATGCGACGGTCATTGTTAAAAAATTCAATGAATTAGCGGATATCAAATTATTTCTTCGTCAGTATTACCCTATTATTTATGAAGCTGAAATGCTTCGTATGTGTGAACGAGGGGAACAATGGCCCTATGTCGACTCTTACGAATCATTTTGTCGTTATTTTTCTGTTGATATTCATACTCAGTTGGTCAATCTCTACTTATAAAATGGATGGCAAAAGGGGGATGTTATGGAACCTATAACCATGGCTTTAGTTTGTGCTGGCGTGTTCGGTGTAGTTGGAGTTTTAGCTTCTTTCATTAGGCAGCTGTTGCTTAGTCGTGAAAAAAGATTAAATGACGCGGCACAACAAAGGGCGCTGCAGCAAGAAACGCAGATTTTGGAGAAAATGCGTTATGAGATGCTGGATTATAAACGTTATGATACGCATTATCAGGTGCTTGGTACTAATAAAGAGTCCATTCAGTACATTGATGAGCGTATCGACGATCTCTTAAAAAAGAAATCGGAGATTATTCAGCGTTATGCTGAAGCGATACTTCGAGAGTCATCCGCTATTGTCGTGGGTGAGTCGGGGATGGAGCGTAAAGCGATTTGTGACCGATTGAAAGAAGAAATAAACAGTGAGTTGACGTTTTATGAAGGTGAATTAGAGCAGTTTCAGAAGCGCCGTGCTTTATTATGGGATGACCACAAAGAACTGCTTAAACATATTTATGAGCAAGAAAAAAGTCGTAATGATCATTTAGACGCGCTTTATGAACATCATTCCAGCATGCTTGAAAAAGTGTTTTTACGTCATACTGACGACAGTGAGATGGTTGCGACAAAAACAATTGACGCTAGCACAAGTACTTTCAGGGCGGCGTTGATGGCGCCAATTTATTATTTGATGGGTTTGTTTAAAATATCTTCCAATATTGATCCTGAGCAAGCAAGAAATGAACTTCAAGATCGTCATGAAATATTAAAATTTCAAATGGAGGTCAATAAAAACCAAAGCTCAACAAAGGCGGTCCCTTTTAAAAAGTTAGACCAATCATCAAAAGCCTCTGTGAATCATTCTGGCGATGAAGATATTAAGGCTCACGAGTCAAGTATGACTCAAAAAGAAGAAACGCGCGTTAGTTTTAAATCTGATTTTTCCATCTAAAACATTGATGAGGTGAGTCGAGATGAGTGTCATTTCGATTGACCTTCCCCCACTCAAGAAAAGTTTTTTTATTGATCAAGTTGCAATAAATTGCGATAATTGATCTTTTTTTGATCTTTCTTGATTGGCTGTGGCGAGTTTTTCGTCATCTGTAGGGGGTCCATATGGGTTCTAGATTGTTTAAACATCTTCTTCTTGTGACATTCATTGTTCTGAGCTTTTCTGTTAAAGCTTTCAAAGATGATGAATTGTTTCCCGATGAAAAAAATACGGTTGAAGTTTTTCAAAGCAGTGCCCCTAACGTCGTGTATGTACATCGTTTGGCAACAATGAAGGTGAAGAATCAGGTTGGTCAACGTCGATTAGTGTCATCAGGGACAGGCTCAGGAATTATTTGGGATCATCAAGGCCACATTGTCACTAATTTCCATGTTATTAAAGGTGCTGATGCCTTGACAATCACCCTCGGTACAATGACGGTGCCGGCATCCGTGGTGTCATCAGAGCCACGAAAAGATCTTGCTGTATTGCAAATTAAATCACAGAAGGCCTTAAAGGCCATTAAATTATTACCTTTATTTGAGCTTGTCCAAACTCGTGATTTAATTGTTGGGCAAAAAGCGATAGCTATTGGCAATCCTTTTGGTCTAGATCACAGTCTCACGGTTGGGGTGATTTCTGCGCTAAATCGTCAGGTTCCTGGTGTTGGTGGCGTGAGCATTCGTCATATGATTCAAACGGACGCAGCGATTAATCCTGGGAATTCCGGTGGTCCTTTGTTAGATAGTCATGGTCGTTTAGTCGGTTTAAATACGGCCATTTTTTCAAACTCTGGATCCTCTGCAGGTATTGGTTTTGCAGTACCTGCTGATGACATCCAAAATATCGTACCTCAATTAATTCAACACGGACGAGTTCGATTGGCGGGTATTGGTATTCAGCAAGCCTCGCCGGATCTTGCGCGTCGTCAAGGTATTAAAAAAGGGGTGTTAATTGCAACCATTTTACCACACACGCCCGCGGCACGAGCAGGACTTAAAGGTATAACACGTGACCATTGGGGAAGGGTACATGCAGGTGATGTGCTAACGTCGGTGAATGGTCATTCCATTAATACATATGATGATTTTTATAATGTTTTGGAGCAAGTGAATGTGGGTGAGTCAATTAACTTAACGGTGAATCGTCAAGGAAAGTTGATTGATTATGCAATTAAAACGATAGACATAGCAGCTATTCAATGAGAAAAATAATGAAACATGGTATTTATAATATGAAACGACACGTTTTTGTGGGAATTTTTTTACAATTAAGCCTTTTAACGTCAGTTGCAGTCGCAACGTCACTTGTGCATTCGTCCAGTGAACAAGCCATGGAGCACACCGTCGTTGTCGCTGTAAATGAATACCGAGCAAAGCGAGGCCTACGTCCTTTAAAAGAGAACCCTATTCTTGCTCGTGAAGCTAAAATTCATAGTCTTGATATGGAAAAAAAACACATTCCTTTTGGGCATCTTTATTTTGGTACGCGCATTAAACACATTTATGGCAAAATCAAACATTGCAATGGTGGCTCTGAAAATGTGGCGTGGTTTCCACCGAATAAGAGTCCACGTGACGTTGTGGCGTTATGGTTAACAAGTTCGGGTCATCGTCGTAATATTTTAGGTCATTATAATTTAACAGGTGTTGGGATTGTACGTGATAAACGCGGTTGGTTGTATTACACTCAAATATTCATTAAAACTGATTAAAGAGTGGTAGGACATTTTGGGACCAAATTATGTTTAAGCCTTTCGCATGTTATCTTGGGCTACGTTACACTCGAGCCAAGAAAAAAAATCATTTTGTATCATTTATCTCGTTGACTTCCATGTTAGGTATTGGTCTTGGGGTGATGGTCTTGATTACGGTATTATCCGTTATGAATGGTTTTGATGATGAAATACATAAGCGTTTTTTTGGCATGGCCCCTGAAATCACGGTCACCGGTGATGACGGTCAGCTGCAACACTGGCAAGCGCTCGAAGCTCAATTAGCTCATTTTCCTGGGGTCACGGCAGTGGCTCCTTACGTGGGAGGTCAGGGTTTGTTGACGCAAGATGGCCAAGTGCTCCCTATTATTTTGACGGGTATTGATCCGCAAAAAGAACAAAAAGTGAATCATTTACAAAATAAATTGCTTCTTGGCGATATGGCGAATTTGAAGAATTTTGGTTTAATTTTAGGTAAAGGTATCGCTGAAAACTTAGGTGTTTTAGTTGGTGATAAAGTCACTATTATGATTCCGCAGGCAACAGTAACACCTGCAGGGATGATCCCACGATTTAAACGATTTACGGTTGTTGGCGTTTTTTCTGCGGGGACGGGATTTAATTTTGATACTAAACTTGCTTTTATGAACCTGCATGATGCGCAGAAATTATTTCAATTGGGTGATCATGTAAATGGCTTGAAAATGAAAATAGCCAATGTCTACCAAGCACCTGAAATAGCTCAAAAAATGTCTTATCAATTGGGTGATCATTATCAAGTGGGTAATTGGACACAGCAATTCGGTGAGTTTTTTCAGGCCGTTAAACTTGAAAAAAAGATGATGTTTTTAATTTTACTCCTGATCATCGCGGTTGCGGCATTTAATCTGGTGTCATCACTTGTCATGTTAGTGAATGATAAACAGGCCGAAATTGCAATTTTACGTACTGTGGGCGCAACTCCCGGCATGATTTTACGTGTATTTATAGTGCAAGGACTTATGGTGGGTGTCGTCGGGATTTTGTTGGGCTTGGTTGGTGGGATCGTATTGGCAAGCAATGCCACCTCGATTGTGAATCATTTGCAGTCATTTTTTAATATACAGGTCCTCTCTTCTAGCATTTATTTTGTTGATTATTTACCATCTAAAATTTTGTGGGTGGATTTGGTTCAGGTTTGCGTAATGGCTCTAGGAATGAGTTTGTTGGCGACAATTTATCCCGCTTGGCGAGCATCAAGAACCGTTATTGCGGAGGCTTTGCATTATGAATAATTCTAAAGTTATTTCTGAGCTTCTGATTAGTGGTACGGGTGTAAGCAAAATATACCATGATGGTACTTCATCGGTGCACGTTTTAAAGCAAGCTGATTTAAGCATTTATTCCGGTGAGCGTGTTGCCATTATTGGGCCCTCCGGCTCTGGAAAAAGCACCTTATTGCACCTTCTTGGTGGCTTGGATAAACCAACAGCAGGTAAGGTGATGTTGCAAGGTATTGACTGGCAGTTGATTTCCGAAAAAAAACGCTGCCAATTACGAAATCGTTACTTAGGGTTTATTTATCAGTTTCATTATTTATTACCGGAGTTTACCGCCCTTGAAAATGTGGCGATGCCGTTGTTATTAGCCAAAAAAACAATTGCTGAGGCGCGTGCTCTTGCCTTGGCGATCTTAGAAGATGTGGGTTTGGGTAATCGGACCACTCATAAACCTTCTGAACTTTCGGGCGGAGAACGTCAGCGAGTCGCCATTGCACGAGCGTTAGTTCATAAGCCGCAGTGTGTTTTAGCAGATGAACCTACGGGAAATTTGGATCAAGGAACAGCAAGCAAAGTATTTAATTTGATGTTGGAATTAAATCAGCAGTTAAAGACCGCTTTAGTCGTGGTCACTCATGATGAACGTTTGGCAGCTTCCATGGATAGAGTCTTGACTGTACAAGATGGAATTCTTGTTTCCAAATAATCTATCCCCCTCCAAGTTACGATTGAAACTTATATGAGATCCCTTGTTTATTGAAGCAAATCACCACAAAAGAGGCTGCTCGAACAAGCAGCCTCTACTGAGAGTCTAAAACTTTAGAAAAGGATGGCAGTTCCTGATCTTGTCCTATTGACGTATGGCAACACCTTAATACCCTGCATGTCCTGGTGTACGCGGAAATGGGATCACATCGCGTACGTTGTTAACACCTGTTACATAGCTGATTAAACGCTCAAAGCCCAAGCCAAAGCCTGCATGAGGTACACCGCCATAACGGCGTAAATCGCGATACCATTGATAAGTTTCTTTGTTTAAGTGAACAGCATCCATACGTTGGTCAAGAATATCGAGCCGGTCTTCGCGTTCACTACCGCCTATGATTTCACCAATTCCAGGAGCGAGTACGTCCATCGCAGCAACGGTGCGGCCATCATCATTTAAACGCATGTAAAATCCTTTGATTTCCTGCGGATAATTCGTAATGATGACTGGTTTTTTACACAGTTCTTCAGCCAAATAGCGCTCGTGCTCTGATTGTAAATCAAGTCCCCAACTGACTGGAAATGCAAATTGTTTATCTGCTTTGCTGAGAGCATCCACGGCCTCCGTATATGACATGACCTCAAAAGGGGATGCAATGATGTGTTCAAGACGAGCAATACAGCCTGGATCAACAAATTGATTGAAGAAGGCCATATCGTCTCCACGCTCATCTAAGACTGTTTTTAACACAAAGCGCAACATGTCTTGGCTGAGAGTAATGACATCGCTTAAGTGGGCGAAGGCAATTTCAGGTTCTATCATCCAAAATTCAGCTAAATGCCGGCTGGTATTGGAATTTTCTGCTCGAAACGTTGGACCAAAGGTATAGACTTTGGACATAGCTAAGCAATAGCTCTCAAGATTGAGTTGTCCTGAGACCGTTAGAAATGTTTCACGTCCAAAAAAGTCTTGAGAAAAATCAACTTTGCCGTCAGGTGTTTTTGGCATGTTCAGTAAATCAAGGGTGCTGACTCGAAATAATTCACCGGCACCTTCGCAATCACTTGAGGTGATGATCGGCGTATGAATCCAGTAAAAACCACGTTCATGAAAAAATCGATGGATGGCTTGAGCAAGACAGTGACGAACGCGAGTTACAGCGCTCAACGTATTGGTTCGTGGGCGTAAATGAGCAACGTCTCGTAAATACTCAAGGGTATGCCGTTTGGCCGAAATAGGGTAAGACTCAGGATTTTCAACCCAACCAACTACCGTGAGCGATTCAACTTGAATTTCAGCGTCTTGATTTTGTCCTTGAGAAGCTACGAGTTTTCCTGTGGCGCTTATGGCGCAGCCCGCGGTGAGTTTAAGTACGTCGTCTTGGTAATTTGTTAGTTCTTCAGGAACGACAAGTTGTATAGGCGAAAAACATGAGCCATCATGTAAGCTGACAAAGGAGATGCCAGCTTTTGAGTCACGGCGAGTTTTAACCCAGCCATTGACCGTCACATTTTTTCCCAAATTAATTTCACTCTTTAAACATTGGTTGATGGTGTAGACTTCTGTCATGATATTACTCTTCGATTTAATATTAAATTAGGGGGATGTTATCTTGTGTCGTATCTTACTATTTTTGTTATGTGCTTATCCATTCATTTCCTTTGGAAGTCCCACTCAGATCAAACTTTATCGACCTTTTGGGGCAGTTGTTGATCAAGTAGTTCCTAAAATTATTGCTCAAACGCAGGGGAGTTGTTCGCAACAATCAAAACGAATCGTTCGTGAAGACGCCTGGCGCTGCGTTGCTCATGGCGTAACTTATGATCCTTGTTTTTTAAAGTCGATTGGTGATAAAAACAACGTCATCTGTTTACAGTCACCTTGGCTTGCGGATGCCGTTTTGTTGAGCGCGTCGACTGAATTGCAAAGCAACCACCAAGAAAAGCTCGATGTATCTCATGCTTATCCGTGGGCTGTTGAATTACTGTCGGGAGAACATTGTTTATCCACGGATAAAGATGAGATGCTGGATGGATCGCTGGTTCATTATCAGTGTTTAGATCGTACGATACTATTTGGGCATTTACAGCGGTGCAAGGCGGAGTGGACAATTTTACAACAAAATCGAGAAGGCATGATGTCGAGTGTTTCGATCAAAAAAGCCTGGTTTTAGACCGCTTAGTTCAAAATTAAGTCTATACTGTCAGTGTGGACTTAAAATTGAAGGAGATTTGTCATGAACGTGTCATTTCATGTTTTATTCTTAGCGAGAGCAATGGGTCTTTATTTTTTAATGATGTCAGTCATTATGATGTGCCGGGGCAGCTATTATCGCGGATTAATTATGAATATCAATCCGGCGAGTGGTTCGGTCATGGTGGTCGCGAGTTTAGGCCTGATGTTTGGTCTTACTTTAACGCTGATTCATCATGTTTGGATGTGGAATTTTGAAGGGTTAATCACCCTCATTGCTTGGGGCGTCTTAGTGAAATCATTGCTTTGGTTAGCTTTTCCTGAGTGCATGGTGAACTACACTAAAAAAATGTACTCCTGTTGTTGGATGTATTATTTGATGGCCTTGTTCATGGGTTTTATTGGATTAGTATTAATCGCCCATGGATTTTATATGGTCCAAGTATTTTATGCTTAATTAATGCTTGCGATTAAGATGGCCTTGCGTCAATAAACGCAGGTAATGTCAGGCAATGCGCATTAATGGCGTTGATGAGAGGGTAGTCCTCCATGGAAAAGCCAAAACGGTGCGCATTGAATACTTGCGGAATTAAACAAAGATCAGCCATGCTTACTTCGTCTCCGTAACAAACAGCTTCTTTATGAGGAATTGTGCGTAATTGAGCTTCAAAAGCATCAAAACCAAGCTTTAGCCAATGAAAATACCAATCTTGCACTTGTTCATCATCCGCGGAAAACTGTGAGCGGAGACGATTTGTTACCCTTAGATTATTAAGCGGGTGCACATCACTCGCAAGAAGTAATGCAAGTTGTCGCACACGGGCTCGTGCTAATGGTGTCTTTGGAAGCAAAGGCGGCGTAGGATGAAGTTCTTCAAGGTATTCGATAATGGCCAGTGATTGCCCAATGATATGACCATTTTCATCGAGCGTTGGAACAAGGCCTTGTGGATTGAGCTTAAGGTAATCGGAATGGTGTTGTTCTCCACCTTGGTTCACTAAATGAATTTCAATTTTTGTATAACTAATTTGTTTTAAATTTAAAGCAATACGAACACGGTAGCTTGCAGTTGAGCGATAATAGTCATAGAGTTTCATAAGATCCTTCTTCGGTGTTTAGGGGAATGTTGACCGACGCATTAAAGGGTACCGCGACGAACCTGATCGCGCTCAATCGCTTCAAATAAAGCCTGAAAGTTCCCTTCGCCAAAACCATCATTGCCTTTGCGCTGAATAATTTCAAAAAAAACGGGACCAAACACATTTTCAGTGAAAATTTGGAGTAATAATCCTGATTTAGGATCACGATCTCCATCAATGAGAATACGCTCTTGTTGTAATTGCAGCAAGGGTTCTTGATGCCATGGAAGCCGATCGTTGATCATGTCATAGTAAGCATCAGGAACATCAAGAAACTTCATGCCATTGTCGTGTAATTGATGAACGCAGTCGTAAATATGATGCGTTGCTAGGGCAATGTGTTGTATTCCTTCGCCATGAAACTCATGTAAAAATTCTTCAATTTGCGAACGATCATCTTTGGATTCGTTAAGAGGTATTTTTATTTTTCCGCAAGGGCTGCCCAAAGCGCGGCTGATAAGGCCGGTCATTTTTCCTTTAATATCAAAGTAACGTATTTGTTTGAAGTTAAAAATTGAAGCATAAAAATCAGCCCATTTGTCCATATTACCACGGTGGACATTGTGGGTAAGATGATCAATGGTGACCAATCCTGCATTCGTAGGACCTTGCATGCTTGGTTGTGTCTCGTTCCATTGTCCCGCAAAAGGTTGATGGTGCTTATCAACGAAATAAATGACGCTACCGCCAATGGCATTAATGCCGAGCAGATGATGTGATCCTTGTTGGTTGTCTTGAAACGGGGTTGCGCCGTGCGCTATGGCGAAGTCATAGGCTTTTTTTGCATCATGAACGCGAAATCCCATGGCACATGCGCCAGAACCATGTCGTTTACTATGTTCCGCAGCTTGAGAGGCGGGCATTGCATTGACAATAAATTGAATGTCACCTTGTTGATAAGATGTAATATCCTCAGTTTGGTGAGTACCCGTTATTTGAAAACCCATCATGGAAAACAGGCTGTGAAAAAGTGACTTATCTGGTCCTGCAAACTCAATAAAAGCAAAACCATCTAAGCCGCATGGATTGTCGTTAATGTGGTTACTTGACGCAGTCAATTCCTTCATCATTTAAATTCCTTTTAGGTTTAACCAAAAATAATCCGTCTGCAATGGCCAATAAGCTGATATCAACGCGGGAATCATGTTTTAAAAATTCATTAAGTTTACGAATTTCACGAGTTTGTGCATTGGCATCCGCTTCCTCAACTACTTTCCCCCCCCAGAGGGTATTATCAATAGCAATTAGACCCTTGGCGCTTATTAATTTTAAAGCTAACTCGTAATAACGTAATAAATTTGTTTTATCAGCATCAATAAAAATGAAATCAAACTGATGCTGATAGCCGTCGTTTAACAACGCGTGCAGGCTTTCAAGGGCTGGCCCAAGACGTTGTTTTATTTTATGCGCAAATCCTGCTTTTTGCCAGAAATCAAGGGCAATAGGACTCCATGTTGGATTGAGATCGCAGGTAATTAATTCGCCATCATTTGGCAAAGCCATGGCCATGGCAAGAGCGCTATACCCGGTGAAAGTTCCCAATTCAAGCACTTTCTTGGCGTTGATGAGTTGTAATAAAAATTGCATAAATTGACCTTGTTCAGGCGCAATTTGCATATTCGCCAAGGGAAGCTTTGCAGTTTCCTCGCGAAGAGCCTTTAAAAAGGGCGGCTCTCGTAAAGAAACGTTGAGAATATACTCATGCAAAGCTTCTGTGATGTTCAACTGCTTCATTTGAGTTTCTCTTGTGCCAAACGATCGGCAATGTCACTCGTTGGGCGATTTTCTTGTTGAGATTGTGTAAATATTTCTAAGAGGATTGCTGTGATACCATCAATTTGTTCAGAGACTAAGGATTCGGAGGTTTTTAAATATTTACCCGCTGCAAAAATCAAGCCTCCGGCATTAATGACGTAGTCGGGTGCATAGAGGATCCCTTTATCATGGAGTAGTTGGCCGTGATAAGTATGGGCTAATTGATTATTGGCAGCACCTGCAACAATCGTGGTTTGTAGTTCATGGATAGTTGTATCATTAATGATTCCACCCAAAGCACAAGGCGAGAATACATCGCAAGGTGTTTTGTGAATTAAGGCTGTAGGAACTACGGTTGCACCAAATTCTTTGTGAGCAAGGTCGGTTCGTGCCGCGTTAATATCAGAGACCGTCAGTTTAACGCCCTGCTCATGCAGCAAAGAGGCCAGTAAATAGCCCACGTGACCTAACCCTTGAATGGCAATGTGCAGACCTTTTAGGTTGGTTTTGCCTAATTTAAACTCAACAGAAGCTTCGATGCCTCGGAATATTCCCTTGGCGGTATAGGGTGATGGATCGCCATTATAACTTGATAGACTGGCGACATAGGGCGTATGTTGAGCGATAATGTCCATGTCGCTTAATTCGGTCCCACTGTCTAGAGCTGTGATATATCGCCCACCTAAATCATTAACGAACCGTCCAAAAGCGTGCAAATAAGCCGCTCGGTCATAAGCTCCCTTGGGTTTGATAATGACTGATTTTCCACCACCAAGAGGAAGATTGACGGAAGCTGCTTTGTAACTCATCCCACGAGCTAGACGCATGGCATCATGAATAGCATCGGCGGTTGAGGTGTATTCAATGAAACGGCACCCACCTAAAGCAGGGCCTAATTTAGTGTTATGAATGGCAATAATGGCTTTCATGCCCGTTGCCGGGTCGACTTTAAAATGAACTTCACCAAAGCCATGGCTAAGGGCATAGTCAAGAAAATCATCCTGATTTACTGCATCGGGTTCATTATTTTTTTTAATTGAATGCGGCATTGATAAAACTCCCAATAAAATTTGCCCACAAGTTATAGACTGATTCTGACTTGAAATCAATGCTCAACAAATAGCTTTATTATTTTTTAGATTTTGACTAGGATAGTCCAGATTCTTGAAATGGCAGTTAAGAATCATTTATTTGACTTTAATTTGTTTTAGAAAGGATTTCCTTCGTCATGCAGTTTACTTTACCCATCAATAAGATTATCGGACATCGTGGCGCTGCCGCTTATGCTCCTGAAAATACATTTGCAGCGTTTAACACAGCGCTATCATTGGGTTGTCGTCATATTGAGTTTGACGTGATGTTGAGTGCAGATGGAGAGCCCTTTGTCATTCACGATGAATCGCTTAAAAGGACTACAAATGGTCGAGGTGATGTTGGTTTAGTGAATGCCAGTTATCTCGAATCGCTTGATGCGGGCAAATGGTTTTCCAGCCGCTTCCTTGGAGAAAAGATTCCTCATTTGTCGGACGTTCTTAAATGGCTTAATTTTTCTAACGTTCATGCTAATATTGAGATAAAACCTTATCCAGGTACTGCAGAACAAACCACGGTGGCCGTCTTATCGTGCATCAATCGATATTGGTCTAATGAGCAATCCATGCTACTTATATCGAGCTTTGATTTGGACGCTTTGCTGTTATGCCGTACTTTAGCTCCAGAAATGCCGCTCGGTTTGTTACTGCATGCTTGGAATGATCATTGGAGTGATCTTGCCCATGATCTTTCTTGTTATTCCATCAATTTAAATCGAAAAATTATTACGCCAGAACGAGTTCGCTCGATCAAAGAAAAAGGATTTCTTGTTTTTGCGTACACCGTGAACCGTCAACGACAGGCTAAGAAATTGATTGATTTAGGTGTTGATGCTTTATTTAGTGACTACCCCGATTTACTATCATGAAGCGGTCCATACTGTTTTTTTTAAGTTTATTATTATCTTGCTCATTAAGTGCAAAACCTACCGAAATTAGGTTATGGCACTCTTTTTCTGGCCAGCTGGGTGCTCAATTAACGAACTTGATCAATGATTTTAATCATAAGCAAACGAAGTATGTGATTAAAGCGATTTACAAGGGTGACTACATCAGTTCTTTAACAAGCTTTGCTGCGGCATTTCAGGCTAAGCAATCACCGGATTTAGTTCAAGTTTTTGAAGTAGGCACTGCTTCGATGTTAACACCTTCGGGCATCATCAAACCTGCCGAAGAATTATTGCGGGAACAAGGTCAATCTTTACCTAAGGACAGCTTTTTTCCTGCCGTGCGAAATTTTTACAGTGAATCAGGTCAATTACAAGCACTGCCGTTGAATACGTCGGTACCTGTTATTTATTACAATGCCGATTTATTAGCTCAAGTTGGTTATAATCAAGACAATTTTCCAACAACGTGGGATGCGTTTGAGTTATTGGCCGCTAAGTTACAAAAAGCAGGTAGTGCTTGCGTTTATACCACAGCTTTTCCGGCGTGGATTCAAATAGAATCATTTGCTGCTTTGCATGGATTGTCGCTGATTAATCCACGTACCCATCAAGCTAATTTCAACCAGCCTGACTTTGTCCGTCATCTTACCCGACTAAAACGTTGGCAAACTCAACATTATTTTGAATACGGTGGGCGTACCAGCGATGCCACCGTACTTTTTACAAGCGGACGCTGTGTTTTATTTAGTCAATCATCAGGCGCTTATAATAGTCTTTCGGAGATCGTCAAATTTCATGTGGGGGTGGCAGCCTTACCTTTAGATCAATCTATTAGCGGCCATCGGTATCCTAATGTTATCGGAGGCGCGGCATTGTGGGCGATCAGTGGACGATCTAACGCCGTTTATGCGGGAATTGCCGAGTTTTATGCTTATTTAATGCAGCCCTTAATTCAACAACAATGGTATGAAAACACGGGGTATATTCCTTTAGGCGTGAGTGGACGTTATGGATTGATTCAAGCGGACAGTCAACATCCTACATTACAGATTGCCAAGCAAGATTTAGCCACGAACTCTCGCTATCCCCTTATAACAACGGAGCGTGGCCCGCTTAATTTTTTACGGACTATTAATGATGAGGCGATGGAGGCTATTTTTGCCGGTATTAAAACCCCGACACAGGCCATGAACGAAGCCATGTTGCGAGCAGATTATGCGTTGATGCGGTTTAGAAGAAATACACAATGTGTTTAATACCAATAAGGAGAGGTTCATGTTTAAAAAATTCGAAAAACAGATGGTTGCGAAGACTTCAGTTGAGTTATTAACGCGTCATGACTGTATAGTAGAAATCAAGCAAATTTTTAATCATATTTTATTGAATCCTCATTCAGCGTTACGGCAACACGTGATAGCGCAAGGCCTTAATTTTAATGAGTTTAAGTTGATGCTCCAAGAGTATCAGGAAGCATTAATTGAAGAAGTCAATTTTCTTCCTGTTCAACATTTAGTTTCAACATCAAATCATCCTTTGCGAGCTGCTGTCGCCCTATCTAATCTTAATGTTCAACAAACACCCAATGCTTTTTTATTGAATCTTGAAACTTTTGCCAAAGAGGCTCGTGACTCCCATTTTTATCCGAGAACTAAGACAATCGTGAGTGGAATTATTATTGGACTTCTTTTTGTTGTTATGACAGCGATGCTGTGTTGTCTCTTTACTTTTGCGGGTAGTTTAAATCTTCTTGCTGCTGTGAGTACAGCCGTGGGGTTTGATGTCTTAGTCGCGAATAATTCGCTTTATCGACCTATTTATGAAGCAAAAAAATTGGGCAGTCGAATTAATGAGTTTTTTTCTCATGCCAATCCTCAGTTAGCGATAGCTGGAGCGGAAATATTAGGGCAAGTTAATGCGGATAGCAGTGACCAACCTCCAAAGTACACACCACCTGAGCAGTTAGTTGCAATAATTTAATTCAATACGTTTTGTTACTACTCTCCTTCTTATTATGTCAGGAGGAGAGATTTTATTGATACATAGCACTATCATCTTATGATACCCCGATTCGAAGCTACTCATTGATAACTTCCTGCAGAGAAGGCATTATATTCAACCTGTATTTTGATCTTAATAACGATCACTATTTTGAAGGAGCAAGCTACGTCATGAAAAAAAACTTAGGTACACAGGGACGATTTGTCTATGTGGTTGATGGTTGCCGTACCCCCTTTCTTAAGGCGAAAGACATCGGTCCTTTTTCCAGTTCAGATTTAGCCGTTGCTGCTGGTAGAACTTTACTGAACCGCCAATCTTTTTCTCCTGATGATTTAGATGAAGTCATTATTGGATCCGCGATGCCTGGTCCTGACGAAGCCAATATTGCACGAATTGTTGCATTACGTTTGGGATGCGGAAATCAAGTTCCAGCGTTTACCGTGATGCGAAATTGCGCCTCAGGAATGCAGGCCATTGATAATGCTGCTATGGATATTGCAGCGGGACGCAGTGAGTTGGTTTTAGCTGGAGGCACGGAAGCCATGAGTCATGCGCCAGTTTTGTTTAGCCAAAAAATGGCTTCTTGGCTTGGATCTTGGAGTACGGCGAAAGGGTATCAACAACGATTTGCAACACTTGCACAATTTCGTGCTTCCTTTCTTATTCCGGTGATTGCTTTATTGCGAGGATTAACCGATCCCATCATTGGTATGAACATGGGACAAACGGTAGAAGGGCTTGCTTATGATTTTAAGTTGACTCGTACTCAAATGGATGAATTTTCAGTCCAAAGTCATCAACGTTTAAAACAGGCTTATGAAGAAGGTCGTATGGGCGAAGTTGTTCCTGTTATTGACAACAAAGGCAAGATCTACACTGTTGATGATGGATTGCGTCCGGACAGTTCGGTTGAAAAATTGGGTAAATTAAAACCTGTTTTTGATAAAAAATTTGGTATGGTCACCGCAGGTAATAGTTCACAAATTACCGACGGCGCTTGTTTGTTGATTTTAGCCAGTGCTGATGCCGTTAAAAAGTACAAATTGCCGGTGATTGGCCGAATTGTTGATACCCAATGGGCGGCGTTAAGTCCGGTGCAAATGGGTTTAGGGCCGGTGCATGCCGCAACCCCTATTATGCAACGACACCATTTAAAACCATCTGATCTGGATTGTTGGGAAATTAATGAAGCGTTTGCGGGTCAAGTTCTGGCATGTCTTGCCGCTTGGAACGACGATAACTATTGCCAAAATCAATTAGGCTTAGTTAAGGCGATGGGCGCCCCTTCGTTGACGCAAATCAATAAAGAAGGTGGTGCTATTGCGGTGGGTCATCCCATTGGCGCTAGTGGCGCGAGAATTGTGCTGCATGTTCTTGAGTCTTTAAAAAATTCCAAAGGGACTCATGGCATGGCTTCGATTTGTATTGGCGGTGGACAGGGTGGAGCAATGTATTTAGAGCGCGTTACTGAGGTGAAGGAATCATGATTCATTATCAACATTGGAAAATAGAAAAGGATGCTGAAGCGATCGTTTGGTTGGGGTTTAATCGTCATCATTCTGCGGTCAACACCATTAATCATGTCGTGTTGGATGAATTAAATAGTATTGTGCAAGATGTTGCGCAAGATCATGATGCTAAAGGATTAATCATTTATTCAGCCAAAGATAAAGGATTTATTGCAGGCGCTGATGTTCATGAATTTTCACAATTTAACACGTCAGAGCAAATGATTGATTTTTTAAGAAAAGGGCAAGCTGTTTTTGCTCGTTTAGAAAGTTTAGCAATCCCTACAGTGGCAATGATTCACGGTTTTTGTATGGGAGGTGGTTTAGAATTGTCTTTGGCTTGCGATTATCGCGTGGCTTCGGATGCTCAAGAGACTCGTTTGGGTTTGCCCGAGATACTACTCGGATTTCATCCGGGATGGGGTGGAACTGTTCGTCTGCCACGATTAATTGGTGGTTTTTCTGCCTTAACCCAAGTGATTTTAACAGGGCAGGCGCTTTCTGCAGCACGTGCTAAAAAATTGGGTTTAGTTGATGAAGTGGTTCCTTTGAGACAACTTAAAAGGGCTGCGGTTTATTATATTAAGTCGAAACCTGTTCTGCATATGCCAACTTGGATCCAAGCGGCGACTAATTACGTGTGGGTACGTAAAATTCTGGCGATGTTGATACGACATCAAGTTAAAAAGCGGGCGAATCCTCAGCATTATCCTGCGCCATTGGCGACGATTAATTTTTGGGAGAAGGAGGGCTGTGATGGTGAACGCCCTTACTATAAAGAAATTGATTCGGTACAAAATCTAGTAGCCCATTCAGATACAGCTAAAAATTTAATTCGAATTTTTAGCTTGCGCGATCGAATGAAAAGTTTTGCTAAAGAAAGCGATTTCCAAGCACAGCATGTTCATGTTATAGGCGCTGGCGTTATGGGAGGGGATATTGCGGCGTGGTGTGCTTTAAAAGGATTGCAAGTAACTTTACAAGATCAATCCTACGCTAAAATTGCACCGGCGATTGGACGAGCGCATGTTTTGTTTAAAAAGAAATTAAAACAGTCTCGATTAGTTCAAGCTGCCATGGATAGATTGCTTCCTGATCCTGAGGGTTATGGCATAGCGCGTGCGGATGTTATTATCGAAGCCGTGTTTGAAAATCTTGCTGTTAAGCAAGAAATTATGAAGACAGTTGAGAAAAAGGCTAAAAAAGAAGCCATTATTGCAACAAATACGTCCAGTATTCCATTAGATGAAATTAGCCATACGATGGTTGATGGTCATCGCCTGGTGGGGATTCATTTTTTTAACCCCGTTGCAAAAATGGAGCTTGTGGAGGTCGTTGCTGGGAAAAAAACGGATCACGAGATAGCTAAACAAGCATGTGCTTTTGTTGGACAAATAGGACGATTACCATTGCCTGTTAACTCCATGCCAGGCTTTTTAATTAATCGGGTGTTGATGCCTTATTTGCTTGAATGCGTTCAACTTATTGAAGAAGGTTATTCTGGGCGCGCCATTGACGATGCCGCATGTGCATTTGGTATGGTGATGGGGCCTGTTGAGTTAGCTGATACGGTTGGATTGGATGTTTGTTTAGCGGTTGCTGAAAATTTAACGACTTGTTTTGGTGGAACAGTGCCACAAAGTTTACGCGACAGGGTTAAATCTGGCAACCTGGGCAGAAAGTCTGGAGAAGGCTTCTATCGTTATAAGAATGGTAAAGCCATCAAACCTAAAGTAGACCATGAAAAACCAATGAAAGATATTGCCAATCGTTTAATTCTACGAATGGTGAACGAGGCCGCTGCTTGTTTACGAGATGGCGTCGTTGCAGACAGTGATCTTCTCGATGCTGGAATGATTTTTGGTGCTGGATTTGCGCCATTTCGTGGAGGGCCAATGCATTATTCAAAACAATTTGGTCAAGATCATCTGAATGAGCTATTTGCAAAACTTGCATCGGAGTATGGAGAACGGTTTAAAATGGACATTAACTTTGATGGCAAAGGTGACTAGTTTTTTTATAGTCACAAAGAATGATTTTTGTTGAAAAGCACTGACACTGAGCGCGCGGAGCATGTGAAATCGCGTACGCGCGCGCAGCGAACCCCTGTTTGATAACACGAGCTGTCTTTTGGTATATTTTTCGCACTTGAGTTTTCAGCTGTGTTGCAAGAGCTTGCTCGTCATCGGTCATGTACAACCCTGAACATTCCCCTTTAGCGGAAATAATTTCTGATTGCTTATAGCGATAGCCTCTGCTGCCTGTATTGCGTTTAATATCAGGCTGGAGCCCCATAGAGTTCAAGATAATTTTTAATTCGCGCTACGGCATCTTGATTGTTTTGTTCTTCTAAATAATTTATTAAATCGTAAACATTAATTAAAGAAAGGACATTGATGCCTGTTGATTTGATGTCATGGAGTGTGAGTTGGTTATTTAAACCCCGTTCGCAGCGATCGAGTGTGATGACAACCGTTGTGAGTTTGCCTCCATGAGAATTGATTAATTGCTGAGCTCCACGAAAGGCAGTTCCCGCAGAAATGACATCATCAATGAGCACCGTGGCGCCTGATAATGGAGCACCAATCAAAATTCCGCCTTCACCATGATCTTTTTCTTCTTTACGATTAAATGTGACGGTGCAGTTTATTCCGCGTTCAGCCAAAGCAAAAGCGGTTGCGGTAGCTAATGGAATGCCTTTGTAGGCGGGTCCAAAAAGATGTTCAAAATGAATGTTGTTTTTAATTAAAGTATCAGCGTAGTGCTCTCCTAAGCATCGCAAGGAATCACCGTGATAAAATAATCCTGTATTAAAAAAATAAGGGCTTAAACGGCCTGATTTTAAAGTAAATTGGCCAAAACGAAGAATTCCGCGTTCTATAGCGAGGTGGATTAATGCTGATTTTGAATAGTCCATATGGGCTCTCATGGAGTAATGTAAAAAAAATTGTTAACAATCAATAAAAAACTGTTATGCTAGGTATTATATCAAGTTATCCTGTTATGGATGTATACTTTTTTGACTTGGATAAAAGGGTGTGTGTTATATAGGTAAGCTAATCAAAGGGGAATTGAATGTCTCAGCGAAATACGGGTCATGTTAAATGGTTCAATGAAAAAAAAGGATTTGGGTTTATCGTTAATGAATCTGGCGAAGATGTTTTTGTTCATTACAAGGATATTCAAGGTGACGGATTCAAAACATTGCATGAAAATGATGCAGTGACTTTTATCATTGATAAAGGTCCTAAAGGTTATAAAGCTCAGAGTGTTGAAGTTGTGACTGAGGCTGAGACCGAGCTATCTTAAAAAATAATTCAGCTAATAAAAACAGAGTTAAGAGACCGAGAGCCTTATCAACAGACTCTGATGTTTAGTCATATCCCTTCCACGCGTTTTTGTCGCCACAACAAGGGCTGCAAGGTAACTCAACCCAGGGTGGAAGGGGGTGAGCTACCACGATCATCATATGATGAATAACAGTCACCTAACTAGGTCATGTTATGACCATTGTTTTTTATGGCTTGACCTAATTGACTAATAATCGTTATTATTCGCAGCAGTTTTGCTTTATATAATGAACTTCTATGAATAGCCCAGAGTTACTTTCTCCCGCGGGATCCTTAAAGCGCATGCGTCGTGCTTATGCTTATGGTGCTGATGCAGTGTATGCCGGTCAGCCTCGCTATAGTTTGCGTGCGCGTAATAATGAGTTTACGCATGAAAATATCGTGATTGGTATTCAGGAAGCGCATGCTCAAGGTAAGCAGTTTTTTGTTGCTAGCAACATTATTCCTCAAAATAATAAAATTAAAACTTATTTGGATGATTTATCTGAAGTTATTGAGGCCGGGCCTGATGCTTTGATTATGGCAGATCCAGGTTTAATCATGATGGTTCGTGAGCGTTGGCCCGATATTCCAGTTCATCTCTCCGTGCAAAGTAACGTGATGAATTATGCGTCCGTTAAATTTTGGAAAACAATTGGAGTATCCCGCATTATTCTTTCTCGAGAACTTTCGTTGAAGGAAATTCAAATTATTCGTGACGAATGTCCAGACATTGAGTTAGAGGTTTTTGTGCACGGAGCATTGTGTATGGCTTACTCCGGTCGCTGTTTATTGTCGGGTTATTTTAATCATCGGGATCCTAATCAAGGCGCTTGTACTAATGCGTGTCGCTGGAAGTATGATCTTAAAGAAGGAAAAGAGGATGAGTGGGGTAATGTTCAGGTTAAGGAACCAGCGGCTTTGCCTAAATCCTATGTTTTTGAGCAAATGCCGCAGCGCGAAGGGGCCATGAATACTATTGAAGAAGATGAACATGGAACTTATCTATTTAATTCCAAAGATCTACGCGCTATTCAGCATATTGAAGCGATGGCGAAGATGGGAATTGATTGTGTTAAAATAGAAGGGCGCACTAAATCAGATTTTTATGTGGCACGAACCGCCCAGCTTTATCGCCAAGCTATTGATGATGCTGTTGCTGGAAAGCCTTTTGACTGGAAGCTAATGGATGCCTTGGAAGGGCTCTCTTCGCGTGGATATACGGAGGGTTTTTATCGACGTCACGTGCCAGACGAGTATCAGAGCTATAATGATCGAAGTGATAGCAATATAAAACAACAAGTCGTGGCTTCAATGTTAGACTATGATTCGTCTAGAGCGATGTTGACAGTGAATACTAAAAACCAATTTTCGGTCGGGGATACTATTGAAGTGATGTTGCCAACAGGTAATCAAGTCATTACTTTAGAAGCTCTAGAGGACAGCGACGGCCATGCGATTGAACGTGCCGCAGGCAGTGATCACGTTGTTAAGATTCCTGTTAATTTGCAAGACAGTGACCAGCTTGAGCACGGATATTTAATAAGGCATTGGATCGCAGAATAGGTAATTGTAACTTAAGGTTACGTTATGAGTTTGATTTGAAATACGAGGACGAGTTATGGTTTTGCAGGAATGCAATTTATTAAGAAAAAGGACTTTTTTTCCCTTGTTTTTGACGCAGTTTTGCGGTGCTTTTAATGACAATGCTTTTAAGCTGTCGATGTTGACGCTCATTAGTTATTATTTAACACAATCACAGGTAGCCTCAGAGTATTATCAAGTTTTAGCCAGTGCTTTATTTATTTTTCCTTTCTTTATTTTTTCAGCAACCGCAGGACAACTTGCCGATAAGTACGATAAAGCGACAATAACCCGTATTGTTAAATTTTTTGAGTTATTACTGATGCTTTTGGGCAGTTTTGCCCTGCTCCATGGCAATATTGTGATAATGATGCTTGTTTTAATGGGGATGGGGCTTCATTCTACTTTTTTTGGTCCTATAAAATATGCCATATTGCCTGATCATTTATTAGAAGAACAATTATTACCGGCAACTGCCTTGATTGAGGCGAGCACTTTTATGGCTATTTTATTAGGGACGACCTTAGGTGCCTTAGTGATTGGAGGCTCAGGGAAAGCACCGGTGTATAGTATTATGATGATTAATGGATTTGCACTTATTGGCTTTATATCGAGTTTTTTTATTCCCAAAGCTCCACCAAGTTCGGTTGATCTTAAAATTGATTGGCAAATTTGGCGTTCGACCAAAACAATGTTAATGACGACGTTTAGTCATCGCGAAGCTCTTCCTGTGGTGTTAACTATTTCATGGTTTTGGTTGATTGGTGCCGTCCTCCTGACAAAGCTTCCTGATTATGTTCATTACGTTTTAAATGCTGATACCAACGTATTTGCTTTGTTTTTAGCCTTGTTTTCAATAGGCATTGCATTAGGCTCGTTGGCGATTAGCCGCTTTTTAGCCGGAGTGATTACCTTACGGTATGTTCCTTGGACGATGTTATTGCTCTCATTCTTTGTGTTTGATATTTATTGGGCAACATCCATGGAATTACCTGAGCGATCTCAAGAACTTTTGTCGTTGTTGTCTTTTTTATTTTCATGGAATCATTTAAGAATTATCATGGATTTTTTCTTTTTTTCATTTTGTTCTGGGTTGTTTATCGTGCCTTTGTATACTTATTTACAAGTGAGCTGTGAAGATAAACGACGCGCTCGTGTTATTGCTGCAAACAATATTGTGAGCGCCATTGCTATGGTAAGTGGTAGTGTGATTGTTATGATCATGATGAAGTTAAAGCTAACGATGGCATTTATTTTTTTATTTTTATCGGTATTAAATGCAATCGTTGCGCTATTATTTTGGCTTACTGCAAAAACAGTCATTCATCATCGTGTAACCAGTCTCGGGTAGGTAAAAAATCGGTGTAAAGTCGTGCTTCGGCTGAGCCTGGTTCGGGCTGCCAATCATAATGCCATTCCACTTCGGGAGGAAGTGACATAAGGATGGATTCAGTGCGTCCCCCGGATTGTAATCCAAAAAGAGTACCTCGATCGTAAACTAAGTTAAACTCCACATAGCGTCCGCGACGATAGCGTTGAAACGCTTTTTCTTGTTCACCATAGGGTGTGTTTTTCCGTTTAAGTACAATAGGGGCATAGGCTTTTATAAAATGATCGCCAATGCTTTGCATTAGGGAGTAGCTGTTGTCGAATCCACCTTCATTAAAATCGTCAAAAAACAAACCGCCAACGCCGCGAGCTTCCTGGCGATGTTTAATATAAAAATACTGATCACAATTTGTTTTAAAACGAGGATAAATGCTGTCACCAAAGGGCTTGCAAGCCGACTTTGCTGTTTTATGCCAATGATGGCAATCCTCATGGAAACCATAATAAGGCGTTAAATCAAATCCGCCGCCAAACCACCAGACAGCGGGATGATTTTCTTTTTCTGCGACAAAAAAGCGTACATTGGCGTGTGTTGTTGGAATAAAAGGATTTTCAGGATGAATAATTAATGAAACACCTAACGCTTGAAAGGAACAGCCTGTTAATTCTTGTCGATGAAGGCTTGCGGAAGGGGGAAGTTCTGTGCCATAAACATGAGAAAAATTGACACCAGCTTTAGCAAACACGGCGCCATTCTCAAGAGCACAACTGATGCCACCGCCACCGAGTGGTCTTTCCCAGCGGTCGTGTTTAAATTTTTTTTTACCATCAATATTTTCAAGTTCACGGCAAATATCGTGTTGTAATGAGAGTAAGTAATTTTTTATTTGATCAATGGCATTGCTTGGTAAAAGGGATGGGTTATTAGGCATAAAGAACTCCGATAATTCAATATTTGAGCTATATTAACTTAATATAGGTTTAATATAAATCAGGAAAATAGTATGAAAGAAAAGTTGCTATTAGTCTTGCTAACTGGGGTTTTTATTACTGCATTTTCACTGCCTACCGCCGATTTTCTGCAAGAACAAACCATAAAATACACGGACAATCCAACGATCAATGAAATTATGCTTAAGGAAAATGCTGAGATGATTGATCCTGAAACGATACTTTTGCCATTGAATGAAATAAAACATATGTTGTATCAACAAGGAATTACTTTAAACAGGGGTGTGATTAATAAAGTATTAACGACATTGCAATGCACAGCACCTTCTAATCTTGAACCAAATACCATACTCACGGTGATTGATTATTCGCTACCATCCAATGAAAAACGGTTGTGGGTGTTTGATTTGAAGCAGAAAAAATTACTTTTTCATACTTATGTTGCGCACGGCATTAAATCAGGCGCATTAATGACAGATTATTTTTCCAACAAAAATGACAGCAAAGCAAGCAGTATGGGGGTTTACAAGACTGAAAAAGCTTATCATGGCCGCGAGGGTTTAACCTTGCGATTAGAGGGTTTGGAAAAAGGATTTAATGATAACGCGATGAGTCGTTCTATTGTGATGCATGGTGGTTGGTACGTTGATGAGAATTTCATAAAAAAATACGGCCGTCCAGGGCGTAGTTGGGGGTGTCCGGCACTGCCTTTGGAGTTAACTGAGCCTATTATTAAAACAATCAAAAATCATTCATTATTGGTTGTGTATTACCCTAGCGATCATTGGTTTTCAAGTTCGAGATTTCTTAATTGTCATCATTTATCGCCAGGGCAATTTCTTGCTCAGAGGTCGTTTGACAACAATTTACTTTCAAAAGAAAGTGAGCGAGAGGCAATTATTTTTGTCGATCTGAATGGTAATAATCAACGTGAAGAGAATGAACCTATTATTGTTGTTGCTGCTGATAATTATGAACAGTTGTTCCATACCAAAGCCCCATTGGCACGGATGTTGCGACGACAAATTAATCATGTTGAGTATATTGCGCTAAGTAATGCGGAGTTTAGTCAGTTGCTTGCAAGGAATAATAAAATAATGAATGAAGAGAAGAAAATGAATTTAGATAGTGTGTCTTTGGTGATTCCTGAGGTGACTATGGAGCGGGGTTATTACATTACTCATATGAAAATAGTCAGTTTAGGAAAAATCAAACAAGTCATATTGAATTTAAATTCATCGCAAAAAGACCAAACACAACCCCATTACACTGTTTATTTTGAATCAAGATCGGCGATTAATTTACGTTTTACCAACCGTTTTATTCGTTGGTTGGGACTTTAATGTTTTAGGGAGTGTTTACAATTCATCGCCACCGCTTTATTTTTGGTTTCAAAAATGGCTAATGTTGAGTTAAATCCAGGTTCATTCACAAATTTTC
>JAOAUB010000065.1 GCA_030157805.1 Legionellaceae bacterium
TTAATGAAGTTAAGTGTAGTGGCGCAATCTTTATCTTAAGTTGTTAAACAGAGAAAACCCTTCCCAAATAGGATGAGTCCATATAAGTTTCATTGATCTTTATCAATGAAAACGCCGTAATCGTTGCTTCGTGTGATTGATTTTCATTTGCCCATTTTTGATAAATAGAGTAATTTTGACAACTTTAAACTCGATAAAAAAACTTGGTTGTTAGTTTAGGTTGAGAGGTATTTTAGGGCGTATCTAGACACTCTGCACTCATTCGATGTTGACGGTGAATGCCACGGAGTTTACGTCGGTCGTTTTTATAACCAAAAGGTTGAATTTATCAGGAGAAAAATAGAGAAAAATGCAATTTTCCAAATTATTAACATCCGCAGGTGAGCATCTCTTTTTTTTTAGAGGTGCGTTAAATTCGTTAGAAGCGCGATTGCTGGTTCCAGATAATTTTAGAACTCCTTATGTTGCTATTCTTGGGCATCCGCACTCATTGCAGGGCGGTACAATGAATAATAAAGTTGTTACGACGATGGCGCGAGCGTTAAGAGAGCTTGGTATTCCAAGTTTGCGCTTTAATTTTCGTGGTGTTGAACATTCGGAAGGTGAGTATGATCACGGCGTTGGTGAGAGTGAAGACATGTTGTGTCTCGCACGTTTGTGGGAAGAGGAGCGTCCGGGGAGTCGATACCTTTTTGCGGGATTTTCTTTTGGATCTTACGTCACGTATCGAGCCGCATCACAATGGCCGCATGAATTATTAATTTCAGTAGCGCCAGCGGTAAATCACTACGACTATGCCCATTTTTCCTCAGCACCCTCAGTGTGGCATATTTTACAAGGGGATGATGATGAAGTGGTGCCCTTAGATGAGGTTATGGCCTTTGCAGCGCAATGTCATCCGGCGCTTTTAGTGCATCGCTTTCCTGATGCGGGGCATTTTTTTCATGGTAAGCTTTTATTACTAAAGGAAACGTTGATCGAAATTATTCAGACAGAGGTTTTATCGTCATGACCATGTTGACGAGCTATGATGCTTTGGTGGCCAGAGGTGATATTGAGGACGATGATGAACAGCGGCAACTGTTAGTGGTATTTGAAAAAGTTGCTGTTCAGTTAGAGCAAGTTGCTCAAAAGAAAAAATGGCCATGGCAAAAAAAAACAAAAGAAAAACGAGGTATTTACCTGCATGGTCCGGTTGGAACTGGTAAAACTTTTCTGATGGATTTATTTTATGAAGGGATCGATGAGTCACGTAAGGGACGTTTTCATTTTCATCATTTTATGCAACAAGTGGATGTTCAATTGCGCAGGCTTCAAGGGCATCAAGATCCTTTGCGCTACTTGGCCTGTGAAATAGCCAAATCGCTTCGCATTCTTTGTTTTGATGAGTTTTTAGTGTATGACGTGGCTCAAGCCATGATTTTGGCAGAACTGTTGCAGGCTCTTCTTGCTGAAGGCATTGTTTTGGTCACCACCTCGAATACGCCGCCCGATGATTTATACCTGAATGGGGTGCAACGTGAACGATTTTTGCCGGCAATTGAATTGATTAAGTCGCATTGTGATGTTATTTCCTTGTCGCATCAGCGTGATTATCGCTTAGAACGTGAACAAGCCTTGGAAACGTATTTTTACCCGTTAAATTCTCATCATGAAAAAAGGCTTGCTGAACAATTTGATCTCTTGGAGGCTAAGAGCCATAACGAAGGTTTGTTGATGATTCAAAATCGTGAAATTTCTTATCTTCGCTGTGGTGAAAAAACAGTTTGGTTTGACTTTAAGATGATTTGCAATTTGCCGCGCAGTCAATTGGATTACCTTGAGATTGCTGATCGATTCAGTACTATTTTTGTTAGCGACATTCCTGATCTGACTAAAAGTAGTTCGGTGTTTGTTATTTTATTCATTCAGTTTGTTGATGTTTTGTATGATCGTGGTATTCGATTGGTTATTTCAGCTGAGGTGGCTTTGAGTGAGTTGTATGTCTCTGGCAGCATGTTTAATGAGTTTAAAAGGATATTAAGTCGTTTGGAAGAAATGCAATCAGTTGATTATCGTCGTCGTCATTTATCAAAACCAGTTTGTCATTTAATACCGCCGATGTTGTAGTGGTTCTATTCAGGGTGTTCTGTATCATTGGTTTTTAATGTAACTTTAAATACGTTCTGCACGGAATTATTCAATTAAGGTTGGACAATGAACAAATCTTGCGTGTGAGATTTTTTACTTGACTTAATAATCTCTTAATGTTTATTTAATGATTTAAAAGTAAAATAATAAATCATTCTATTCGTTTTATTTACTCAAGAAGCTTATTGTGCCTTTTACCTTACTTATTGCAGTTACTGATGTATACGATGGCTATGGCGATTTTTTATTTGCTTTAAAATTGTCTCAATCTTTACGGCAGGCTTATGAACAACGTGGGCATCAAATCCCTTTGGTTTATATTGTGACAACTAAAGAGGGTAACTTATTGATAGAAATGCTGAAAGGGAATATTGAATTCCAAACTGACATTTTAACGATGAATACATTGAAAGACAAATTGAGTTCGGGTGAAATAATAATCGATTATTTGATTGAAGGACCTGTTTTTCATGATAAATTCATCAGCGAAATTGACTGCATATTAACCAAAAACTCTTCGCAACGGCATAAAACGATTCCATTACTGATGGCCACAGAATACAGTGTTCATCATAGAGAAGAGCGTTTAAAATTAAAGGCTCATCAAAATTATCGCAAAACGGTACTGCAAACACTCAGTTATAAAAATATCATTTACTCAGGACTTAATTGTTCTTTTGATGAACAAGGACTATTAATTCAACAAGAATTAAGTGCGTCGACTCATTCGGTGGATGTTTGGCTTGAGCATATGGATGCAAGGTTAAGGCAAGTTGTTCTTGGAAGAGAGAAAACTTTTGCTAACTATGAGCGTCGAGCCGATCTTTTTTTTCAGTACAGTCATGACCAAGCTAATTTGCTGCAATGTTTTCATGCGGAGCATTTTCTTCGTGTTCATGCTGGTTTTTCAAAAGCATCAAGTAAAAACCAAGATATTATTATGTTGGGTAAGGATATTGATTCAAAAATAATGGCTTTACAAAAAATCAAAAGACAATTGTTTGCCGCGGGTTTTACAAAAATTATTTTTTTTGATGTTGAACATCAAGAAAAAATGATTATCAATTCTCCTCATGAGAACGGCTCGGATGAAAAAATTTATCGGGTTATTTATCTCAGCAGGATGTCTCATCCCTCCATGTTAGCGTGCATGGCGCTGTCATCGCCGCTGATTGGTGTCACGGGTGATCAATCCTTAGGCGAAGCCATTAGCTTTGGTAAAACTATTGTTTATGAATGTTTAGAGCATAAACAAGATTTAATTCATGATTACGATGTTCTCTTAAATGAAACTCATGACACATCAATAAATCGCTTGGTTAAGCTGTTGCGTAGTCATTCGAATAATCCTGCTGAATACGATGAGCTGGGTAACTTGATTCGTCGATGTCATGCTCAATTAAACACGTTTAATCAACAGCTTTCAAAGAAATACAATTTAGTTTCGTGCTTTTTTGATGAGATTGAGTTTGAGCCAACGCTCGTTAAATTATTGCAACGTGGTGATCAGGAACAGGCCTTAGCCCATTTTTTTAAAAAAAACCAAGCAAGTATTTATGCGAAGTATGATGGAAAAGAAATCATCCAATATGCGTTGGAAAACAATAGTCACGGTGTTTTTTCACGATATTTTGAAGAGCCTCAGGTTTTGCTTTGGCAATACCTTCTTAGTCAATCAGATGATGCCTTGCATGAATTTTTAAAAACACAAGCCATGGATTTGTTTTTTAAATTAAAAAAGAAAACATTTTTTGAGCATTGTATTGATTTGGAAAGGTTTTCTGTGGTTAACACGATGATCGAATCATTACGCTCTAATCATGAGCTTAAAAAATTGTATTCTGTTTTAAACTTAACCAATTCGCAGGGGCGCCCTTATTTATCTCTCATGATAGAACATGATCGTTATTTGAAAAAACCAGCCACAGAAAAGATTTTATTGGTGGTATTGTTTTACCGTGTTATGAATTATGTGGTGTTACATCAATTCGATGAGCAGGAAAAAAGACTTCGAGTCTTCGGTGCGATAATTAAGTTTTTTTATGAATTATGTCACGACGATCTCAACGCATTTGTTGGTTTATTGTTTTTCTTGTTACCCGCTAAGCATCATGTTTCGATGCAACTTTTTGCACTCTCCAAGCCGACATCGGATGATGAATTTTATCGCGTGATTAAAAAGGCTTTGGGTGATTGTGGTATTGACGAAACTAAACGCCAATTATTTATCCGACGGTTTTATTCGGTTCTTAATACTTCGTCGCAATTGATTGCCAATCAAAAATCATTTCGTTTTTTATTTGTCGAGCTTGGGATTAACTCCCCATTATTATTGCGCTCTGCGATTGATCATGAACAAGCAAAAATAATGTTGCTACGTCAAACAATCCCCCTTGATATGACCGATGTGATTACGAATCAATTTAAAAATGGTTTCTATTGTCTTTGTGAGGAGCTTTTAGGGCAAGGGGGGTGGGGTAAGGTTTATATTGCTAGGCACTATACCCTTCAAGATAAAGTTCTTGATGTGAGTGAACTTCTTGCTCTAAAAATTATTGAGAAAGGTCATGATCATGCTCAAGAGTTTTGTCTTTTTAAACGAGCTTATCCTAAGGGGCATTACGATTATTGGCAAACCAAAGACAACAGTTATTTTGTCATGCCTCTGTTTTCGGGTATTCCTTTGGATACTTATTTGCAACATCATGATGATTTGTCGTTGCAAGAGAGAAAAAAACTTCTTGCTCAATTAATTAGTAATCTATCTCAAATTCATGAGCAAGGGATTGTTCATTGTGATCTTAAATCTAAAAATATGCTTTGGGATCCTATTCAACAATGCATGACAATTGTTGATTTTGGTTGTGCTGAAGAGCTTGGTGTTGTTTTGTGTTATCACGACATTAATACGGCAAAATTCGCTATTGAATACATGCCGCCCGAGTATCTTAGCGGGATGCAGGCGGCAACATCAGCCGATATTTATTCATTATCCTTAGTCGTGGCAGAGATTTTAGGCTTATCTCTCCAGAAGTTGACTCAAGTGCGTGTGAGCAAGGCTTTGGAAGCGATTGATAATGCGCTATTTTCAGGCATTATTAATGAATTATTAGTTAAATTAGGGACGTTGGATGCTGTTTTATTTTCACAAGAATTAACTCATTATTTAAGCGAGAATAATTCGTTACAGCCAATTCTTATCAAATTTATACTCATCTTCGTGCGTGTCCCTTATGATTTTTCACCGTACCGTGATGAGCTTGGTGAAACTACAGCGGTGTTATTGGAGCAGATGCTATCCATGAATTTTAATGACAGGCCTGGTTTGGCAGAATGTAGAGAACGATTACTTTTTAAAGACGTTGTTGTTGAGCATGAGTCAGAGTCTCGATGCAATGTATCGGCAGTATAATTTAATTTTTTTTGCTCATGCCTTTTAATCGGTGTCAAGCCCTGCATGGATTACAACAGAAAGAAGCCCTCGCAACAACGGTTAAAAGTTAGTTTGGCATGTTTTCCAATCGTTGGTCTAAACGCTGAGGATGACGGCGACTTTCTTATATTGCAAATGAGAATGATTATCGATATCATTGTTTTTATTGATGATGGATTGTAGATCATGATGCAGAGTTCAGAATTAGTGCCAGGAGATCACGTGCGTCTTGTTGATTTTGGTGAAACCGATCTTGTTTATCGGCGTAAACTACTTTCATTAGGGATCACACGCGGCGTACTAGCGCGGGTTGTCAGAACTGCACCTCTGGGTTGTCCGCTGCAAATTGAAGTACGGGGTACTTCATTGACCTTGCGCAAGGATGAGGCGCGCGACTTGCAATGGGAGCGAGTGTGACGAAAATTTTACTCTTAGGAAATCCTAATTGCGGTAAAACTACTTTATTTAATGCATTGACCGGTGAAAATCAACGTATTGGCAATTGGCCTGGAGTGACGGTTGAGAAGAAAACAGGAAGTTTTAGTTTCAATCAACACCATCATGAATTAATTGATTTACCCGGGGTTTACTCCTTAAGTGCAACCAATCAAGGCGCAAGTCCTGATGAACTCATTACCCTGAAAGCGTTGGTTGCGCTTAATGCGGATTTAATTATTAATGTTGTTGATGCAGTAAGTCTTGAGCGCCACCTTTATCTGACCAGTCAAATTCTTGAATTGGGAAAACCCGTTATTATTGCGTTGAATATGATGGATGTTGCCCATCAGCGTGGCATTACGATGGATACTGTTCTATTATCACAACAGCTGCAGTGTCCCATTATTCCTCTTCAAGCGCATAAAAAAAAGGGCGTTGAGTCCTTGCAACAGGCGGTCAACGAATTATTGATAACAGCGCCTCAACTTGTTCCACGAACAGCGGTGCCTTTAGAGTTTGTGTTGCCAGAATCTGTGATTCGCACGCATCATGATTTAATGCGGGATTTGCAAAAAAGCGGTGGGGTGACGCAGCAAATGGCTAATTATTACGCTTGGCGGATTCTGGATGGCGATACGGTTTTGTTTGAACCTGCTGAATTAAACGCGTTGTTATCGCAGGGCGTGATTGAACCTGATGTTGATTTGATTGTTGCTGATGCGCGTTATGACAAAATTCATCAATTGGTCGTCGCAGTTCAGTCAAAACGAAGTGATGCCAGTGAGAATTTTACGGCGCGTCTTGACAAAATTGTGCTGCATCGTTATTTCGCTTTCCCTATTTTTTTGGGGGCGATGTATGGGATGTTTTTATTTGCTATCAACATCGGTGGTGTTTTTCAGGATTTTTTTGATATTAGTTCAAATGCAATTTTTGTGGAGGGTACAGCTTCAGTTTTGCAGCATCTGCACGTACCGTTTTGGCTTATTGCCTTGCTTGCTCATGGTGTGGGTAGTGGCATTAATACCACGATCACGTTTGCGCCGGTGATTGCAGCGATGTTTTTCTTTTTAGCGTTACTGGAAACTTCGGGTTATATGGCGCGGGCTGCTTTTGTTGTTGATAAAATGATGCGGGCTCTCGGGTTGCCTGGCAAGTCTTTTGTACCGATGATTGTGGGTTTTGGTTGTAATGTTCCGGCGATTATGGCTGCGCGTACCTTGGAGTCAGAGCGAGATAGAGTCTTGACGGTATTGATGGCGCCATTCATGTCGTGCAGTGCGCGTTTGGCGATTTATGCGGTGTTTGTGGCTGCTTTTTTTCCAAGCGGCGGGCAGAATATTGTATTTTCTCTCTACCTGATTGGCATTGTGATGGCAGTGTTCACCGGCTTTATTCTACGAAAGACGATGTTTAAAGGGCAGCCTTCGTCGTTAATTCTCGAATTACCTGCTTATCATAAACCTTCATTGAGGCGTCTGTTTCGAGAAACAGGCACGCGCTTGCGGGGATTTATTTTTCGCGCAGCTCGTTTGATTATTCCGGTATGCGTGGTCTTAGGTGGATTGAATGCGCTGATGGTGGATGGTGGGTTAAGTCAAGGTGACGCAAACACGCACTCCGCTTTGTCTTTGCTCGGGCAAACGTTGACGCCGATGTTTGCTCCGATGGGTATACGGCCTGAAAATTGGCCCGCTACGGTTGGATTATTGACGGGCATGTTGGCAAAGGAAGTGGTGATTGGGACGCTGAATTCGTTGTACACCCCAATTGGGCACTTGGCCGAAGTCAATGCGAATTTTGATTTTTCTGCAGCGATGTCGCAAGCCTTGTGGTCTATTCCCCATAATTTAGCTCAGATTAAAGACGCTTTACTCAACCCAATCCTTGCGAGCGCACCGGGGGGCGAGTTATCTAAGCCCGTCTATGGCGTGATGGTGTCACAGTTTGATGGAAAAGCGGGTGCGTTTGCTTATCTCTTGTTTATTTTGCTTTATGTTCCCTGCGTCTCCACGATGGCGGTTATACGTCAGGAGACTAATCGGCGTCTTATGTGGTTTTCCACAGCGTGGTCGTTTTTGGTGGCTTATGCGACTGCCGTTATTTTTTATCAACTAGCCACTTTTGCCCAACACCCGCATCAGTCCTTGGCGTGGTTTTTTGGGTTGTCTTTAGTTGTTATTTTATTTATCGGATTGTTGCGGACTAAACGTTTAGGTTATGGAGAGCCCCATGTTATTGCAACTACGTGAATTTTTACGGCGTGAAAAAATAGCAAGTAATCAACAAATAGCGCGAGCTTTTCATATTGATCTGAATGCTTTGGAGCCGATGCTTGAGATTTGGTTGCGTAAAGGTGTCTTGGCTTATGCGCAGAAGGCGGTACAAACATCGTGTGCGAATCGAGGTGCTTGTGCTGGTTGTCGAACACCCTCAGTGATTTATTATCGTTATGTTGATTTTTCTTTTTGAGGTGGTAAGGAATGAATTGTAAACACGTCATGTTAATTTTAGCCTTCTTAACGACATATTTTTCAATTTCATTTTGAATCACTATAAAATAAGCTAAGATAATTACTATGTTATAACAAAATAAAGAGTCATTGTGGCTGAAGAAATCCAGGATTTTGAAAAGCTTGCTGAAGAGGCGCGTCGGTATAATCTGCTTATGGAAGATGATCCTGTCGTGTTGGTTGAGCGTCTTTATAAGTTATGGTGGCATTGGGCTGATTTTTCTTTATTTATTATTCAACCCACCATTGAGTTTATTAATCCACCGATCATTATACCGCCCGCACCTGTAGTTAATTCAGATGAATTGGAATTTGTTTATCCTATCCACGATTATGGATATAAACTAATCACCTCAAAAGCGGAAGATATGTTTACCGCGGGGATGTCAATGTGTAAGTTGTATTACACGATTGAAAAAATGATTTTTTTATTGGTTGAGCGGTTAAAGTCGGGTGGAATTTCGATGGAGACGGAGGTTCAAGTTGCATTTGGTGGGCATATGTTAGCGCAACGAAAAGCGTTTGAATCGATAATTAATCTTAGTTATAACGTGATTGTGACGAACTTCGAGCCCGGAAGTTGGGGAACACGTTATATGGCGATGGTGAAGCTGCTCTCGGATAAAGGTCATGGTTATCCTTTGGAGGCTCCTCGGGATAATTATCGTAAAGCTCACGGTACTTCTCCTGGTATGAAGCGCACTTAAATTTTGAGTGGAGCGTTGTTACAATTTATTTCTATTGCTGCGGTGTTGCGACCTTGTTATGACGTTTAAGTAGGTCTGGGTTGCGGCATATAAAAATTAATCCTCGAAAATAAAACTGCAAATTTATCGTATGTTTTCCTGTTTTTTGTTTTTGCACACCAACTTTTTTTCTGATAGAGTGCTTCTCTCAATTTTTTATAATAATTAAAATAAGGGTCAAGGAATGATGAAGACATTGTTTTTTATCGCTGTTGCTTTCTTTAGTTTTTCTTCTTTTGCATGTTCTAATGCATCGCCTACTGATGATGTGAGTTTTTGCGCTACGTTTAAAACAGCAGCGGCTTGTTATTGTTCAGAGTCGTTACCTGGGTGCAGTCGTTTGTCCATGGATCGAATTTATTCTTTATTGATAACACGATATCGAACACTTGAAGCTGCTTGTAACAGTCAGCATCATACGGATGCTCAAACATGCATCGATGACTGGAATTGTTATCGTCTTGGCGGTATAGATTCGCAAGGTAGGGCGTGTAGTTCAACCCAGCTTCCTTGCCAATAAGGCTTGTTGAATTTTGATCTGACCAGCTTATTATCCGCGGCTTGTTGACAGCGCTTAGACTGGTCGGAACTGTTGTTCTTGCCAAAAAGTCGAATTTAATGAAGAGCGCCCTATTTTGATTAAAAAAAATCTAAAATTACTTCTAATTTTTCAACTCTGCGTTTATTCCTTATTCTGTCAAGCTGGGGCGGAGGCGGATGTTCAACGACATCCTCTTTATGTTGGCGTGACGGGTGGATATGGTTCAACCACATGGACAGGCTTAGTGCCTGTTGATCTTCTTAGCCCAGATGATCAAACTTTTGCTTTGAAATTGTCCATGCCAATTCGAGTGGATGAAGGCGGGGGTGTTTGGGGTTTTTTTGCGGGTTATGAGTTTATTCCAGCATTTGCTCTTGAAGCTAGTTTCACACGCTATCAAGATGCCACCATTCGTTTTGATAAGGACAGTAATTTCAACTATTACCATCACGGACTGACCGAATTCGTAACTCAAACGGAAACGGTTTCATTGATGGGTAAATTCATGGTGATGGTTCCTCGGACTAAAATAAAAATCTATTCCAGTGTGGGTGGCGCAGCCCTTCATCGTAAGGATATGCTTAAGGATGGCTGGCTTTATACTCCGACTTTTGGTGTTGGTTTCAATACTGATTTTAGTCCACACATCATGGGAGAGCTTGGTGCTAACTTTACTGCGGGTTATGGTGAAGTACAGTTAAATCCAACTGACGTTTATTTTCCTTTTTTGTATTCCGTGTTTGCGCGATTGGCTTATCGTTTTTAATTGTACTTATTCGTGAAATACTGTTAACGCCAGACGCTTTTTACTATACTTTAACAAAAGACGGACTAATTAACGGCGTGTCTTTCTGATATAATCAAAACAAGTTGCGTGATATTTTGTCGACGCAACATCTCATTCAGTGACTTAATAAGAGAGAATTCATTATGCAAGCTCGTCAGCACTTATCGACAACTAAAAAAGGCAGTGATGTTGTTGAACACCCTCCTGGTGCTGATGCTATCAAAAAATGTTCTGAATTTTCTGAATCTGTTGATTATTTATTAGAGCGTCTCGTTAAGAAGTTAAAATCCGTTGGGCTATTGGATGGTGCCCAAGATTTGGTCACTAAAATCAAAGAACTTGCCCAGGTTGTGCATCAACTAGATTCTTTGCGTGGTAATCCCCATGATGGTGATCCGGCTTGTTTTCGCACGCCTTTTCAAAATTTACAAATTAAGTTGGCTAAGGAAGCCCAAGAAAAAATTACGAATCAGATCTTAGATCAGATGAAGATGGATTATGCGCTTAGTAATACGACGGAGTTTTTGCGTGGATACTCCGTGGGCGGTAAGCCGCTGGACCCTCAGTTATTAGATTCGTGCGATAAATTGTTCAATGCGTGGCTTGCTGAGCATGGTTTACTCAGTAAACAAGGTCAAATTTATGAAGTGATGGATAACGGTGAGATAAAAACGGACGATAAAGGTGAACCTATCAAAGCAGATGCGACTAAAGTAAGGGCATTGCTTAAGGATCCCGTAAACAGTTTTGAGGCTTATTTAGGTCAAAGAGCTGTTAAATTGAGTTCTCAAGAGCATCCTTATCCTACAGAACAACAACCAATAGCTAAGAAGCCACCGCAGGCTCCAGAAAGAGCTCAGCAGGTAAGTCGTGTTGAAAAGCCTGTGCCTGAGTCTCATGAAAAGCAAGGTGGCGTTGAGCCGGATAGCGTTGTTTCAGCGCCCGAATAAACACGTATTAATCTTCACTTAAGGTTTAATTGGTACAGTGTAGGCCAATGAATTGAACGTGAGGATTATTTTATTATGCCACCTTTCGAATCGAAAAGTAAAAATACGACAGATCAGCGTGTTGTGTTATTACATCGTCATGCAGAAAAAGAGATTGAATCTCATCATGTTAAGGAGTTTTTAAATCCTCCAAATGGCCAAAAGCCTGAAGCAGTTTATGTTATAGCTGAACATCCCACGCCCACGCTTCATTATATTCATCGTTCTGATCAACAAATTCGCCCATTAGTTTTGAATGATAGTATTGATAATCTTGTCGGGAAATTAAGTTGTGTTCATGATTATCATCAACGACAACAAGCGGTGCTCTGTCCAAAAGATTTACAGACCATTGCTTGGTGGTGCGAGTATCATGATACTCATCAGTCGGATTATATCGTGAAGTTAGTTGATGCTTTTAAAGCATTAGAATCTATTGATGAGTTTAATTTAAATGATACGAATCTTTACAGGGAAGCTATAGCGCGTTATGAAGTATTCATACATGCTTATTTTGCCGATTTTATCAAGATTTCAGGTGTTCGTTTATTACCAAAGCTTCCTGAAGATTTTTTTATATCTTCTGAGTTTGAGATATCTCCGAATAACTTCGATGTGTTTGCGAAGCTGGCGGAGTATACTTTTTTGAGTAAAGAGGATTTAGTTTTTAAGTTAACGCCTTCTAGTGACACGGTTCATATGCTTTTATCTCGAAAAAATCGTCAAGCCATCATTTATGGCATCAATCAATTGGAATACTTACTCTCTTTGCCAAAAGAGCAACCCATCTTTAGCGAATATTTTAATAAGCGTTTTCATTCAGAACGTAATCTTGTTGTTGATTTTTTATTGGAAGAGACGGCCGCAATTGATTACTGGTATTTAGCTGGTGGCTCGTATCAAGAAGACATCAAGCGTCAATTTCGTGATAAAGGCACGTTAAGAGAGTTGGCTTTAATTGCGGCATTAAAGACAGAATGTCAGGGTTATATCGAGTATTTAGGACAAAATCCTAAGAATGATCAATCAAAAATAACATCAGTAACAGAATTAAATAACATTCTTAATCGTAGCGACATACCTGCGTCAAGAAAAATTAGCGATTTTCAAACTTTATTCCAACTATCGAAAGACCACTTAAGTGCTCATCGAGATTCGCCAACACGACTATTCTTCATAAGAACGGCTTACGTGTTATCGTCTTTTTTATTAGGGGCGGGCTTAATTTATTCTTATGCCAAAAACGGGACATGCAATTTCTTTAAATCCAAAGGTGAGAGGGTCTCTGATCAGATAGAATCTTATTTATCTGATAGTCCGACATCATCTCGTTGATTGGCTTGTTGTAATCGTTCAAGCGAGCCTATGTCTTGCCATAGGCCATGAAAAACGTCGCCCGTGACGTGTTTAGTTTTCATGGCGGCTTTGATCAGTGGAATAACTGAATATCGCCCTGGTTTGCAAGAATTAAAAAGTTGGGGGCGATAGCCAATAATTCCGGCAACGGTATAGTGTGGAGGCTTGTTAATTAACGCCCCATCATCATCTAAACCAAAATCGCCGTGTTGATGATGTTTTGGATTAGGGACTAAAATTAAATGCGCTAAGGAGGCATCAGGAATCTTTAGTTCAGCGAACGGGTAATCTGTTAAGATATCCGCATTGACCGTCATAAAAGGTTCCTTGATCCCAAATCGCCGGATCATCGCCTCAATACCACCGCCTGTTTCAAGTGCGCCAGGAGGCTCAGGGGAGTAACGGAGGTTGATTCCCCATCGGCTACCATCGCCTAAATATCGCCTGATTTGATCGCCTAAATAAGCATGATTAATCATAACTTGTGTGAAGCCTGCTTGAATTAAGTGGATGAGGTGATATTCAATGAGGGCAATGCCATGCACTTGGCACAGCGGTTTTGGTCGTCTATCCGTCAGTGGTCTTAAACGCTCGCCACGACCTGCGGCCAGTAACAGAGCAGTTTTCATGGCAGTTGGCCTCGTTGCATCATAAAATCATAAAATTCAGATAATTCGGGAAAAGACTCAAGGCACGCCATGACGTAATGTCGTGTTAACGGTAAATCAGCCAAATAATTGGGTTTATTATCGCGCAAACATAAGCGGCAAAAAATGCCCAGCACTTTCAAATGGCGTTGTAGGCCGCATAAGTCAAAAGCTCGTTTAAAGGCAGATTTTGAAAGTTGCTGTGCTGCGTGGGACATGTCATAGAACGTATTAAGCCAATGTGTGACTTGTTCTGTAGGCCATTGAATGTAACAATCTTTTAATAATGATACGAGATCATAGCTTATTGGTCCTAACATGGCATCTTGAAAATCAATGATTCCTAGGTCTTTATTCACAAGCATGATATTACGTGAATGGTAATCACGGTGAATAAACCCATACGGTTGTTGACTTATTTCTTCCACGAGCCAGCGATAAGTGGCTTCAATGAGTTTATTTTCGCCAGGCGTGAGTTGTTGTTTTAAGTAATGTTCTAAATACCATGTCTTTAATAAAGAGAGCTCACGGAGCATGTGTGATTGATCAAAAACAGGCAACGGATAAGAGGTGTTTGAGTGAGCTTGTTGGAGATGAGCTAGGGTGGTCAATGCCTTCATGTAAAGTGCATCAATGTCTTGATGGCTTGTGTCATGCTCCTGAAGTTTAGCCAATAACAACGTATCACCGAAATCATCTAAGAGCGCAAAACCTTGTTGTTCATCAAAAGCATGCACTGTAGGAGTAAGAACGTCATGTTCTTGCAGCAGATGCCCTATGTCAAGAAATGAACGTAACGTTTCTTTTTCAGAGGCGCAGTCCATGACGATATAAGACGCATTGTTTGTGTGCAGTCGATAGTAACGGCGGAAACTTGCATCGCCTGTCAGCGGTAGCAAGGTTATTGGTGATTGTTTTAACGTCGTTTCTACCCATTGTTTCAGTGCGTTTTTTTGATGTTGCATGTTATACTCCAACACTTTATATCTATTGCATAGCTCTTCTAATTGAATATTAAGCTTACCTTATTTTGCAAGACCTTTTTAAGGGTTTTGCTATTTTCTGCTTCAATTCAATGCCTGGTTAATATCTCTGTGCAGGCAGCAGAAACAAACGGCGAGCCTGTTGAGGCCTGTGTTGTTCAACGAGATCGTCCATTGACTCAAGCCGTGCGGGAGCATATTGCTCAGTGCTTAGGTTGGCAAGAAAAACCTTCGTTATTGTGTCATGGCGACTATACGCCACTGATGGGTGTATCGCTAGAGGATGCTGAAACAGTACGCTTAATCGCCGATCAAGCGTCATTTTATTCGCAAGGGAAATCGCATCTTCGTGGTCATGTTGAAGTACAACAAGGCCAACGTCAGGTGAGTGCGCAGACCGCGACGATTTATCGTGATGCTAACTCAAAACAAATTACTCAAATTGAATTGTTAGGTGATGTTCACTTTTCAGAGCCCGATCACCTGATGATAGCTCATCGTGCCTTATTGAACCCACAGGATAAATCAGGCCAGGTTGAGGATGTGGTGTATCGATTTTCCATGCCTCATGCTTTTGCAGTACTACCTGCTTGGGGGCGTGCAAGTCTCATTCAGCGTTTATCTAATCGTGATTATTTTTTAAAAAAAGCAACGTACACAACTTGTCGTCCGCAAGATCGTGCTTGGCATATTGATGCCAAGTCAATCAAATTGGACAATGCTCATCATCAGGGAGTTGCCAAGCATGCTAAATTTTATCTTGCGGAAACCCCGGTTTTTTATACGCCTTATTTATCGTTTCCCACGTCGAAGGAGCGTAAATCAGGTTTTCTGATGCCGACGAAAGGCTACTCTAATATCGGGGGGTTTGATTACGCTTTACCCTATTATTGGAACATTGCACCGAATGTGGATGCAACATTGACACCGCATTACTATACGCTTCGTGGCGTGATGTTGGGTGAAGAGCTTCGTTATTTAACGCAAAAATCTTCCGGGACCGTAAAAAGTACGTTTTTGCCGGGTGATAAGGCTTATAATCACTTTTTAGAAAGTAATGAGGCAGCCTTCCCGGAGTTGAGTGGCAAAAACGCGAGTCGTTGGTCTTTCGGTGTTGATGAAGCGACCCGCTTGTTACCCAACTTGAATTTTCATGTTAATTATCAACAGGTTTCAGATAATTATTACCTTCAAGATTTCACTTCCAATTTATCGTTGTTAACAGAACGGCAGTTATTGCAACAAGGTGATTTGACGTACAACACGGATCATTGGTTGTTGCGTGGGATGCTCCAAGCTTATCAAACACTACAACCTATCAACGAAACACCGGTTGGCAGTATTTATCAGCGCTTACCTCAACTCATGGCGAATGGGTTTTATGACGATTTGCCGTTTCATGCGAACTTGGCTTTGTTGGGGCAATATGATCAATTTCATATGCCTGGTAGTCCTACCTTGACTATTCCGGAAGGGCCTCGTTATTTTTTAAATCCTCGATTTTCTATCCCTAATTTAAAATCATGGGGTTACCTCACGCCTGGTGTTGAGTTGGCACAAAATTTTTACACGATAAAAAATTATTCGGTCAACACCAGCCAAATGAATTTTTCGCGTACTATTCCGCGTTACAGTTTGGACAGTGGTCTTTATTTTGATCGTCAGGCGACTGTTTTTAAGCGAGCTTTTACTCAAACTTTAGAGCCGAGACTGTATTATTTAAACGTTCCATTTCATGACCAAACGCCTATTCCGGTCTATGATTCAGCGTACATGATTTTTAATGCAGATCAGTTGTTTCGTACCAATCGTTTTTCAGGTTTTGATCGAATTGGCGATGCAAATCAGCTTGCTTATGCGATGACGTCCCGTTGGTTGTCAGAGGAAACAGGTTTTGAAAAAGCCAGTGTGGCGGTAGGACAAATTTATTATTTTGCCGATCGTAAGGTTCAGCTATGTCAAAACACTGCAGGAGGAACTTGTGCAGATAATCCCTTAATGTTGGGTTATTTATCACCCTTAGCACAAACTTCACCGATTGCCGCACGAGCAATGTATCATTTTAACCCACTTTGGGCGTTAACGACCGATTATGTTTGGGACACGTACACTAAAAGCACCAATAATGGGCATGTGGATGTGCGGTATCAAGCAGAAACGAATCATTTAATGAGTTTAGGATACACGTATTTTGTGAATGCTGATCTTACAGCTGTGGCTAATAGTGCTCATACAATTACCCCCCAACAAGACAATCCTCTTCATCAAGCTTCGGTGAGTGCTGCATGGCCTTTGAATGATCATTGGAGTGGTGTGGGTTCGTATAATTATAATATTAGTAAACGTTATGAAATGATGACTTTTCTTGGTGTACAATACGACAGCTGCTGTTGGGCGATGCGTTTATTGGGGGGGAAGACTTTTCAAAGCTTGGATACACAGTTGCAACCTCAATATAATAACAACGTGTCTCTTCAGATTCTGTGGAAGGGATTGGGCTCTGTGGGAAACAGTGATCCGGCAACGATTATTCATACTTATTTACCAGGGTATTTGGACAAATTTCATTAGTTTGGTGTTAGGCTGCTATGAACAAGGGATCTTGAGAGAGAGACAAGCTTGATTTAAGATAGTTTAACACTTGTTTTTTGCCCAATAGTAAATCAAAATGGTTTTAAAATTACTTTGCTGAGGAATGATAAATGTTCAAGCGAATTGCTTTGTTGGTCCTGTTAGTTCCAACTATGGTGCTGGCGGAGCCTTTGGATAGTGTGGTGGCTGTTGTTAATGATGGGGTTATTACCTCCAGTGAATTGAATACTCAGATTGATTTGTTGCGAAAACAATTTGTGGCCAAAGGGATGCAGTTACCACCGGATCAAGTGCTTCGAAAACAAGTGTTACAACATTTGATTGATGTTAATTTGCAACTGCAATTAGCCAAACAAAATAGCCTTACTATTGATGACACAGAGCTTAATGAGGCCATTAATCGCATTGCTGTGTCCAACAAGATAACGCTTGATGAGTTACGTCAAGCCATTGAGCAACAAGGTATATCGTGGACCACGTATCGTGATAATCTTCGTAAAGAAATTTTAATCAGCCGGGTGCAACAAAAAGCGATTGGTAAAGATATTACCGTAACGACGCAACAAATTGAAGATTACCTAAAATCACCAGCTTACCAAGATAAAACGCAGTTGCTTTATCATTTGCAAAACATTGTGATTCCTTTGCCCAGCGAGCCGACGACGGCGCAGTTGCAAACCGCACAATCCAAAGCAGAGGCCTTACTTTTAAAAATTAATCAAGGTAGTGATTTTAGTCAGTTGGCTATTGCGGAGTCCAGCGGTGAGTTTGCCTTAGAAGGAGGAGATTTGGGCGAACGTCATTTGGCGGAGCTGCCTGAAGTTTTTGCCCGTCAGGTTGTGACCATGAAAAGCGGTGAAGTTTCAAAGCCAATAAGGACAGGTAATGGCTTTCAGTTAATTAAACTTGTCAGCGTGGGTGGTGAAAACTCGCGTCACGAAGTGACCAAAACCCATGTGCGGCATATCTTACTTAAGCAAGAAGCAAGTATGACAGCAGAGGAGGCTCAAAAACAGGCGAATAATCTTTATCAACAATTAAAATCAGGTAAAGATTTTGCAACGCTTGCCAAACATTATTCGTTAGATGTAAGCAGTGCACTTAAAGGCGGTGATTTGGGCTGGGTGACGAGCGGTGAATTAGTGCCTCAGTTTGAGAAAAAAATGAATGAACTTGCGGTGCACGAAATTAGCAAACCAACAAAATCGCCATTTGGTTGGCATTTGATTGAGGTCTTAGAGCGAAAACAAGTCGATGACACAACGTCGTTTGAACGAGAGCAAGCTCGGCAGTTATTACAACAAAGAAAATTCACGGAATCGGTGCAAAATTGGTTGCAACATGTTCGTGCCGATGCTTATGTTAACATCACGAATAAAGAGTTGGCATGAAGCCACTACTCGTTAGTAGCGGAGAGCCTGCGGGCATTGGTCCTGACTTATGTTTAGATCTGGCAGCGCTTGCTCTGCCTTTAGTTGTTCTTGCGGATAAATCCGTGTTGATTGCGCGGGCTAAAAAACTGCGTCGTGATATCACGTTTATCGATTATGTTCCGGGGGAGCCCCTTACTTACCTGTCAGGACAATTACATGTTCTTTCATTGCCTAGTGATGAACCCGTAATCGCAGGAGTCTTAAATCCAGCTAACGGCGCTTATGTGATGAAGATGCTTGTGCGAGCGACAGAGGGGTGTTTGTGTGGTGAGTTTGCAGGTTTGGTGACGGCGCCCGTTCATAAAGGTATTATTAATCAAGCGGGTATCGTTTTTACGGGCCATACGGAGTTTTTGGCTCAGTATTGCGGTGTTGAGCATGTGGTCATGATGCTGGCTTGTGAGGTGATGAACGTTGCGTTAGTCACGACTCATTTGCCTTTGAAGCAAGTTCCTTCAGCAATAACAGCAGACTTAATCTGTCGAGTGGTTCGCATACTTCATAAAGGCTTGCAGCGCGACTTTGGTATAGAAAACCCACGAATTTTTGTGGCGGGTTTAAACCCACATGCGGGCGAAGGTGGCTATCTTGGTACTGAGGAAATTGATACGACTCAACCCGCTTTAGCACAACTTAGACAAGAAAATATTGATGTCAGGGGACCTTTTCCGGCAGATACACTGTTTACTCCCCCTCATTTGAGAGAATGTGATGTTTTTTTGACGATGTATCACGATCAAGGTTTGCCTGTTTTGAAATACGCAGGGTTTGGTAAGGCGGTCAATGTGACACTTGGTTTGCCTATTGTGCGGACGTCCGTGGATCATGGTACGGCGTTGGATTTGGCGGGTACAGGCATGGCGGACAGTGGTAGTTTGATTGCTGCGGTTGATATGGCCGTGATGATTGCTAAAAACCGGATAACATAATATGGCTAGGGTGAGTTGTGTTGTTGTTGTGGATCAAAACTACGGTGTTGGCAAGAACAATCAATTGCTTTGCCATTTGCCTGCTGATCTGAAGCACTTTAAAGCGCTGACTTGGGGAAAACCCATCATTATGGGCAGCAACACTTTTTATTCTATTGGCAGGCCTTTACCTGGACGGCGGAATATTGTCCTGAGTCGAAAAGAACAGAGCATCGAAGGAGTTGAGGTCATGTCATCGTTGCCTAAAGCCTTGCACGAGACTGCCTCTGATGAGGAAGTGATGGTGATCGGGGGCGCCCAAGTATTTCAAGAGGCATTACCGTATGCTTCACGTATTTATTTAACTCTTATTGAACACCATTTTGCCGATGCCGATGTTTTTTTCCCCCGGCTTGATGGCAACGTGTGGCATTGCGTGAGTCAAGTCCATCAACTGCCTGATGAAAGTAATCTTTATGCTTTGTGGTTTTGTGAGTTTGAGCGGGTTAATACCCTATAACATGGAGTCTTCAATGATGTCTAAGCCTTATGTCTTGGTTTTATATTATTCTCGCTATGGTTCGACGGCGAAATTAGCGCAATACATTGCCCGTGGTATTGAGCATTGTGAGGGAGTCGAAGCTCGTATTAGAACAGTGCCCCCGGTGTCATTAACTTGTGAAGCTGTTGATAAACCTATTCCAGATGAAGGCGCCCCTTATGTAACGTTAGATGATTTAAAAGGGTGTGCTGGTCTTGCTTTAGGGAGTCCTACGCGTTTTGGTAATATGGCAGCACCGCTGAAATATTTCTTGGATACGACGTCATCGTTGTGGCTTAGCGGTGATTTAGTTGGAAAGCCAGCTTGTGTGTTTTCATCAACAGCGTCATTGCATGGTGGTCAAGAAACGACCTTGATTAGTATGATGTTGCCTTTATTTCATCATGGCATGTTAGTGCTAGGTATTCCTTACACAGCGCCTGAGTTAAGCACAACGCAAGAAGGAGGAACTCCCTACGGTGCAACACACGTTGCCGGAATTAATAGTGATAAACCTTTAAGTGAATCAGAAATGAGTTTAGCAAAACATCTTGGTCAGCGCTTAGGAACCGTTGCATTGCGATTGAAGTGACGCTCTGGCACCACAAGGCGTATAACTTAAAAAATTGCTCAACAAGGTCAGCCCATGTTCTGTTAATATGGCTTCGGGATGAAATTGCAGACCAAAAACAGGATAGTCATGATGTGAAATTGCCATAATTGTGTCATCAGCCCACGCATCAATTGAAAAGCAATCAGGTAAAGACGCGCAGTCAACAGCCAGTGAATGGTAGCGAGTGGCTTGAAATGGACTTGGTAGTTCATGAAAAAGCCGTTGTTTATTATGGATGATGGGTGATGTTTTGCCATGAATGATTTGAGGCGCTTTAATGATCTGTGCGCCAAAAGCATGAGCTAGGCATTGATGGCCTAAGCATACTCCAAGAATAGGAAGTATTCGGTAAAAATGTTGAATCGCCTCGATACAGATCCCTGCGTCAAGGGGACCCTTTGGTCCTGGCGAAAGGACTAAATGGCTTGGTGCTAAACGTTCAATAGCGTCGAGAGTAATTTGATCATGATAAAAAACTTGGACTTCCTGTGATAATTGTTCAAAGTAATGCACAAGGTTGTAAGTGAAGGAATCATAATTGTCGATGATGAGGAGCATGGGTAGCCTTTACAGAGAAAATTCTTCACCAAGGTAAACAGCGCGGACTTCATGATTGGCTAAGATACTGTCAGGCGAACCTTGGCAGAGCATTTTTCCTTGGTTAATGATGTAAGCGCGCTCACAAATATCCAATGTTTCTCGGACATTGTGATCCGTAATTAAAATACCAATATTTTTTTGGCAAAGTAAGGTGATTATTTTTTTAATCTCCACAACAGAAATCGGATCAACACCGGCAAAGGGTTCATCAAGAAATATAAAATTAGGTTCAATAGCCAGTGTTCGTGCAATTTCAACACGCCGGCGTTCCCCGCCTGATAGACTCATCCCTAAGTTATTGCGTAGATGTTTGATATTAAACTCATCAAGAAGTTGTTCTAGTTTTTCCTGGCGACTCGTTTTAGTTAAATCTCGGCGCAATTCTAAAATGGCATAAATATTGTTAGCAACACTCATTTTTCGAAATATGGACGCTTCTTGAGGTAAATAACCTATGCCGCGACGCGCCCTTTTGTGCATGGCTTCTTTCGTGATATCAAGTCCGTCGAGTAAAATTTGTCCTGCATCACATGATTGCAAGCCAACTATCATGTAAAAGCAAGTTGTTTTACCCGCCCCATTAGGACCTAATAAGCCCACGCATTCGCCGCTATTGATCAAAATATTCAGATCGTTGACTACAGTGCGAGATTTGAAGGATTTTTTTAAATGTTGTGCGGACAGTGTGCTCATGTTTGTTTCTCGGGATGAAAAATAATGACAGTGCGAGTTTTTTCACCGCTCTTTGCAATGACGTGTTGTTTTAAAGTATCGTAGAAAATGGTAGAAGCTGCAAGGGAGTCATTGCCTTGCTCCACTCGGGCATGGCCAATTAATTCAATAAGGTGGCGGGTAGGGTAATAACGAATGATTTCAGCCCAAGCATGCATGATGGGTTTATCGCTGGAGGTTTCGGTCCAATAATGGGCGAGTCGTTTCGGGTTGTCTTGTGTTAAGCTCGGATCGCCATAAGCAAATGCTGAGACAAGTTGATTGTTTTGGTCCGTGTTGGTGATGGCTTTTTCTGCACGCAAGTGAGTTGTTCCTTGATCTAATTCAACCTGCCCGAGGTATTCACCGTGTTGATCTTGATGATTTAAGTCGGCTGTGTTCGCCGAGAGTTCCAGTGTTTTATTTTGATCGTCAGGAAGTGCAAGTACGGCATCGAGAGGTAGCGTAACTAATAACAACAACGTGAGGAGTTTAAGCATGATTTGGTTCAAACGTAGCATGAGATTGACTCAAGAGTTGGATGTATTTTTTATCAAGATAAGCACGCATACCTTTTGATTGGACGATGCTTCCAGGTTGTTGAAAGAGTACATTTGTTTTGGAAGTAGCTAGCTTTTCCTTCGTATAGTAAGTCAGCTCTTCGGTGTTCAGGGTGTTGCCCTTGTCGTCTTGATGAACAATCACGTTACCCAAAAAAGTAATCTCGCTACCGCCATGAATTGATTGGGCATGATTAGCGTTAATTTGCCAATCCGATTGGTTCGTTTGCATCAGCTTAATTTGGGGGGATTTTAATTCATGCGTGTCATTGGCAGGAATATGCTGCAACTCGGGAGTATATAAGTGATGGACTAATTTTCCAGTCGTATCAAATTGATAAACAGTCAACTCGGTAATGATAGTATCGATGGAGGTGGCGAGTTCATGGGCATCAAGCGTATAACTTATTTCAGTTTTGAGAAAAGAAAAGCAAAAATAAGCAAATGCGGCAAGTGTTGCGGTTAACCATAAACTTTGCTTGATGTTATTCATCGTTAGCCCCCTCTTTTTTTGTCGGTTATACCCGTGCGTTGTTGCAAAGCATGACTGCAGCATGTTGCATTAGGAACGAAGATAGCCTTCCAGGGCTATATCCGACTTTTTCTGTGCCGTCAAAATGAGATCACAGATTTCACGTACGGCACCTTCACCGCCTTTTTTTTCAGTGGTCCAAGCTGCAAATTCTTTGACCTGTGGAACGGCATTGGCAACGGCAACACCTAAACCAACTTGTTGTATGATCGGTAAATCCGGCAGATCATCTCCTGCGTAAGCAAATTGTTCATTGTTGAAGCCAAGACGTGATTTGAGTTCAAGATAAGCACTGCGTTTGTCAACTTGACCTGTAAAGTAATGATGAATCCCTAATTGACGCATACGGTGCTCAACGACATTATTTTTAGAGGTGGTAATCACCGCGACGTCAATTCCTGCCGCCATTAATAATTTAAGACCCATACCGTCTTGGATGTTAAATGCTTTTAATTCATTGCCATGGTTGTCAATGTAAAGAAGTCCATTGGTGAGGACACCATCAATATCACAAATCAGGCAACGAATTTCTTTGGCTTTTTCAATTAAGGTATTCATGTTAGTACACTCCGGCACGAAGAAGATCATGAAGGTGAACCACGGCGATTGGTTGTTGGTGTTCGTTGGTCACAATCAATGAAGTAATGTTATGTTGTTGCATGATGGCTAATGCTTCCGCAGCTAACATGCCTTTATTAATGGTTTTACAATGTCGAGTCATCACGTCTGCAATGCTCGTTGTTTTTATATCATAACATTGAGTTAAAGTACGGCGAATATCGCCATCAGTATATATCCCACATAAACTGCCTGATGAATTAACAACGCAAGTCATTCCTAGTTTTTTAGCGGTAACTTCAATTAGCGCGTCACTGATAGTGCTGTTTTCAGTGACAATGGGAATGTCATCATTTTCATGGCAAAGCTCATCAACATGAAGTAATAGACGTTTTCCGATGGTGCCCCCGGGGTGAGATCGAGCAAAATCTTCAGCACTAAACCCTCTGGCTTGCAGTAAAGCAACGGCTAAGGCATCGCCCATGACGAGAGCTACGGTGGTGCTGGTTGTTGGTGATAGCCCTAATGGACACGCTTCTTGTTTGATGCTGAGATCGAGATTAATATCAGCATATTGGGCTATAGCAGAATCTTTATTGCCGGTTAAGGCGATAAGGGGCACGCTCAATCGTTTGATAAGCGGTAGTAAGGTCACAATTTCATCGGTATTTCCTGAGTTGGAGATGACAACGACAACATCTTGTGCGGTAATCATACCAAAATCACCATGGCTTGCTTCGCCGGGATGTAAGAAGAAAGCAGGGGTCCCGGTGCTCGCCAACGTTGCTGCGATTTTACCGCCAATATGACCCGATTTACCCATGCCTGTGACAACAACACGTCCTTGACATGCTAATAAAATATGGCAGGCTTTTTCAAATTCTTCATTAATGCGTTGACTTAATTCGTACACTGCCCGCGCTTCAATTTCGATAACAGCAAGGCCAAGTTTGCAAAAATTCATGGCGTTAACCTATTCGTTTAGGAAAATGCTTACTAATAAGTTGTCAAGTTTAACACAGAGGGAGAATTTTTGATAACTCGTTACGTCCTTTTAAGGCATGATTAAAAGGGTGATTTTAATAGGGCTTGTCGTATCAAGGTTCAGTCTTGGCACAACCTTGATACGTTGACGTGTTTTATCGTTGATCGCTGGATAAAACTTGATGACTTTCAAAACATTTAAAAATCAAGAGCTAGTGCTGCTAGCCGTAGGGCCCGATCCTAGTTCTTGCTCATGCTTAATTTGTTCAATCACCGCCAATAAGGTGCTGCCAGAGATGTCTTCTTGAAAAACTGTTTTTAACGTATAACGTTCAAGATCAATTTTTTGAGACATGACCGAGTTAACCCAAGAAGCATCCATATCAGTAAGTAATGTTCTTGTTTCATCAATATATTCGGAAATAATTTTTTTTATTTTTTCTTCATCCAGAGACAGATCCATAAAAAAACAAATTGCTAGTTTAGCAGCCAGTTCTTTTTCATTTCGTGGTTTGAGATTAAATTTTACACCCTCAAAATCTTTTATATCGCGCCCTTGGTGCTGTTGAAATAGACTATGCGTACTCAAAGTCGCACTGCTTGCATGAGTTGCACTGCTTGTATGAGTTGCAGCTAATGCCCCAATATCATGCTCATACGCTTCGTTAGCCGCAAAAAAATTGGCTATGGTTTCTTGAATTCGCGCTTGGGGTACTGGATTTGCGGGATTATTTAAAATCATGTCCATAAAAACTTGACGTACGGCATGAGCAGAAGGGATTAAGGGGTGGTTTTTGTTTCTATTCATGACAGTTGACATGAGATCGTTAAATCGAAATGGAACAAGATCGTCCATTTGAAAATCAGGGTATCTAGCGCCTATAAAATTGAATAAAGGGGGCCTTAAGATCCTTGCTACGGTATCAATGTAATTAATTTTTAATTCAAATGAGCCTTTTCCATCGGGTTTAACTGTAAATAGTAAAGAGCCCATTTTCACATTATAAGGGCTTCTGGATTGTTTTATATTTTCTATACGGATGAAATCCTCATCACCAAAAAGATTATCAACCAAGACGTTCTTGCGTTGTAATTCATCTGCACTGAAATAATCAAGCAGGTTTGAGTGATCGCTTATATATGTGGGTATGGGTTCCTCAGGTCTAAGGCCTAGAGAGTCTCTTATATTTACAATAGTGTCCACAGCTTTGGTTTTTTGCATGATGTGTCCTCATTTTTTAAATAAATTGTGCTTAAGAATGTGAGTTTAGTTCAACATTATTCGATATCTCTAAGCACTTCTGTTTAAATATTAAACTTCAATTGATTGTCTTGCAATTAAAAACCATCAAAAGATAATCATATTGATTTTTTTTTGGTGTCATTAAGGCAGCATAATCCATGATGAGTGATATGAAGGCAACTGTTTATTTTTTGATTGAGAAATAAATAGGAAGCATGTTTTTTTTCTAAAATGCTGATCTTCGTGTTGCTTCGATAGTTTTGTGTTCAAATTAGCAAAAATACGGCTCACAGGCTATACTGTTCAATCGATGTTCTAAGAAAATAATAATAAAAATCGGAAACTAAATTGAGCTCAAAAAATTTTGTGGAAATTACGAAGTTATCTTTCAGTCGCGGTGAACATTGTGTTTTTGATGGCGTTGATCTTGTGGTGCGGCAAGGTTTAATTACTGCGGTGATGGGGCCTAGCGGTAGTGGTAAAACGACACTTTTACGCTTGATTGGTGCGCAGTTAACGCCGAATGCCGGTGAAATTTTAGTTAATGGCATCAACATTCATCAATTGGGTCATCAAGATTTGCTTGCCATGCGGCGTAAGATGGGTTTGTTGTTTCAAAGTGGCGCATTATTCACGCATCTTTCGGTTTTCGAAAACGTGGCTTTTCCTTTGCGCGAACATACTCACTTGGATGAGGCTATGTTGCGTGAAATTGTTTTAATGAAATTGGAGTCCGTCGGTTTGCGGGGAGCTTCGCATTTAATGCCGGCGCAACTATCGGGAGGGATGGCGCGTCGAGTTGCGCTTGCCCGAGCTTTGGCTTTTGATCCTGAGCTTATGATGTACGATGAGCCTTTTACGGGGCAAGATCCTATTTCGATGGGCGTTTTAGTTCGTTTAATAAAACGCTTGAATGAGCTTTTGCATACCACAACTATTATTGTTTCACATGATGTTGCCGAAACGTGTTCAATTGCTGACTATATTTATCTTATTGCGGGGGGGCGCTTGATTGCGGAAGGGACTCCTGAAGAATTAATGTGTTCAACACAACCTGAGGTTAAACAATTCATGCAAGGTGCGCCGGATGGCGTCGTTCCTTTTCATTATCCTTCGCGTCCTTATATTGAGGAGTTACTTGATGAATAAAATCATATTGAATAAAGTTGCTGATTTGGGTCAATGGACTTTAGATTCTCTTCAAAAAATAGGACAGTCAGGATTGTTTTTAGGTGATCTTATTTTAAGGAAGCCTAATTTAGTTAAATTATGGCCCGATTTACGAGCTCAGTTGTATTTTAGTGGCGTGTTGTCTTGCTTGATTATCGTTGTTTCCGCTTTATTTATTGGCATGGTTGTGGGTTTGCAGGGGTATAATACCTTAGAAAAATTTGGCGCAACCACACAACTTGGCCAGTTACTTGCATTAAGTATTACAAGGGAGTTAGGTCCTGTTATTAGCGCGTTGCTTTTTGCGGGGCGTGCAGGTTCAGCATTGACTGCTGAAATTGGACTTATGAAAGCCACGGAACAATTAGCGAGCATGGAGATGATGGGGGTGGATCCTATAGGGCGTATTATTTACCCTCGATTTTTGTCGGCGGTGATTTCGTTACCTCTGCTTGCGTTAATTTTTTCTGCGACGGCGATTTATGGCGGTTATTTTATTGGCGTTGATTGGTTAGGTGTGGACGGGGGGAGTTTTTGGTCTAATATGCAAACGGCCGTGGATTTTCGTCTTGATGTGCTGAGCGGTATCATTAAAAGCATTGTTTTTGCAGTGGTGGTGGTTTGGATTGCTGTTTATGAGGGATTTTTTTGTATTCCAACAGCCGAGGGTATTAGTCAAGCAACAACAAGGACGGTTGTGTATTCTTCATTAGCAGTGCTGGGACTTGATTTTGTATTAACAGCGATGATGATTGGAGGTTGGTAACCATGTCTAAATCACGGTTTATAGATATTAGTGTTGGATTTTTTATATTAGCGGGTATTGTGGCTTTTACTGTGATGGCGATGAGGGTGAGTGGGGTGTCTAATGTAGCTGCCAATCAAAGTTATCGTGTCACGGCGGAGTTTGCTGATATTGGTAGTCTTAAAGTGAGAGCACCGGTCACGATTGCGGGGGTAAAGGTGGGCGAGGTCACTAAAATTGAGTTAAAACCTGCCGATTTGACTGCTAAAGTCACGATGTCGTTACGTCGTGACAAATCAATTCCTTATGAAGATACTTCGGCACGAATTTTGACGCAGGGCTTGTTAGGCTCTAATTATATCAGTATAGTCCCCGGGTTTGATGATAATCCCAAGAGTACCCATCTTTATTTGCGAGAGGGTGATGTGATTGCAAAAACGCAAGAAGCGATGATTTTGGAAAATTTAATTGGGCAGCTGTTGTTTAATATTAATAAAAAATAATCTTTTTGGTGGAGTGACCTATGAATAAGAATAAAGCGGTTTTTTTATCGCGACGTTATGTGGTCATGGTGATTTTGTTGGCAGTCAGTTTCTTGACGCAGGCGCAGTCATCACCTGTTCCTATGTTACAGGCAACCTCCGATCAAATTTTATCGACGCTGAAACAAAACAAAGCGAAACTACATCAAGATCGAACGATTGTTTTTCGGGCGGTTGAACAGTATATGGTTCCTCGGGTTGATGTGGATGGCATGTCGCGCTCGGTGTTGGGGCGGCAAGCTTGGACAAAAGCAACGGCTGCTGAGCGCGCTGAATTTAAGCAGGTTTTTACACAACTTGTGATTCGTACTTACGCGACACCGCTGGCAGAGTACACGAATGAAACAGTTCAATTTTTGCCGGTTCGTGGTTCGCTTGAAGGTCAGTTTGTTCGTGTTAATAGTATGATTATTCGGCCTAATGGTCGCAATATTCCATTAAGTTATAGTTTAGTTTCTCATGACGGGCAATGGAAAATTTATGATCTAAGCGTTGAAGGTGTCAGTTTACTGCAGAGTTTTCGTTCGCAATTCGCGCAAGTATTGCAAAATTCAACAATGCAAATTTTGATTGAGGAAATGAAGCAGCGTTCAAAGGTGGCCGCATCATGATGATGAATGCTTTTAGAGCGCCAAGCGCCATCACTTTTGCAACGGTTGAACAGGAGCGCCTGCGTTTCTTGGCTTATTGTCGTGAAGTTCACAATGATGGTGTGGTTATTGATTTAGAGAATGTAGAGCTGTGTGACAGTGCAGGACTGGCTTTTTTAATTGAGGCCAAACGAAAGGCTTACCAACAAGGGATGCAGGCCAAGATTATCAACATGCCACAAGAAACACGTGCCTTGGCTAAATTTTATGGACTAACTAATTTATTGGGGCTTGAAGAAAAATCGTCGGCATTGGTCGAGGTGTTGTGATTTTACTAACATTTTACCCCTATTAATGAGCTCTAAGAGATTAGAGTGAGATGTTGAGAAAAATTTAAATGATAACTCATGAAGAAATAGAACAACGATTGATAGAAACAAAAGAGGTTTCCTTGGTTAAAGTAGAAGGCGATGGTTATCATTATCAGTTAACTGTTGTTGGGGATGTTTTTTTAAATCGATCTGTTGTGGTAAGGCAACAATGGGTTTATGCAAAACTTAAAGATTTAATCACAGCAGGTAGTCTGCATGCAATTACCATGAAGACGTTCACACAAGAAGAATGGGAGAAGAAACATGGATAAATTAGTGATTCATGGCGGTAAACCCCTGTTTGGAGAGGTGATTATTTCCGGTGCTAAAAATGCGGCATTGCCTATTATGGCGGCTACCCTTCTTGCGACGGATAATGTGACCATTGCCAATGTGCCGCATTTGCGCGATGTAACCACCATGATGGAGTTGCTTGGGCAGCTTGGCGCGCAATTAACGATTGATGAAAAAATGAACGTACAAGTTGATGCGAGCAATGTCACTGAATGGACTGCGCCTTATGAACTTGTTAAGACAATGCGCGCTTCTATTTTGGTTCTTGGCCCTTTATTGTCTCGTTTTGGTCAAGCGGATGTTTCCTTACCGGGCGGATGTGCCATCGGGACTCGTCCCGTTGACTTGCATCTTAAAGCACTGCGGGCGATGGGTGCTGAAATTAGTGTTAAAAATGGATACATTAAAGCTCGCTGCAAGCACGGTCGATTGCAAGGAAAAGAATTAAACTTTGAAACAGTGACGGTTACAGGAACTGAAAATGTCATGATGGCCGCGACATTGGCTCTTGGGAAAACGATCATTACGAATGCTGCTCGTGAACCCGAGGTCGTTGATTTAGCTAATTTTTTAAATCAAATGGGTGCTAAAATTAGTGGCGCTGGGACATCTATTCTTGAGATTGAAGGGGTAGAGGCGTTGACTGGTGGTAATTACTCCGTGATGCCTGATCGTATCGAAGCGGGAACTTATTTGACAGCAGGTGTCATAACACGTGGAAAGGTGACGGTGACTCGAGTGAATCCAGAGAATCTTCAATCGATGTTGGCTAAGTTTGAAGAAGCGGGTGCTGAGCTTACGCAGGGGGCTGATTGGGTAACCTTGGATATGCACGGTTTGCGCCCGCGTTCAGTGGCTATTTCAACAGCACCTTATCCCGAGTTTCCAACGGACATGCAAGCGCAATTTATGGCCTTAAATAGCGTGGCGGAGGGATCTTCTTCCATTACGGAAACAATTTTTGAAAATCGTTTTATGCACGTGCAAGAATTACAACGAATGGGAGCGCAAATCGAGCTTGATGGTAATACAGCGCTTATCAATGGGGTGAACAAATTAACAGGAGCCCCTGTGATGGCAACCGATTTACGTGCTTCGGCTGGTTTGATTCTTGCCGCACTTGCTGCAGATGGTGAAACTCATGTTGAGCGTGTTTATCATGTGGATCGTGGTTATGAGCGCATTGAAGAAAAGCTTTCTCAATTGGGGGCTGACATAAAACGAGAATCAACAAGGTGATCTTTCGTTCTGACTTAATAAGTTATGTGCATCATTATTTGGCGTGTGGTGATTTCAGTGATTATGCACCGAATGGTTTGCAAATAGAAGGTGTTGATTCCATACAGCACTTATGCACTGCAGTGACTGCTTCGGAGGATGTTATTAAGTCGGCGATTGATTGTCGGGCTGATGCCTTACTAGTTCATCATGGTTTTTTCTGGCGCGATGAAAATCCGTGCCTTGTTGGTATGAAACGATCGCGAATTGCACTATTATTGCAGCATAATATTAATTTATTAGCGTATCATTTACCGCTAGATTGTCATGATGCGGTTGGCAATAATTTTTGTCTGGCAAAAAATCTTCAAATCGAAGTCCTTTCTCGTCATCGAGTTGGCAATCATCGTGATTTATTATGGTTTGGTAAATTATTAAAACCTTTAACGGCAAGTGGCTGGCAGGATCATTTAAGTAAGGCTTTTGATCGTCAACCGTTAGTTATTGAAGGCGGTCATCATCTTATTAGCCAGGTAGCATGGTGTTCTGGTGGCGCGCAGGATTTGATAGAAACAGCAGCTCAATTAGGTGCAGATGCTTATTTGAGCGGTGAGATTTCTGAACGGACTTTTTACCAAGCTAAGGAATTAGGAATTCATTATTTTTCTTGCGGTCATCACGCCACGGAACGTTTAGGAGTTCAGGCGCTAGGGGCGCATTTGGCGTTGCAGTTCAATCTATCACATCAATTTATTGATAGTTTAAATCCGGTGTGATGGAGGGATGTCAAAATGTGAGTGCTTGCACGTGACCCGTCACGACGGCTTGGGGTAACGTGCGAACAGTGATGTTTATGCGCAAGACAAAGTCGACTCGCCCACTTTAAGATCATTTTCTTCAGCGTTAAATGTTTGCTCAGCGGTAGGTAAAAAGCCTTTTGCGGTCATTTCAGTTTCAAATTTTTTGCGCAAAAGTTGTTGTTCTTCCGTAAGGAGTTTTGAATTATAAGGAATCAGTGCTTGATCGGCGCCATCGTCGCCGACAGTAATGATGATTCCCTCATCAGTCGGTTGGAATTTGATGGTTTTCATCTGAGCTAGGTTACTTTGAGAAGGACTCGTTTCAATAGCCTTAATTTGTTGCCCATTAAGGTAGTAATCACCGTTGACAAGATTAAATCCAGAGATTGGGGACACGAGTTGACTGTCTTTACTGTAAAGACTTGTTAAAGCGTAACAGGCCAGTTTGTAGGTCATATCAAGCGACATCCCGACCGACCATCCAGCACCTTTGCCAAGTAAGCTCATGGCGTTACCGAGCACTGCTGCAAAACTTACGCCCATAAAAGTTTCAAGCAAGTAGCCAGCATAGGGTGGAGCAACCAAGACGAGTCCGATACTAATCGTGGTTCCGCCGCCGGATGCTATGAGCAATACGGTACCAAGTGCTGTAGTTAAAGCCGCACGGGCAGGGAGCATCAAAGTTGATTTTGCGAAAGTTTCTCCTAAGATGAAACCTATGGGAAGACCAGTATAATATCCTGCTGTGGCAAGTGCTGGCATGAGGGTTGCGGTCATGGGGTAGGGCTCAGGATGTCCACCTAATTTGCTGCGCTGTTGCGTAACAAAAAGATCAAGTTTAGACCATTTAGGGTCGGAGATTAGAGCTTCTAAATCTTGATTGATTTTAGATGCGGCGCGTAGTTTATAGCCTTTAGGTGTTGTACTGACGATATATTCTTTTGTAATATCGAAGACACACTTAAGAGTGTCTTCATCCATGATATTGCCATTAGAAAGTGCTAAAGCGTGGTCAAGTAATTTAACTAAGGCAGAATGATCGGTAGAGCGTACCCAATAAATGTCATTGATTTCCGATTTAAGGTATAAAACCGCCGCAACCAAGACGCGTAAACCATTAAAGTATTCGTTGACCTCATCTTCAGTACTTAAATTTAATTTTCCATTGGCATCGAAAAAAGGATGAAGCAGTGTTTTTTGAATTTTTTCAATGAGGCTGATTTGATGATGTCGTTCGTTAACATCTTTATACCCTACCGCACGAAAAAACATATTAGGCTGAGGGTCTGTACTGAGGTTTGTTTTTGTGAGTTTTTCATAGTCGTTACGAAGCGTGGCTAGTTTTTCCAGAAAATCATCAGGTAATATGAAAGTCATGATAGGCTCCGCAATCAGTCGATTTTGTGTTTCTTTATACATGGCTCGGCGGGATTATTATTAATTTTGATATCCCTAAAAATTATTTAAATCAATGAAGCAATTCGTTAAAAGGATACAATTGTCTCGACGATTGTTCGCATTGTCATGCTAAGTTTATTATTTGTCATCTATAAAGTCTATGTGCAACGACCCAGGCTGTGGATGATTTATGTTAATTTTATTATCAAACAGATCTCATAGCATCCTGAACTTGTTTTTTTCGCATGCAAAACGGCGCGCCTGGGAGGGTACGTCTATTTTTATATTACTAGTTTATTGGCTAAATGCAATGTTCTTTTCTTTAACATAATTAATCTATTGTAAAACAAGTGATATAGTAAATAATGGCATTTTTTTTTGAATGAATTTTTGATGGCATCAATAAAACAGTTAGCTCACTTGCTTAGATTGACTCATTGGAGTAAAGCCATATTTATTTTTCTTGGTGTCATTTACTCAGGGGTCGTGAATTATTGGATTAGTGCATTTGTTGCTGCGTTAGCATTTAGTTTAGTTGCAAGTGCGGTCTATGTGTACAATGATATCTGTGATCGCAAAACCGATCGCCTTCATCCTAAAAAATGTTTGCGACCAATCGCGGCTGACATCATTTCTCCTCGTCAGGCCTTATGGATCGTGTGTTTGTTGTTGGTGTCGGGTTTATTTCTCGGTGGGTTAGTTTCAACGACCTTAGTGGTTTTGCAAGGTATTTATTTGTTGATCAATCTTGCTTATAACCATGGATTAAAAAAAATTCCGCTTCTGGATGTGTTGTGTATTGCTAGTGGCTTTATGTTGCGTGTTCTTGCTGGAACTCTTGGGATTGGTCTCGTTATTTCTTGGTGGTTAATCTTGGCGGCGACGCTCGTTAGTTTATTGATTGCGCTGTGTAAACGATGCTTGGAAAAGAAGTTGAATTTACAGCACGAAACGCGGTTTGTGTTAAAAAAATATTCCATCACGATTTTAAATCAGTTGATGATCTTCACGGCCATATTCTGTTTTATTTTTTATGCTACCTATATCGTTGTGGTTCGTGAGGAGTCAGGTTATTTTTTAGTAACGCTGCCCTTTGCAGCCATTGGACTAGGACGTTTTATTTGGTTAAGTCAAAAGGAAGGATGCAATGACGATCCTGTGTCATTATGCCTTACTGATTCGTTGTCTTGCTTGAACTTATTATGTTTTTCTTTTTTAACTTTAGTGGCTAATATTAAATGATTAAAAAACGAACATTCATTGTATTGGCCCTTGGGTTATTGTTTTTCTATCTTCTCGTTATTCAAGTGATAGCGATATGGCCGTTTACTATTGATGATATGTACATCAGCTTGCGTTACGCCAAGAATTGGGAGCAGGGCAATGGTTTGCTTTGGAATGTTGGTGAGCAGCCCGTGGAAGGTTATTCGAATTTTTTATTTGTTTGTCTTGCAGCGCTAGCGCTGAAATTAGGTTTAAACCCTGTGATTACGCTAAAAGCAATGGGTGCAATCAGTTTGGCCTTTGCAAGTGCGACATTATATCGTCTTTCTCGTTTTTGGTTTTTACCATGGTTATCGCTTATTCCGGTACTGTGGTTACTTTTTTATCGAGATCAAATATTTTGGGTGTCGAGTGGCTTAGAAACCACAACTTATCAGGCTTTATTGTTATTGTCAGTCTATTCTCTGTTAAGGGGTCTTGGGTATAACGCTGCACCAAAGGCTCGAGGTGAGATGTGCTTGGGCTATTGGCTTGCTTCAGGATTGTTTTTGGCCTTGGCTGGCTTAACGCGTCCTGAGGGGGGTGTTGTTGGAGTTGTTTTTTTTGCAATAGCTTATTTAAATTTACCTAAAGTAGGTCAGTTTCCAAGGATCTTGCAACGGAAACAACTTGTTGCTGATCATCGTGAGATACCGATTCATGAGTCTTTGGGAAAAAGAGGCAATGAAAAGATAAATTCAATAACATCTTGTTTTAAATCGGGTTTTATTTTAGGTGCTATTGTTTTTGTGCTAATTTACGGCGTGTATTTTTTGTGGCGTTGGCACTATTTTGGTTTACTCATGCCAAACTCAGTTTATTGTAAGGGTTTTGCAACATCACATTGGTTGGTTCTTGATAAATTGTATTTGAAGTTGGCGTGGCCTTTTTTATTGTTAGGGTTAGCAGGGGTGTTGGGTAAAAAAAATCCTATTAAAAGATACGATCAACGACTGTCTTTTTTATGGATCCCCAGTTTAATTTATTTGATTTTCTTAGTTCAAGCTGATCCGGTATCGGCTATGGCACACCGTTTATTCTTACCTGCTTTTGTGTTTTTATTGCCCTTGACTTTGCTTGGTATTCAAAATCTGATGGGTTATTTGGTTGATGATAAGGGGTCTTCTTGTGTTTTACTCGTCGTGGCGAGTAGTATTTGGTTTGGCATAGTTTTTTTACCTGTATCAGGCTTAGAAAAACTCCAATATTTCACAAACAATTCAATAGCAGGAGAAAAATTAAGATGGAAGCTCACAGATTGGTTAAAACATCATGTTTCCTTAGATGATCGCATCGTGCTGGGGGATAGTGGTTTGCCTCCGTATTATATTCCTTCGCGCTTTGAGGATTCTTATTGTTTAAATAACAAAAGGATGGGAAACGAATCTTATGCGATGATGTTTGAGGCTCAGTGTCAACGTATTTTACAACAAAAGCCGGAGGTGATCATTGTCGCTTCTTTGGTGGAGAAGGGTAAAGTTATTTATTTTTTTACGGATCAATGCTTGAATAAAAAGTTGGAATCCAGCCCTGACTATCGAAAATCGAAGCTATTGCAAACTAGCCGGACCAAATCGCGTTATCGTTATCAGATTTATCTCAAGGAGTAGTCGACACCGTTAAACCACGTGATAAACTACCCTCAGAATAACTCTCAACAGTTTCTGTTAGCTTATGGGTAAGGGATATGTCCAAATCAGTGTCGTTCTCACGTAAATTATATAAAAAATCACCGGTATTAATTTTTGATGGCGTGGCAATTCCTATTGCTTGGTATGGTGCATACTGGGTACGTTATAACATGCATCTTTTTTCTGGATCTTCATCACTTATTGGATTGCTTGTTTTATCTGTCGTTCAATTGGCGTGTTATTATCATTTCAAAGTATATCGTGGCTTATGGCGTTTTTCATCCATAAATGATGTTGTTCGAATTATCAAAGCCGTTGTTTTAGCAACGTTTTTGGTGATCCCCATTTTTTATTTGACTTCCTTGTTACCGCAGATTCCTCGATCAATCCTTCCTTTGTATGGCCTTATTTTAGTTGCGATATTATGCGGCGCTCGCTTGGCTCGACGGAGCTATCGTGAAGGACTTGTTTTACAAGGGCGCGTCAGTTCGGCAAAACGTGTTTTGATTATTGGTGCGGGGCATGCTGGGGAAAGTTTAGTTCGTGATTTAAAAAGAAACACTAATTATTGGCCTATTGGTTTTGTTGATGATAATCCTGCGCGGCGTGACATGGAAATCCATGGTGTTGCAGTTCTTGGAGCGATTGCCGAATTGCCTGATGTTGTAAAAACAAATCAAATTGAATTGATTGTTATAGCTATTCCTACTGCGGGATCTGCTGAAATGAGACGTATTGTTAGTTTTTGTGAGCTTTGTCAGCTTCCTTTTCAAACTTTACCTAGTCTGTCAGTGTTGGTTTCTGGGCAATCTAAAGTTAACGCTCTGCGTGATGTTAGTATTGAAGATTTGTTGGGTCGTGATCAAGTTCATCTTGAATGGGATAAAATCGCGCAATCAATTAAAAACAAGAGGGTTCTTGTTACTGGCGGCGGAGGGTCTATTGGCTCTGAACTTTGTCGTCAAATTATGAAATTAAATCCTGATGAATTATTAATTATTGATAATTCAGAGTTCAATTTATATAAAATTGAGCTAGAGCTTCGCGCTAAACATCCGGAAATTTCCCTTAAAGTGGGCTTATTGTCTGTGACGGACTCTCAAGGGGTTAAGGTTTGTTTCACCGAATTTAAACCTAATCTTGTTTTTCATGCTGCGGCTTATAAACATGTGCCGATGCTTGAGGAACAAACGCGAATTGCGGCGTTGAATAATGTGATTGGGACGCAGGTTATTGCTGAAATGAGCGCTATGATGAAGGTTGACAAATTCATTTTAATTTCCAGTGATAAAGCAGTTAATCCGGTGAATATCATGGGCGCAACTAAGCGTGTTGCTGAAATTTTTTGTCAAAATTTTAACGAGCAAGTGGATACGCAATTCATCACTGTGCGCTTTGGTAATGTGCTTGGTTCATCCGGCAGCGTTGTGCCTTTATTTCAAAAACAAATCCAAGAAGGTGGGCCGGTGACCGTCACGCACCCAGACATTACGCGATATTTTATGACGATTCCAGAAGCTTGCCAGCTTATTTTACAGGCAATGGTTAATGGTCATGGTGGTGAAATTTTTGTTTTGGATATGGGCGAGCCAATTAAGATCAGTTATTTGGCTGAGCAAATGATTAAACTCACGGGAAAGGTGGTGGGTGAAGATATTCAAATTCAATACACTGGCTTAAGACCTGGTGAGAAACTGTTTGAAGAAATCTTTCATGAATCTGAAAAACTAGTTCCTACTGAACATGATAAATTATTCAAAGCACGCTTTCGCCGTTTTGATTGGCAAGAGTTGATAGCGACATTTCATTTATTGAATACGGCTTGTCATACTCATGAAGAAGAAGAAATTTTTATTTTATTGCAGAGTTTAGTACCCGAATTTAACACCCAGCGAGTTACAACCCAACGTGAATTACAGATCTAAAGAGGTTGTGCAAGCTTGATGTAGGAGCCAACCATATGAATCTTTGCTCCCTGAGTTGACACCGTGCGTCACCCAGGGAGTAACTTTAAACTATTTTTTGTCGTGTACAACAATTTTATTGACCCTGAATCCGATTTGGGAATATATCTTTAAATTGGATATGTTGATTCAGCATTAAAATATGTTGGCGATGCTTGGCAAATCCGCCCAATTTATAAATCAGCATAGGAGCTAAAAAACTGGTTAGACCTAGCGCAAAAGCAATTTTGTAAGCAGGTACTTTGTTCATAAAAAGAAAGACAAGACAAAGACCCATCAATAGAATGGCCGCGATTCCTGTGTAGGGCGAGCCCGGTGTTTTATAGCGTAGATCCTCTGTTGTATAACCGGCTTGATAAAGTCGTTTTCGAAATTTAATTTGTGACCAACATAATGAAATCCAGGCAATAGCACCTGTAAATCCGGACACCAGTAACAAAGCGATATATAACATTGATTGACCAAAAAAGTAACTGATACCTAATACTATCCAAATGCTCATCAACGTGAAGATTCCTGCGTTTTGAGGTACCGCATTTTTATTGAGTTTACTTAGCGGTTGCGGCGCCATGCCGTTGCGGGCTAAGGCATGAAGCGATCGTACGATGCCATAAACTCCTGAGTTGGAACAAGAGAGTGTTGCAACTAAAGTGACAATGTTGGTGGTTACTCCTGCCCAGCGTAAGCCATATCGATTAAGCGCATCAGCAAATACTGAATTGTTGATCCCAGCCTTTTGCCATGGAAATATTAAGACAAGACAAAAGACAGGAATAATGTAAATAAATAAAATCCGCAAGGTAACAGTGCGTACAGCACGTGGAATCATGCGTGCCGGCTCTATTGATTCGCCAGCAGCAAGACCAATAATCTCTGAGCCTTGATAGTTGACGAGCAACAAGACCATTGCAGTCAGTAAGACGGTGCCGCCATTCGGAAATAACCCGCCCTGATTCAGAAGGTATTTACCTCCAATCATTTGAGAAGGTTGGTGACCATGAATGATCCCGCAAAAAATTAAAATAGTTAACACCACAAACCCCATGAGGGCAAAAATTTTAACGAGAGCAAGCCAGAATTCAATTTCTCCAAAGGTTCCTACTTTACTAATGTTGACGTACGTGATGAGTAGGCCAATACAAACAGCCCAGACGTATCCATTGATACCTGTGAAATGTTGCATAATGATGCCGCCAGCAATGCATTCAGCAGGAATATAGACGACCCAGCTAATCCAGTAAGACCAACCAACCCCGCAGGCAATCGCCGGGGAAATAAATTCGGCGGTATAAGTAATGAAAGAGCCTGATATGGGGATCGCAACGGCTAATTCTCCCATACAAAGCATCGTAAGATAAACAATAATGCCTCCAAAAATGTAGGCAATAAACGCAGATGGACCTACTTGATTAACTACTTCCCCTGTTCCAAGAAAATACCCTGAACCAATAATGCCACCTAAGGCAATGAGTTGAACATGACGATCTTTTAAACCACGGTTAAATCCGCCATCGTTAATGGGTGTGTTTTTGTTGGGTTGTGTAGACACTGATTTTTAGTCCTCCAAATTGTATTAAGTACTACTTAATTAATTGTAATACATGGCTTTTACAATGAAGCAGATGTTGTTGTTTCTTTCGCACGATTATATAAGGAGTGAGTAAGTTTCGGATACTTTTTATGGGAATTTATTTGTTTAAACGTTCCTTCATTATACTGCACTAAGTTAAAATAGGGTGTTGCTTATATCAAAGTCAAGTTTTTATAATAAAAACTC
>JAOAUB010000066.1 GCA_030157805.1 Legionellaceae bacterium
GTGGTAATGGAACTGCAGCATGGCAGCACCCAGAATGTGTCCAGCAGGTAAAAAGGTGAATGAAAGTGATTCGGATAGTGCGTAAGGTTTGTTAAAATTAAGAGGAACAAATCGTTCAATCGCGCGAGTTCCGTCCTCACGGGTATAAAGGGGTAATGCAGGTTTATGTTTTGAGTAGCCGTATTTATTGGCGCGATAGGCATCTTCTTCTTGCAAATATCCGCTGTCAGGCAACAAAATAGCGCATAAATCTTGGGTGCCGTGAGTGCTGTAAATGTTGCCTTTAAAGCCTTTTTTGATAAGACGTGGCAAATACCCTGAATGATCAATATGGGCATGCGTTAAGATGACGGCATCGATCTCAGCGGGATCAATTGGAAATGGATCCCAATTTCGTGATCGTATCTCTTGATGCCCCTGAAATAATCCGCAATCGACTAGTATTTTTTGCGAGTCAACCGTCAGCAGATATTTCGATCCGGTAACGGTTCTCGTCGCACCTAAAAAAGTAATTTTCATCAATGAAGTAGTTTCCTATTTTCTTCCAAATGATCATTTAAATAGTGCAATAATTCACGCTCAGTGCAATGCATCATGTTCTTTTGGATGATGTGTTTAATAAACCCTTTGACTTGCTTATTGAGATGCTGAGCCAGTAGGCCTTCCATTTGAGGCGACATGATTAACACTAATTCGGTGTAGTCATGATGATTTCGTTCTTCATCAAGTTCATGCGCTAATTCCCTGGCGAAGTTGTCTCGATTAACCCATCCAGCATCGCTATCTGGTGAGAAAGAGCCGCCATGCATAGATTTGGTGCCATAACGGCCAGACTTATCAGTGAGTAATTCGCTATTTTTTAATCTATTTTCAGGGTGATCGAATTCTTTGACCAATTGGAGTTTCTTTTTTTGATGATGGTAATCGTAAATACAGCAGTGGTTAGAGTTAGCCGTGATGATTCGTTTCATGATAAACCTTCCTTACAAGAAAATAATAAAACTCTCATTCATTGTAAGTATAGACAGTTTTTTGGGTTTTTTGGGGAGAGCGTCACAAGCCGTGGTCATGTGACGCTTGGGATGTTTCAGACTAGCCTTGGATGGACTGTGTTTAAAGTGAGGTACGGGGTGAGTAGTTATCTCTAATGGTTGTATTAATTTTTTCACAAGCTTCGGCTATTTTTATTTCAGTGGGTTTTCTCTTGCTGAATAATCCAATGCCACTGATTGTTGCAGCAGTTCCTGCGGATCCGGCTATGATGAAAGCAAGACCTAATTTAACTCCAGCAATACTGACTGGCGTTGTTAGACCATGGCTTACTACTGCTGCAGCAACACTGATTGCAATCAATAAAACGCCAGAGAGAACCAATAGTAAACCGCCAATTTTTTTGCCTTGAGAAATTTTGTGATCTTGGCGTATTGAATTTGCATAATGAACAAGCGAATCTTGGTCTTTGCGCAATAGTTCAATATTGAGAGGGTTTGCAGTAGCATTTTGAATGGCACGATGAGTGACTGCAAGCGTCATGAGGATATCACTCGGTACATTGCGATTTGGAGATTTAATGTGTGTTAAGTCTAATATGTCTTGACCTAAAGCACGGTAAGGGGATTTTTTATCAAGCGATTGGATGGTTTGTTGCAGTTTTTCGCGTCCTAGTTGGTAGACGAAATTAGTATTGGTTAAATCTTGAACTAGATCGTTCATTCCACGCAGCTCGGCCTGACGGTTTAGTGTTTGTCTATTTTCTTCTGTCGGTGTCGTTAGCATGGTGATGGTGAGATCGAGTAATGTGTTAAAATAAGATAGTTGGTTAACGGCGTAGTTGCTTGTATCAGTGCTTGTAAAAGTTTTGATGATGTTGATCAAGTCTTGAGTATCGCTAACTTTTTGTTGTTCCATGAGATCATGTATTATCATTTTTTTTTCAGCTTTTTGTTGTTCCAAGCAATCATGTGTTATTTTTTCGTTAACTTTTTTAATTTGATCTTTTTCAATCAGTTGATCCATGTTGATGAGCATTGCTTCAAGGTTGGTTATATTCTCACTATTTTCTAAAGGTCCATCGATGGCTTTATGAGTTATTTTTAATAGATTAGTTATTTCATACAGTGAAACATCAGGGTATTTTGTTTTTATTTCCGAACATTTTTTTAATATCTCCTGACCATATTCATATCGAGCTGTTAGCAGCGTTGAGCGCTCTTGATTCAAATCACTAAGCCTGCGTTCCAGTGTTTCGCGTGCGTGATGATATTCAAGATAGGGTTTGGCGAGTATCGCCAAATAGGTTTGAAAATTTCTGCTATCCTCTAGGATGCCTGTTTGTGTGTTTAGTGGTTCATGATCTCTCAGCTGCAGATAGGCATTGAACGCTTCTGTGCTCGTTGGGGCGTTTGTTTCTGGATCGGTCTTTACTAGAAGAACAGATGATTGGGCGCTAATTAATGCCGCTTCTAAGGTTAGAGCTTCGGAGAGTATCAGTGAATTGATTTCTTCTTGGGCGAAGCCTGCGCCAAACAATGCACTGCCGAGGCGGTCTCTATCATGTAGTGTATAGATGGAGGTGTTGTGAGAATCAATAGCGTTTAATGCTAAACTTAGCTCGTTAAACGTGAATTTATTGTATTTTACATGATGTCTATTAATAGACTCACGATGATTAAAAGCTTCAGCCATTCGGTTTTGATCGGTCAAGCAATATTCTAGCTCCATTAAAAATTCATGACGCCATGCTTTTTTCTCTTTAAAGAGATAGACGTCAGGGTGATTTTGTTGTTGTTCAATGTATTTTTTAGTTAAGAGTGCGTTGATGCTTTTTTTGTAGACACTAATGAGCTCAACATCGTTGGTGAATGTTGGTTCCCAGCGATCAATTTTAACGAGCAATTTTTCAAACAGCGGCTTGCTCCACTGGTGTGGAAAAGCAAGTTCGACGTCCTCTAGTGCGTGTTGCAAATGTCGTGCTATTTTTGCTGGGGCAACAGGGTTATCAGTGTTATGTTTTTCGACTTGCAGCGCTCTTGCAAGGGCTGGTTGATAGAATTCATTGAAATCGACGCTGTTTAAAATATCGACAGAAGTGTTAGCTTCATTAATTAGCTGTGATAGTGCTTGTTGTAAATTCATGTAAAATCCCCGATCATTCATTCGTAATGGATTAACGCTGATATGGTGGTTATTTTAGACTATCTTTATTAAGACAATATTAAGTATTTTTGTTCGGCCCAAGGGTTGTGAGTCACTTTTTGTTTTTATATGACTGAAAACAAGTGAATTTACAACGATGCCGAACTTGAAAGGCGAGAATTATCAATGAGACGTAGAATTAAAAGTTATGTATTAAGAGCGGGTCGTCTTAGTCCCCGGCAGGAGCGTGGCCTGGTCGAATGGTTGCCAAATTATCAATTGCCTTTAAGTGAAGAGGCTTGGGATCTGCCTGCGGTGTTTGCTCGTGATGCAGATACCCTGGTTGAAATTGGATTTGGTATGGGTGCTTCTTTGTTGCTTATGGCTCAGCAAAATCCTGAAATTAACTTCATTGGTATTGAAGTTCATCAGGCGGGTATAGGTAGTTTAGCAGCCGATTTGCATGATCATGCAATTTCTAATGTACGCATTGCACCCTACGATGCTGTCACCGTGTTTCAACATCAAATTAAGCCCCATAGTTTGGCGGGAATTCAAATTTTTTTTCCAGATCCTTGGCCTAAGGCGCGTCATCATAAGCGGCGTTTAGTGCAAACTGAGTTTTTGCAGGGTTTAATTGAAACGCTAAAGCCGGGTGGCTTTATTCATTGCGCAACGGATTGGGAAAATTACGCGGAGCATATGCTGGCAGTTTTAAGTGCAGAGCCTCGTTTGCAAAATCAGGCAAAGGATTACTCACCCCGACCGGAAAGAAGACCTTTGACGAAGTTTGAGAAGCGCGGGCAGTTGCTTGGGCACGGGGTGTGGGATTTGATTTTTTGTCAACGAGATCACTGAAGGATAATATTTTGGATCGTTGCGGCGGTCAAATACAGGGATTGAACTCCAAACTTGGTTCGTGCGTCGTTGGGTGCGCAATGGTTTTGGTTTCTTGGACAAACTGAGTCAAAGAATTGTAAAGCATCGTCGTGACGGGGTTGGCTTTTGCAAGTTTTATACCGCCAGTTAAAGTTACGGCGCCAAGGACTCCAGACCCAATTACTGTGCCGCCGACGATTAATGACGAGCCTAAGTGAATACCCAATAAGCTCATTGGCGATAATGTGCCGAATGAGAATAATGCGATAGCGATACTAGCCAGAATGGTTGCAACGCCTGCGATGATTAATAAAGCGCTGCTTGTTTTTTGATATTGGACATGGTTGTTAATTTTTTTTCTTTGTTGTGAGCAAATCATGGCATGTTTAAACGTGGGATTGCTTATGGTTTTATTGAGAATTTTTAAGGTGTTGGTGAGTTCATAGAGATCATGGCTTGGTGTGTTTTGTTGTGATTTGAGTTGGTCTAAAATTCTTTTTCCTAGATTTTGGAGCGTAACATTGATGTTAGGCTTGGCTATTGTTATTAAGAGATCTTCTTGTGCTTGTTGATAGCGAATGTAGGGTTTGGTGAGTTGTTTTAATTGGGATTGGAATTCGTGTTGATCCTTCATGATGAATGATGCATTTTGAGCGTTTTCATCAGTAAGTTTTAGATAACAGAGGTGCATTAGTTTTTTATTATGCTTTATTGCTGCGGTGTTTTCATGTGTTGCAGATGTTTCCATGAGTGATTTTTGAGCGTTAGTGATGGAAGATTCATAACAAAGAATGCTGGTTGTTTGTAAAAACGCAAGTTCCTCAGTCGTGAACCCCGCTTCTTTTAGCGTGGTTTGTAGACGTTCATCGTTTATTTTATAAGTTGTTGTCTCGTTTTGCTTAATGCTGATCAAGGCTTGCTGGAGTTCATTAATATCGAATTTTGCATAGGTTTTATAATCATTCGATGCTATATCAAATTTTGCGATGGCTTGACGATCATTGATGGCGCGTGCCATGGTGTTCAAATCGACAAAACATGTTTTGAATGCTTCTATGTAATCATGTCGCCATTGTTTTTTTTCTTTTTGAAAGTAAGGTGATTTGGATTGGGATATGTCCGTATGCACCCGGCTTAATGCAGCAAGGAAGGTTTCTTTGATGACGCTATTGGTGGCTTTCCCATGGTTGGATTGATTGTTTGTTGGGTACCAGCTGTCGATGTGTCTTTGAATGTTGTCTAACAACCCTTGGTTTTTAAACGTAAGTTGTTTAAGTTCTTTATAGATTATGTGTTCAAAATGCGGTGCAATTTGTGCGGGGGAAAGATAACCGTGAACGTTAGGTTCTTCGATTCGCTGCGCGATGTTGATGGCGGTCTTATACAACTTAAGACAAGGTGTCGTTAAATCATGGATATTGCCCTGATTTATACTGATTTTGTTGAGGGTTTTAAGCCAAGACATATTTTTACACCAGAAGGATTGAACTCCACATGACTTAAGTTAATCATTGCTCTTTTTTAGTGCATGTGGAGTAGGGGTGGTTGAATATTTAAAACTTCAATTTTTTTCCATCAGCGATGACTGCGAGCAAAGAAACAATTAATTGTTCGGTGATGTGATCTTTATCTCGTGTTGGATCAAACTCAACAATTTCAGTAGCGATTAATCGGGGATCGGTCGCGATATTGGATAAGCCTTTGATTAAATCTTTAACATGAATACCGTCTGACTCGGGCACATCAACTCCTGGAGCTTCTTCGGGATCAATAGCATCTAAGTCTAAAGTTAGGCCATAGGCAAGCGTGTTACGACTGACTAAACTGACCGCTTCATTTAAGATAACATCAAAACCACGTTGTTTTACTTCATCCATGAAATAAACTTTGACATTAAGACGTTTTAATAATTCTGCTTCACCTGATTCATAACTACGAATACCAATTAAACATAAGTTTTGAGGTTTAATTTTAGGATATTGATTTAAAATGGTGGTTAATGAGGGATGACCATGCCCTAAAAGACAGGCAACAGGCATGCCGTGAATGCGTCCAGAATGTGATGTTTCTGGCGTATGAGCGTCCATATGCGCATCAATCCAGATTAAACCGACATCACCTTGCTGATGAAGCGCATGCTGCACACCGCTCCATGTGCCAATGGCACAGGAATGATCACCACCAATCACACTAAAAAATTGTTGCTGAGAGACGGCATGACAGACTTTCACTGCTAATTCATCACACAGTACTTTGACTGACTCATCAATTGAGCCTGAGGCTAAAGATTGAGGAGGTTGCACCATGACATCCCATGAAAATTCGATCCCTTCTTGGTTTAATGAATTCATGAAGGGGGAGGATTGCATGGTCAGTGGCCCTGATCCACTTTCAGAATCCACACCAGCAATGCCAGAGGCACAACCAATGAGATGCAGTTGAATTCGTTCACTCATTTATTTTTCCTTATGATGGGCGTCTTAAAACATATCGTATTAAACACCAAAACAGGTTCCGTTGCCTAGATGAATTGGTTGAACGTC
>JAOAUB010000067.1 GCA_030157805.1 Legionellaceae bacterium
TGGCCACCTACCTAATTAAGCCAATTTAATTTTACAGAAGAAAGGTTACACCACCCGGGTAATTTTAGGTAGCGCTACAAATAAGGAGCCCGCATGATTGAGACTATTTGCCTCAATGCCCGCGAGTTTTCCCTCACCTTTATAGACATCAACATGAGCTCCCATAATTGCACCGCCCGCATCCTGAGCCACGCACCATGAAGTTGATTTGTTGCAATTATAGATAAAACTCATTCCAACAGGAATCACCTTGTGATCGGTTGCGCATGAAGCGTGAGGAGTTAAAGAAATATCTTCCGATCCAAAAGGACCAATATCTTGCTTTGCAAAAAATACAAAACTTTGATCGCGATTTCGTAAATTGCGTGCTTTATCGTGATTAATCAGACCATTAAGGTATTGGCGAATTTGTTGCTCGGATCCTGCGCTTTGTCTAATTTTGGGGGAGACGTTACAACGTAACTTGGCCTCGTCATGACATTTAGGATCTTTAGCACAACGTTCCATGGCATCAAGGTTTCCACCGCAGCTTGGGTCTTGTGCGCATTGGACAATGCGACCAAGCATCGTACGCGGTCTACCGTTGGCGCCATCGTAATTGATATGAAATAATTTACCATCAAGAAGTAACGAGCCAGAACCTTGCAGCATTAAAAATGACGGGTCGTTGGGATCTTTAACATAGCCAATGATATATTTTTTATCCAATGCACCATGATCAATTTCTTCTCGGTCTGGTGCTATAGAGTAGGTGCCATTGCTATTTTTCAGACAAAATCCACGTGCTAAGTGGGTGATTGGGTCAACGCCACAAAGAGGGGCTTTTAGATTGAGTTTTTTGCTCTCAGAGATGACACTGACAACACCTGGGTTACTGTAAATAGGATATAAAAAGGCTCCTCCACGGTGAGATCGTGCTTCAATCGCTGCGGGTGCATAATAGGCTGTAAATTGAAACTCATTCTTTTTAAATCCCGCATGATTTTCAGGCCATCCTTCACTTCTATACCAATCAAATTCAGTTTTGATGCTGGATAAATATTTTTGAAAATTACCATGGGCGGCTTTTGCAAGCGCGAGCATTTTTTGATTGCTATTAAGGCACCATTCTTGGCGTGTAAATTGATGATCAGCAATGGTCACGGTTTGAAATTCACCATGACTTTTAAGGCAGTTTGCAATTTGAATATTTAAAGCATTAATAACTTCATTCATATTGCCTATCGGGTTATCTAAGGGTAGATCGGAGGCTGAAATTTTGTGGAATTTAAAAGGCAACACGCCAGGCTCTTTGGCGGTCATTTTCTGCCTTGCAGTCACATCGGCGAGCCTTCTCACATCTAAGCAGTGCTGAATTGAATCGGCAGGCAGTGCTGCGTGCGTTATCATGCTAAACGTCATAAGTGCGATGATGAGCTTTGATTGAAACATTGGGATCCTTTAGCTTCGTCATGGTTGAGTCCGAGCTCAACCATCAAGTGTAGTGTATAACAAAAATTGTATCCGGTCACAGTTCCCGGGTAAATATTGACAATGTGCACTGGATTATCTCGTGCTTGAGGCAGTGATGTTACAAGGACCCACGGATCTTTAGCAGCATTTGAGTACCGTTTGCTTTTGCCTGAAGCGCTGATTTTTTTATTAAGATTACGTTTATGTCTGTTTTTGCCTTTGTAAAGCACGATATGGACAGGAACCTGTTCTTTTTCCGTTAAAAGCGCATGTCCGAAATGAGTTGGCCTTCCAGTTGCTTGTTGGAAAAAAGACGAACTTAATTGCCATTTTTCTGTCTCTTCAAGTAGGACAAGGTTTTTATTTCGTAATCGACCAACAAAATGCCATCCTAGTTGGCGAACTGCCATAAGTCCCTAGAAGGGGAATGAGTTAAAAAAAAAGCCTCGTTAGTGAAAAACTTGACGAGGCTTTAGATGTTATGAGTGTTAAGTCAGTTGATTACTTAGCCGCAGCAGCTTTCTTTTCTTTCTCTTTGGCGATCACAGCTTCCGCGACGTTCGCAGGACATGGAGCGTAGTGAGAAAACTCCATTGAGAATTGACCACGACCTGAAGTCAAGGTGCGCAAGGTGCTGATGTAACCAAACATTTCAGAAAGAGGAACATCGGCTTTGACGCGTACGCCAGTTGCGCTTGGCTCTTGACCTGAGATCATGCCACGACGACGATTCAAATCACCAATAACATCACCTACATTATCTTCGGTGCTGTAAACGTCAACTTTCATGATGGGCTCGAGCAATTGTGGACCGGCTTTGGGTATGGATTGACGAAAAGCCGCTTTTGCAGCAATTTCGAACGCAATTGCGGAAGAGTCGACCGCATGGAAACCACCGTCTGTAAGATTAATAACAACATCCAATACGGGGAAGCCTGCTAATGTACCGTTACTCATCATGGAACGAAACCCTTTTTCGACTGCGGGGAAGTATTCCTTAGGAACGTTTCCACCCACCACAGAGGTGATAAACGTGAATCCAGTATTTGGCTCGCCGGGTTCAATGGTGTAGTCAATCTTAGCGTACTGACCTGAACCACCTGATTGCTTTTTGTGAGTGTAACTGTCTTCAACTGATTTGGTGATGGTTTCACGATAAGCAACTTGGGGTTGACCTACGACTAATTCAACGTCATAAGTACGTTTTAGAATATCGACTTTAATATCAAGGTGTAATTCACCCATACCACGTAGGATAGTTTCACCTGAATCGATATCAGTTTCTACTTTAAAGGTTGGATCTTCAGCAACCATCTTACCAATAGCAATGCTCATTTTTTCGTTGGAACCTTTATCTTTGGGCGACACGGCAATCGAGATAACAGGCTCAGGGAAAACCATCGCTTCAAGGGTGCACTCATGTTTTGGATCGCAAAGTGTTTGACCAGTACGAACGTTTTTCATACCGACAATAGCGATAATGTCGCCTGCTTCAGCACTTTGTAATTCATTACGCTCATTGGCTTGCATCTCAACCATACGACCGACACGCTCTGTTTTTCCAGTAAAGGAGTTAAGAATAGTATCGCCTTTGTTTAATTTTCCGGAATAAATACGTACGAAAGTAAGAGCGCCAAAACGGTCATCCATAATTTTAAATGCTAAAGCACGAAATGGCTCATCAGGAGAAACAATCGCGAATTGTCCGTTTGGATTACCTTCAGCATCGGTTAATGGTTGTGGATTAACTTCGTGAGGGGCAGGTAAATAGTCAACCACGGCATCGAGCAACAGTTGCATCCCTTTGTTTTTAAAAGCGGAACCGCAATAGGTGGGGAAAAAGGCTAATTCAAGCGTTCCTTTACGGATGCAGCGTTTCACGTCTTCTATTGAAGGTTGTTCTCCTTCAAGAAAAGCCATCAGCAAATCGTCGTCCATTTCCACTGCTGTTTCAATTAATTGTTCGCGGTACATTTCAACGTCGTCAAGCATATTGGCAGGGACGTCAGTAATGCTGTAATTTTCGGGCTCGCCAGTTTCGTCCCAAATATAAGCTTTGCGGGTCAACAAATCGACAACACCGACGAAGTCATCTTCAATGCCGATAGGCAGGGTCATAATTAGAGGGTTAGCTCCTAATACTTCTTTTACTTGCGTCGTTACTTTTAAAAAGTCAGCGCCGATACGGTCAAGTTTATTGACGAAAATTAAGCGAGATACTTTTGAGTCGTTTGCATAGCGCCAGTTAGTTTCTGACTGAGGTTCAACGCCGCCCGAACCACAGAAAACGCCGATGCCGCCATCGAGAACCTTCAATGAGCGATACACTTCTACCGTGAAATCAACGTGTCCCGGGGTATCGATGATGTTGAAGCGAGTGCCTTTCCAAAAGCAACTTACGGCAGCTGATTGGATGGTAATACCGCGCTCAGCTTCTTGTTCCATGAAGTCGGTCGTTGATTCTCCTTCGTGAACCTCACCAATTTTGTGGATTCTGCCGGTAAGCTTAAGAATACGTTCGGTAGTTGTTGTTTTTCCGGCATCGACGTGAGCGAAGATCCCGATGTTTCTGTACAAGTTTAAATCAGTCATAAGAAGCTCTAAATAGGGTTGAATGAAAATAGCGTTGTATTATACAGCATTTTATTGAGATTAGCAGCTTTGCATGGCATGTTAAAGCGCATGGCTCATACTATTGGCCCTGTGGCGCGTATTTTATCTTATTCAACAAGTTTGAAAATTGATACGATTTTGTCGAAAATACCTAGACCTTCTGCTGATGTGATCGGTTTGATAACGATCACGTCAGCTTAGGTAAATTTTATTTTGTTGAACTTTTTTTATAGAGATGGTTTGCAGACGCTTGCACTGTTGGCATGATGGTTATTTCAGTAACATCAACATGCGCAGGCCTTGTAATGCTAAAATAAACAGCATCCGCAATGTCTTCGGCTAAGAGGGGCTCAAAATCATTGTAAAACAAGTTAGCTCGTTCTGGATCATTCCAGCGAACGGTACTAAATTCAGTTTTAACAGCACCAGGGGCGATTTCTGTGACCCGAAGAGGTGTGCCAATTAAATCAATTCTCATCGTTTTACTAATGGCCCGTACGGCGTGTTTACTGGCACAATAAACATTGCCATTGGGATAAGCTTCTTGACCGGCAATAGAGCCAATGTTCACGATATGGCCTTGGTTGCGTTGTAACATGCCCGGCAAAACAGCATGGGTGACGTAAAGCAATCCCTTAATGTTGGTATCAATCATGGTGCCCCAATTTTCAAGCGAACCGTTTTGGATGGGATCGCTACCTAACGCTAAGCCCGCATTATTAATTAAAATGTCGATGGATTGCCACTCGGGGGGTAATTGCGCAATGCTTTCTTCAACTTTTTCTTGTTGACGAACGTCAAAACATAATGACAAGCAGGGTGTGCCGTGAGTTTTTTTTAATTCTGAGGCGAGAGCCTCAATTCGTTCACGTCGTCGGGCTGTTAATATCAGTTTTGCGCCAAATGATGCAAAAAGCCTCGCACATGCTTCACCAATGCCACTGGAGGCGCCGGTAATTAATATAATTTTTTCTTTTAGACTGATCATAAAAAACCCTAAGTTAAAGTACAACAATCATGCTTTTTCGCAGTTTATATTGAAAGATAAAAATCAATGTGGCAAGTTGTATCTTGTTTTTTATTTTATGTTCAGGACACAAGCCATGACTCAAACTCCAGGATTTCGACATGTCCCGCAAACCGGCGTTATTTATGTCATGCAAAAAGCCATTGAAAAAGGGTTCTCCGCACAAAACTCAGAGTGGGTTAATCTTGGACAAGGAGCGCCCGAAACAGGTCCTATCGAGGGAGCACCTCCTCGAATTGATAGCTTCAAAGTCGATCCCTCGTTACATGAATACAGTCCTGTGACAGGACAGCAAGAATTACGCAAAAAAATTGCTGATTTGTATAATTATTTGTATCGTAAAGACAAAAAAAGCCAGTATACCTATGAAAATGTGAGCATTTCTGGCGGGGGACGTATCGCGTTAACACGGATTGCTGCTTCGTTAGGCACCATCAATATGGGGCATTTTATTCCCGATTACACGGCATATGAAGAACTGTTGAGTGTTTTTAAGGCCTTTGTTTCAATTCCCATTCTTCTAGAGCCGGCATGTCATTATCAAGCAACGCTTGAACAAATTAAAAATGAAATTACCGGTCGTGGTTTAAAAGCAATTTTATTGAGTAATCCTTGTAATCCTACGGGACAATTAATTGAAGATAAACGATTGGAGCAATGGGTGCATTTGGCACGCGGTCATTCTTGCTCGTTGATTCTTGATGAATTTTATTCTCACTATATTTATACCGACAACACGTACAATAATTCACCTAAAATGGTCTCTGCCGCAGCTTACGTGGAGGATGTTGATCGTGACCCAATTATTATTATTGATGGTTTGACTAAAAATTGGCGTTATCCTGGCTGGCGACTAAGTTGGACATTAGGACCTAAAGAAGTGATTAACACCATTGCTAGTGCGGGTTCTTTTCTTGATGGTGGAGCTTGTAGCCTTATTCAAAGGTCGGTATTGCAGTTGCTTGAGCCTAATCATGTCATTCAGGAAACCAAGGCTTTGCAGCATTGTTTTTTAAAAAAACGAAATTATGCCATGCAACGCTTGCTGAATATGGGCATACAAATTGAAATAGAGCCCAGTGGAACCTTTTATATTTGGGCAAACTTATCAAACTTGCCTAAACCATTGCGTGATGGTTTTAAATTTTTTGAAGCTGGTTTAGAAGAAAAAGTGATCACGGTTCCTGGTGTGTTTTTTGATGTCAATCCAGAAAATCGTCGACCGCACGCACGTTTTAAACAATACAGCCGAATTAGTTTTGGCCCTGAAATGTCTATATTAGAGCAAGGACTCGATCGTATTGAACGGGTTATTAAGCATTACAGTTAATCCAGGTGTTGGTGTGCTGACAGTCGATGATGTTGATATTAATTTGACCATCCTGGCATAATATTGCACAATTATGATTGTTTGTAACTCCCCAGCTACGTCATGTATGGACCCCGCCCTGGTTGTCAAGGGTTG
>JAOAUB010000068.1 GCA_030157805.1 Legionellaceae bacterium
TATAAAGCATATCCCCTTTCACCCAACTTTCACGTTCCTGGAAAGTCCTAATCATAGGCATCGATTTTTTAGGTAATAAATAATATTGGATCTGAGAAATCACATAGCAAAATTTGCCCGGGACTTGGATGAAAAATTATAGGCATTCTAATCTTAAAGCATTTATTTTAAAGACGGCAATCATACCAAGGAAATTATAAGAATTCAGAAAAATAATATAAATTGCATCTTTGAAAAGTTATGATATTTTACACGAATAACGCTGACTACATTGAATACACTAATCAGATAGTACCTTTAATCTATATAATCAGACTTTTAATGAGGGGCTGTTTGAGCTACAATGATGGTTAAAAAATGTAATAATTTGCTCGCCCTAAATTTGAGGCCTCGTGATTTATTCGCGAGACCTCCAGTCTAGTGCAATAAAGCAACTTATTGCTTTGCTGCTGGAATTGACTGTTGCACTTGAGTAATTTCCTGTTGCAATGACGTTTGAATTTGCTTCATCGCAGATTGTAATTGGGTGTTCATCGTGTCTATTTTAGTTTGCAACTGCGTTTGACTATCTTTGATTTGTGCTTGCAGTTGAGTATTTAATTGTTGCAACTGTTCTTGTTGTTGCGCTTGAAGTTGTGCGAACTGGGCTTGAATTTTAACATTTAAAGCAACAACATCAGGACTAGCTGATGTAACAACTGCTGTAGAATCGATTGCTGCAGGCGGAGTTGTTGCCGCTGCGAAGGTTAACGCACTAAAAACAACACATGAAAAAACGATCCCAATTTTTATTTTCATTCTATATCCTTATATGCGGTGATTCAAAAATTAAAAGAATAGTGCACTGACTAAATTAGCGCACTAAATTCATTTCCCAATATAGCGAAAAATTAATCCATTCACAAATAAAGCGGCTATACTCGACTTTGGCTTTCATCTAAACTCTAAAATTTCTTTGGTAAATAAACGCCTTAAATAAAATCCTCTTGGAAGAGTTAATGTTTTATTTCCCTCAGGATCAAAACCATAACATACTGATTTGCCGTTTGCAGCTTTCGGTCGAATTTGTAAGAATTCACCAATTCCTGCATGAATTTCATCTAAACGCCCCGTGGCAATAAGAAAAGTTAAATCTTCCCAATCCTTGGATAAAACAAGCTCTTGTTCAATCGTGGGGGACCATAATAACGAACGACCTATACGACGCTGTTCAAAAGAAACTGTATTCTCCCCTTCGACAGGAACCCAAAGAACGCGCTTTAACTTAGCAAAGCATTGCGAACTTTTCCAGGATTGACGATGGATGGTTAATAAAGGGATGCTAGTAATAAACGTTGATTCAATCGGAGTCCAATTTTCACCAAGAGGAATTGTTTTTAGCTCAATGCCTAAATGTTTAAAATCAGGCGCTGACTGATTTCCCGCATCAGCACCTAAAGCAATTTCGATAGCTTGTCCGGCCCATCCTTTCCTTTTGCTTGCCTCTTTAGGGATGGAAACACCAATAAGGCGTGCTAATTGAAGAAAACTAAGCCCTTCAATATCTCGACAGCGTAATAATAATTCATGTTCATTCTTGAGATGATTTTTTGACAACTGAGAAATCAGATTGATTCTCCTTCAGATCAATTTCAATAGGAGGAATAGGAGGTTTTATTCCTGCCGCCTTAAATTGCGCCATAATAGCAAAGAGCACTTTCGATCGAGTTTCAACTCGTGAATGCGTTGCCACATTAATAAAATAACGAATCTCAAACTCAATCAAAGCATCATCAATTTTCATCAAAAACACTTGCGTTGGTGGTTCATTTAAAATTTCTGGGATAATCGCCAGAACATCAAAAACAAGTTGCTGAACCAAAAGAGGATCATCAACCCGACTAATTTTAATCGGAATGACCGTGCGCACAATATTGTCCTGATGCGTCCAATTCGTAAAAGGCTTACTGAACGTCTCTGCGTTGGGAATTAACACCTCCGTATTATCCCAAGAACAAACTCGCATGGAACGTATGCCGATATGAGCAACTTTTCCCTCATAATTGTCAATGGTAATAAGATCTCCCTCTCGAACAGGCCTCTCAATAAGTAACATTAATCCACCCACAATATTACTAGCAAAGTCACGAAGCCCAAATCCCATCCCCACCGCTAAACCACCAATCACCATGGATAACCCACTAAAATCCAAACCTAATACGTGCAGCGTGGTAAATGCACCAATGATAATAACGCCGTATTGAGTAAAAACGGCAAGACTATTGCGGATACCATGATCACGGGCATCACGATAGAGCCAACGATAGCAAAATTCGCGAGTCCATTTGGATGCCCATGTAAAAATAAACACGAGTGCAATAAACTTCAAAATACTTGCCGGTGTAATATGAATTCCGGATAAATTAACCAGTGGATAATCATAAAATTGAATAAGATTGATCATGACCCATGAATGACGATCCCATCCAAATAAATTAAATAAAATATAAAAAGCTACAAGCAACAAGATCAACCGTAAAATTTTATCCATGGGTTTTAAGATGACTTCAATCCATAACCAACCGTGACTTAAGGATGAAACCATCCACTCCGATAGCAACTCTAACGCATCAAACATTAAACCACGACACAACACATAAAACGCAAGAACTAGTAATAATTCGACTTGATAACTGCTCATAGTCCAAGCAAGATTAATATAGCCAACAAGACCTATAATCGCTGTGGTAAATAATGTTATTGGCACGAGCGTAATAAGCATAATCACCGCGCGCTGCAGGTAACGTTTTTTATTTTTAAGGACAGGGTGTAATAAATGGGTAATCACTTCCCTACTTCGCCAGGATACGATGGACACCGCAACTAAAAACAACATGAAAAAACGATTAAAAAGATCTTGCAGTAGTAACGATAACGGCAAAAGATGACTCAACACCATAAACGCCGTAGTCCAAGCCCCAATCAATAAAAGCCATTTAATTCGAAAATATAAATGGACATCGTGGCCTGACTCATCCTCGTTGATTCGCTCTAACAAAACAAATCGTGCAATAATAATTAAACTGCGGAAAGTTAATCCAACAAACAACAAATTAAGTAATAATTGGTAATTGACAAAAAGAATATGATTAAAATAACAAAGAACAACGCCCGACAAGATTAAGCCCAATGGAGTTATATTCTTTAGAAGTAAAATTAAAACTCCATCATAAATATGACCAGATAAGCGAGAGCGTGCCGTATCTCGAGTCATGTTTTTAAGGAGTTGATTTAAAACCAACGTAAGAATGGCCAGAAGGACTATCAATAAATACATCAACAACGTAGGCCAAGCATCTAGCCATTGATAGTTATCATGAATTTTGAGAAGTAAGTTTTTCGCATAATGATAAAACTGACTCGGAATATCGCTAATTTGAACTATAATTTCAGGCCAGCTATCAATTCGATATTCAGAAAGGCTTTGCCTAACTGCCAATTGCTTTTTGAGTGCGGCTTGATGTGTTTCTAAATCTTCTTGCAAGGTTTGTTCTAAAATAGCAACTGTCGCAATTTTAACCTTAACCCTATTTTCTAGATCGGTAAATGCATTTTTCAATTCGTCATAATGAATATAATGTGATTCTTTTTTTAAGTTATTGATAATGGTTCTAAATGACAGCTCCATATCGCTGAATTGATTAATTGCATCTTGATAAACACCCGTTATCGTTTGAAGTGTGCGAATATCAGGGCTTTTCAACAATAAAAAATCAGCATGAGCCAACTTGCGTTGTAACGTTAATTCCGTGACTTTGTTTTGCGTAAAATCAATAAGTTGATTATTAAAAAATAATTTAGCCTCCAAAAGATAACGCGAATTAAACTCCGCTTGCGTTTTCATTTGCCGTTGTAAACGAACACTTCGGTCATAAAATGTGTTTAACAAATCATTCAAACTATCTTGTTCTGCGTGCGAAATTTCTAACTTACGATGTAATATTTGTTTAGCATGCCATAATTCCAAGCGGCGTGACTCGTCAAGCAACGTCTCTTGATAAAGTTTAGATAAATCCAAATTATCTTCAATCAACGTAGTTATTTGCTTATGTACACTGTTTAGCGCATTGATTTTATTAATAGTTTGTTGAGCGTTAATGGGTTTTTTTTCACCGAGGTCCGTACGTTGAAGTTGTTTTATTTTTTCACTGAAATCCGATTGAACCTTCTGTTGATTTGTTAGTAAATTAGCAAAACTGGAACTATTAGCTTGGTTTAACGTCATTAACGCTTTGTTTTTTTGCAATAACTGATTGTATTGCGTTTCATCAATCGGTGGGCGTATTTTTTTTGATTGATTGATAGCCTGTATTAAATTATTTTTTTGTTGCGCAAGGTATTCAATAAAATGACTGTTCCCTCTTATCGTAGCGTAACTTGCAGAAGAAACCCCCAGCATCGCAATAAGAGCGAACAGCCAAAATAAAGTCTTAAGATCGTGGCGCAAGACGAAGTCCTACTTCATTAAGTTGTGCTAATCCAATTTCCGTCGGCGCACTGGTTAATAAACAAGAGGCTGATTGCGTTTTTGGAAATGCAATTACATCGCGAATTGAGTTTGAACCTGTCATTAACATGGCTAAACGATCAATCCCTAAAGCAATCCCACCATGAGGAGGACAACCATATTGAAGCGCCTCAAGCAGAAAACCGAATTTTTTTGTGCCTTCGTCTGCGTTGATTCCAATCAAATCAAACACCGCTTGTTGCAACTCAGGCCGGTGAATACGAATAGATCCCCCACCAATTTCATAACCATTAATCACAATATCATAAGCTTTAGCTAGAGTTTGGGTTGGATTTTGCTTTAAAGCCTCAACATCAAGTTCTTGTGGTGACGTGAAAGGATGATGCATGGGTTGTAATTGAGTTGTTTTACTGTCGTATTCAAACATAGGCCAATCAATCACCCACAATAATCGCCAGCCCTCTTCGACTAAATGACAATCATGGCCCAATTTAACACGTAACGCACCCATATACTCACTAACTAGCGAGCCTGGTCCCGCTCCAAAAAATATCACATCACCTGTTTGAGCATGGACTAAATTAAGAAGCGCCTTAATACACTCTTCAGAAAGAAACTTAATGATAGGCGACTGAAGTCCTTCTAATCCCTGAGACAGATCATTTATTTTGATATAGGCAAGACCTTTAGCGCCATAATTACTAACAAAGTTAGCGTAATTATCAAGGTCCTTGCGACTTAAAGAAACGCCTTGGGGTAATCGAAGCGCAACAACACGCCCACCATCAAGATTAGCAGCATCTGCAAAAACTTGAAAATTAGAATTTTTAACTACTTCAGCCACATCGACGAGCTCAAGTGGAATTCGTAAATCTGGCTTGTCAGAGCCAAAACGACGCATGGCCTCAGCATAAGTCATCCGTAACATAGGCGTGGTCAATGTAATATTAAGCAGTTGCTTAAAGACTGTTTGTAACATTCCCTCAATGAGGTTTTGAATTACATTTTCATCAATGAAGGCCATCTCAATATCTAATTGAGTGAACTCAGGCTGCCTATCGGATCTTAAATCTTCATCACGAAAACAACGAACAACCTGATAATATTTGTCAAATCCCGACATCATCAGTAATTGCTTAAATAATTGAGGTGATTGTGGTAGAGCATAAAAACTTCCCGGATGAACACGAGAAGGAACTAAATAATCACGAGCACCTTCGGGCGTTGCTTTAGTTAGCATCGGTGTTTCAATGTCTGTAAAATCTTGTTTGTTCAGGTAGTCTCGTATAATTCGAATTAAATTATGGCGCAAAGTTAAATTACGTTGCATTTCATCACGTCGCAAATCTAAATACCGATACCGATAGCGAAGATCTTCATTGATGGCTTGATGTTCATCAGGCAAAAATGGTGGTACTTGTGATTGATTCAATATCACCAAATGAGTACCCAAAACTTCAACCTGTCCGGTTTTCATTTTGTCATTGATCATGCCAGCAGGTCGGAGTCTGACTTGACCTTCAATCTGGATTACAAATTCATGGCGTAATTTTTCAGCCACAGAAAAAACAGCCGCATTCTCAGGTTCATACACCACCTGGAGAAGGCCAGAGCTATCTCGCACATCCAGGAAAATAACACCGCCATGGTCACGACGACTATGTACCCATCCACAACTACGAACAGTTTCCCCAACAAGCCTTTCGCTGATCTGGGTACAGTAATGCGATCTCATAAAATTTCCTCGATAGTACTAGATTGCTTAGGTTCTTTAGAATTTTGCATGACCCCAAGTGAAATAATGTATTTAAGTGCCTCATCAATGCTCATCTTTACTTCTTTTGCTTCTTTCTCAGGAACTAAAATAAGAAAACCTGAGGTTGGATTAGGGGTGGTAGGTATAAAAACGCTGATCATCACCTCACCTTCCGGCCCTACTAAAGATGAACTTCCGGTTAAAAAACTCAAGCTCCACACCCCTTTTCGAGGGTACTCAACAAGCATCACTTTGCGAAATGCCTGGCTGTTGGTGGCAAAAACCGCTTGAATCACTTGTTTAGTTGCATTATAGATTGAACTCACCAAAGGAATTTTGGCTAATAATGCCTCTCCCCAACTAAAAAGACGTTGTCCCAAAAAATTAGTTGCTATAATTCCTGTCAGCAACAATAAAATGAGCGAAAAAACAACACCCAATCCTGGAACCTCTAAACCAAATAATTGTTCAGGTTGATATTGATGGGGAAACAAGGACACTGTTGTATCAAGAATATCAACAATGAAACGAACCACAACAAAAGTGACTAAAATAGGTAGCCAGACAATTAATCCGGTCAAAAGATAACTACGAAAGGATCTCGTTTTCAATTTCATTGACCTTCTTGTGTTTTTTTATGGGCTGAAGCAGCAGTTTCAGTTGGCTGTGGTGTTGATTTTTTATCGGTAGCTTTCGATGATACCGCTTTGGATTTAGATACTGAATCTGATTTTTCAGACGAAACACTTTTAGTTTTAAAATCAGTAGCATACCATCCCTGACCTTTCAACTGGAAACCAGCTGCAGACACAAGGCGAACGAGACTTTCCTCTAAACATTGAGGGCAAACAAGCGCTGGTGCATCATTCATTTTTTGCATTATATCAAGTTGATGATGACATTTGCTGCATTCATACTCATAAATCGGCATAAACGCCTCTCTCCAAAAATAAAATTAATTATATACCCATGTACTCCAAATAGCTTATCTTGCTGCATGTACAAGGTGCGCTCACACCACGATTCACAATAAAAATCAACGAATAATTACAATCGGGTGGCAAGCCCCTATTTTGATTAATTCCGCTTAGAGTTGCAAGCAGATATCACTCAATAATTCACCCTGATAAGAAATCGTTGCAAGATAAGGAATCGTCATTTTTTCCTGTAAGGTTTGAATATTTTCCTGCAGAACCAACATGCTCGGGTCAAGACAATTAGCCACCCAACCCAAACAAGGTATTTGATGTTGTTTTAATACTGCATCCGTCAACAAAGCATGATTAATACAACCCAAGCGCATCCCGACAACCAAAATAACTTCTAAACCAGCATCCTTTATAAAATCAATCCAAGTTTCTTTGTTATTAAGAGGAGCCATAAGCCCCCCTGCCCCCTCAATTAAAACATAATCAAAATCACTGAACTCCGATTTTTCACAAAAACGAATCACTTCCCTTGTTGAAATGGTTTTTTGTGACAAATTGGCTGCAATATGGGGTGCTATAGGCGGTAAAAATTTCCAGTAGCAAATGTCTTCAGTTAATTTCGGATTAATTTTTTTTATTTTATCAGCATCATCACTGTATAACTCCCCGTTATTAAAATAACATCCGCTAGCTACCGGTTTAAGGCCAATTGCCGTTGTATTTTTTCTATGTAAAAATTTCAGCATCTCGCAAATCACATAGGTTTTTCCACAATCAGTATCGGTCGCGGTAATAAAATATCGTTTCATAAAAACTCGCAAATAATATTAACGAAATCATGTGGATGCGATAAAAAAGGCATATGGCTTGCTTTTTTTAAAGCATGATATTCAAACTGAGGATAATGACGCTGCATCATCGATAACGTTTTAAATGGAACTACCGCGTCAAGTCGACCAAAAAAAAAGCATGTTGGTTTGCAATAATTTATTAAAACCTGACGAAAATCCCAACTCACTAAACATTCAAGACCAGCGCGCAAACCAAGACAGTGGTTATCAATTGGAAAAGACCGATTGCCAGCTTGCAAGGCTATAAAATCAGACCTTGTTTTTTCAGGATCAACTTCTAAAGACATCGCAAAATGTGAAAACATGGAAGCTTCAATCCCTGGCCACGGGTCTTCTTTAATAAAATAAGGGGATGATGCAACTGCTATTAAATGCGATACACGTCGTTTTTCTTCCAAGGCTAATCTCATGGCATAAAGACCACCCATCGACCAACCCAGTACCGCAAACTCATCGGGCAATCGGCATAATAATAATTGCTTAAATTCATACCAACCCATCAGATCAGTCTGACCAAAACCAGGTAAATCTACCAAATAAAGCGTGTAGTGATCGCGAAGAAAAGGAATCAAGCCATTCCATACATGGTGATTAAACCCCCATCCGTGAAAAAATACGAGCGGATAACCTTCGCCGTGCGTTTGAATAAATAGGTTCAAAAGAAGAGCTACCCTAATTTTTGAGTTCTACGACGATCACTCGAATCGGCTCATGACCTATGTTTTCATCACGATGTAACTCGTTAGGAACGTCTTTGCTTAAAAAATAACTTGTATCTTTTTCAAGTTTCAAATAATGCACTTTTCCCTTGTCGTTCGTGATTTTTAATGTCCCGTTGTTCAGCGCAACGAGAACACGGTCATGATCATGATGATGCATTTTTAATGCTTGGTGAGATGAGGGGAAAATAACTGTTTTCCAAACAACAACCTGCTCATTAGCAAGTTGAGGATATCGTTGAGTCGCTTGCGATATTGCATGTAATGGATTAGTAACATAAAGAAACATAAAAAAAAATGGGATTTTGAAATAATTTATCAAGACAGACCCCTGTTGAGTTTATTTTTAATTTCTTGTTTATTAATTAACCTCAGTTTGTTCAGCCCCTTTCCCTGAAGAAAAGAGGCGAATCATACACTACAAATTATTTGCTCGAGACAACTTGCACTTGTAATTGAGCTACAACTTCACTATGGACATGAATTTGTACTACATAATCACCAACAGAATGAATCCCGCCTTCAGGCATGACAATTTCACGTTTAGCAACGTCAATTTCACGCGCACCTAACGCTTCTTCTATTTCAACAACCCCTACCGAACCATAAAGCTTGCCTTCATCACTGGCCATCGCAGTAATAACAAGATTAACATCATTTAATTTTGCTGCTCGTTGTTGGGCATTCGATAATTGTTCTTGCGCCTTTTTTTCAAGCTCTGCACGACGTTGCTCAAATAACTCAATATTTTGGGGTGTTGCAAAAACAGCTTTGCTTTGAGGTATTAAATAATTACGAGCATACCCTGCTTTAATATTTACCTTATCCCCTAAATGCCCTAAATTTCTAACATGTTCTAATAAAATAACTTCCATCACATTACCCCTATTCTGAATTCACAAAAATCAATCGCTATGAGTATATAAACTCTGGCGCGACCTTAAATTAAACACGCTGTCAATCGATCCAAATAATACATAAGCTGGCAGTACAACATACGGTATAATCACTATGGGCAGAAATAAACTAACATAGATAACGAGTTTTTTCTTACTGGACAATAAATTAAAAATCAAACTGATTCCCGCCATCATCAGATAAATAAAAAAGACTGGCAAACAAGTTATTGATAATAAATTGTGCTGATAAGCCCCGAAAATCGTCAGTAAAAGTAAAACACTACCCATACTATGAGCCCGAAAATTAATTATTTCTTGTTTGAAACCACCGGGATAGTACAAAGAAGATTGTATGGACCGAGCCAACATCAATGGTACTATTGCCGATAAAATAACACTAACTACTTTAATTCCAAAAAGATAATGAGCATATTTTAATTGCATTGCCGTACGTTGGTGACTAAACAATTGCCCAACCAAATGCTCTTGATCAAAGGCGCTGATGATTTGCAGCAACGCTTGGTATTGATCCAATAAATACTGAGGAAAAAACCAATGTACTCCAAAAATGATGCCCACCGCTACCGACATACAAAAAATTGCGACAGATTGCCAACTCACGGCCCTTCTGAGGACGCAAGCACAACCATAACACAATAAGTAAGTAGGTACGATAGTATCAAGAGCTTCCGGAAGCCGCCCTATAACTTCAGCGAAACAGATAGAAACCGTAAGGCCTACAATCAAGCATCTTATCCCATCAAGCCAATTAGACCTTAATGTTACCAACGCCATGACGGCTAACGATAACCAACCTGTAAAAGGAAACAAAGCCAAAAAACCTGTCAAAAGCCAAGCATAAACTGGCTTTTGCAGTAAAAAAGAGGCTTGCTTATTAAGGTAATCGCTAGTCTTCATCATTATTGAGCTTGCTGTTATCGATGACTATCGCAATAAGGTAATAGACCAATAAACCGTGAATGTTTAATTGCAACAGCAAGTTGACGCTGCGTGCTAGCAGAGACACCTGTTATACGTCTTGGTACAATTTTACCGGTTTCGCTAATGTAATTTTTAAGCAAATTAACATCTTTATAATCAATGTCACATGAATCTTCGCTGTTGTTAAAATGAGACATTTTTTTACGTCTAAAATAGGCTGACATGAGAGCTCCTTATTGGGTGGAATGATCGCGGGTTTCTTTTTTCATAAAAATTGATTCGGCAGTAATTGCGCTCTTTGTTTTAAGAATCAAACTGCGTAAAATAGCATCATTAAATTTGAATGCATTTTTAAGTTCATCAAGAGATTCCTGACAACATTCAACATTCATTAAAATATAATGTGCTTTATGAAGATCATTGATTGGATACGCCAATTGACGACGGCCACAATCTTCTTTTCGATGAATAACGCCCTGATTTTTAGTGATGATTGATTCATAACGCTCAACCATTCCTGGAACTTGCTCACTTTGATCGGGGTGAACAAGAAATACAATTTCATAATGTCTCATGATATAGTTCCTTATGGGTTATTCCAATTTTGTTTCTGATTAAAGATTCAGAAAAAATTACAAAATTAGAGGAGCATTCACTTAATAAAAAGTTAACTCATTAAATGAAGGCAAGGGTTTTTAGCTTTGTAAAGACGAAATGCCCACAATTGCAACATGTTCAATTCACAAAGGTATAAAAAACGCTCGATTTTAACCGATCCTACCACGCATAGCAAATAGTAAAATTACCGAATGACCCGAGCGCGGATTACATCACATTGAAAAGTAACCCAAATCGTGGCGATCAACATGGCAAAGGCATACAAGGTGGTTATCAGCGGCAAAATTTGAAATTGCACTTTTAGCGAAACAACTATCAATGGATTATTAACGATGCGTCATCAATTGAAAAACTTATCTAATTTTACTCAAGCAATTCATCGTCAATCTCCTTGTTTTAGACCGGAGAACGAATACCAACTAGCAACAATTTCAACCGAGCAATCGATGCAACAACCCCTAGCACGTGGTGCCGGATTAAGTTACAGCGATTGTTGTTTAAATAAAGATAAACCCATTATTGATTGCACTCGCTTGAACCATTTTATATCGTTTGACGAAACGAGTGGCTTATTAGTCTGTCAGCCCGGAATTACATTTTCTGAACTGTTCGAGATCCATCCTGATTTTATTCCTCCTGTAATCCCAGGAACTCTAAAAGCAACACTCGGCGGTGGTATTGCCAATGATGTCCATGGCAAAAATAATAGCCGCGCAGGCACGTTGGGTCATCACATTGAATGGCTTGAATTGCAATTGCAAAATAGCGTGATTTATTGCAGTCGCACTGAAAACGAGGATCTTTTTTTCGCGACCCTGGGTGGTCTAGGACTAACAGGCATCATCAAACGCTTAGCAATCAACTTAAAAAAAGCATCTCAAGCTGTTCATGTTTCAAAACAACGAATCATGACATGGGAGAAATTATTTCGAGCAATGAGCGAAGAACACCAACACCATGATTATCAAGTGGCCTGGCTTGATCTTTTAAATGAATCACAACAATCCGTGTTATCCCAAGCCAATCATGACGACTCACCACACACTATCACAACATCTAAACCATTTACCTTGCCCAGATTGCCATTTCGATTTATTAGCCGATTGAGTATGAAACAATTTAATCGAATTTATTTTCATGCGGCGCAACAAACAACCCCGCAGATAGTATCACTTAGCCAATTTAATAATCCATTAGACAGAATCAATCATTGGAATCGTTTATATGGAAAACAAGGATTAGTTCAGTTTCAGGCTGTTTTTGCTCGCGCGAAAGCGGATGAAACGCTGTATGAGTTACTGAAAATGATTACTGCCCATGGTGCAACTCCGACATTAGCTGTATTAAAATACTTTAACTTAAAAGGAGCTGGACTGTTATCTTTTGTAGAGCCAGGGTTTACTGTCGCAATTGACTTTATTCACAATGAAAATGCAGCCAAGACAATTCAACGAATGAATGAAAAAATCACCTCGATCGGGGGAAAAATTTATCTGGGAAAAGATTTGTTTTTAACCGCTCAACAGTTCCAAAAGCAATACACCGAACATGCTCTTTTTAATGAGGTACTCAACAAATATCACTGCAACGCTCAATCGGATCTGAGCCGCCGTTTAATGATCAAAGGAAATTCATGAACATAAAAACTTGGTTAATTACTGGTGCAACCTCGATCATTGCCCAGGAGTTTGCACGTCTTGCGGCGAAATCGGGATGCAATTTACTTTTGCTTGCTCGCAATGCAGATGAACTTGCCATCATTGCTAGCGATTTACAGCTGCGTTATCAAATTCAATGCACTGTTGTTGTGATTGATTTTTCAGAAAATATCAACTCAAAAATTCATGATTTAATGTTAGAAGATCATGAATTATCTGTATTTATTGCTCATAGTCTCACTATGGACAATCAAAATTTAACGCCGGAAAAAATTAACGCCCTTATTCAAACTAATATCACAAGCACCGTGCAACTTATTCACGCTTATTTCTCAAAAAAACAAACTACTCATGAGTTGATTTTTTTAAGTTCAGTCGCAGGATGTCGCGGACGTGCTAAAAATAGTCTTTACGGTGCTAGCAAAAAGGCCATAGAAGTCTATCTGGAAGGATTACAACAGCATGCCAAACCCCATGAGCACATTACCATTGCACGACTTGGATTTATTGACACCCCTCAAACGTATGGGCTTCCTGGGGTCTTCTACGCTTCGCCGCCTAAATCTTGTGCCAAAGCCTGTTGGCAAGCTTGTGTTCAAAAAAAACGTATGATTTATCATCCCTTTTTCTGGAAATACATCATGGAGATTATTAAACAATTGCCTTTTATCCTTTATCAAAGACTCAAGGTTTAGAGGGATAATTTTGAATAAAAAAATGCCTCACCCACGCTAAAGAACGCATCGGGTGAGGAAACATCTTATACTTACTTCCTTTCTTCGATCCACGCTTTAATTTGCAGCAGACGACTATCCAAGTCGGCAGGCACTACACCGCCGCCCTGCGCCATATCATCACGACCACCGCCCTTGCCGCATAGGTGTTTCACTAAAGTTCCAGCATTAGGAACCTGGCCAACAATCGACTTGCTCACTCCGGCAATCACTTGCATTTTATCTGCCTCAATCGCATAGAGTATAATCACCACTTGATCAAGCCTAGATTTGAGCTGATCCAAAGTTGTTCGCAAAGTCTGACCATCCGCCCCTGGCAAATTCTTAATCAATAAATTAATGCCGTTAATTTCAACAAGCTCATCCAACAAATCTCCACTCGATTGAGACGCAAGCTTTTCTTTTAGCTTAAACAGTGTTTTTTCTTGTTGTTTCATGGTGTTAGTAAAATGAATTAATTTTTCTGCTACTTGCGATGGTGTTGATTTCAACAAGTCTGCGGCTTTGGTTAGGACGGACAGCTGCTCATGAATCCACGTTAATGCATAGGCCCCCGTCATGATCTCAATACGGCGAATACCACTTGAAACACCGTATTCTGCAATAATTTTAAAAATACCAATATCGCCGGTTCTTCGTGCATGCGTACCACCGCATAATTCCTTAGAAAAATCACCCAAAGTCAACACACGAACTTTATCAGCGTATTTTTCACCAAACAGAGCCTCTGCACCGCTTGATTTTGCCTCATCAATCGCCATGACTTGCGTCACAACCTCATCATTAGCACGAATACGATCATTAACTAAACTTTCCAAAGCTTGAATCTGTTCATGAGTCAACGGCTTGTTATGAGAAAAATCAAATCGTGCACGCTCAGCATCAACTAAAGAGCCTTTTTGTTGAACATGAGGGCCTACGATCTGTTTCAAAGCAGCATGCAGTAAGTGAGTTGCAGTATGATTAAGACGAATCGCAGCGCGTCGCGAGGCATCTACGCGCGCTTCGACCACGTCTCCCACGTGCAAAGAACCATTCAACAACTCACCAAAATGAGCAATGGCATGACCTAGTTTTTGAGTATCATCAACACGAAAAATAGCGCCTGACACTGAAGTCAACAGTCCTTGATCGCCGACCTGCCCACCGCTTTCTGCATAAAAAGGCGTGTCCAAAAGAACAACCACACCTCGATGACCTGAAATTAATTTGTCTATTTTTTGAGAGTTAAACAGCAAGACCGAAACGCTCGACGTCATTAACTCCACTTCGTAGCCATGAAATACCGATGATTCCGTCAAATCCGCCGTTGAGTAATCCACTGCAAACTGATTGTTTGACTGCGATAACGTCCGTTGCTGCTGCATGCAAAATTCAAAGCCTTCCAAATCCACGTGCAATTGATGTTCGCGGGCAATGTCTTGCGTGAGATCCAAAGGAAACCCATACGTGTCATACAACTTAAACGCCACATGCCCTTCAATACGGTCCGTTGTCATACCCCGAAGATACTCTTGCAATAAAGTTAAACCATGATCTAAGGTACGAGAAAACTGATTTTCTTCTTGCGTCAACACCTGTTCAATCACGTCTCGCTGCTCTTTCAAAACCGGATACGCATCCCCCATCACGTCAATTAACGGCGTCACAAGACGAGCAAGAAACGGCGTTCGTAGACCTAATTTACTACCATGCCGAATAGCGCGGCGCATAATACGGCGCAACACGTAAGAACGTCCGTCATTTCCAGGTAATACGCCATCCGTAATCAGAAATGAGCACGATCGAATATGATCAGCAATCACTTTTAAGGAGGGGTTTTTAGGATCAACGCCGACCGTTAATTGGATGATGGCCTGTATCACATGATGAAACAAATCAATCTCATAATTATTATGAACGCCCTGCACCACAGCTGTAATTCGCTCCAAACCCATTCCGGTATCAACAGAGGGTTTTGGCAATGGGTGTAAGTTCCCCTGTTTATCACGATTAAATTGCATGAAGACCAAATTCCATATCTCAATATAACGATCAGCCTCTGCGCCCACTGAACCTGGCGGGCCGCCTGGAACTTCTGGACCATGATCATAAAAAATTTCCGTGCAGGGCCCACAAGGCCCCGTGTCACCCATCGACCAAAAATTGTCTTTTTCACCGCATCGAGAAAAACGGTCAGATGAGATACCTACTTCCGTCAACCATATTTCCGCCGCTTCATCGTCGTCTTCATAGACGGTGACCCATAAACGTTCAGGAGGTAAGTTCAAAACACCCGTTAAAAATTTCCAAGCATAAAAAATAGCATCGCGTTTAAAATAATCGCCAAAACTAAAGTTACCTAACATTTCAAAAAAAGTATGGTGGCGTGCGGTATAACCCACATTCTCAAGGTCATTATGTTTGCCGCCTGCACGCACACAACGTTGAGACGTCACAGCGCGCGTATAAGGACGTTCTTCTTGCCCTAAAAAAACATCTTTAAATTGAACCATGCCAGCATTGGTAAATAATAAAGTAGGATCATTCGTAGGCACCAAAGAACTTGAAGGAAGCTCTTGATGACCTAATGCTGAAAAATAATCTAAAAATGCTTGTCGAATATCAGAACTGCTTAAGAAATTGTTCGAGTTTTTTTTCATGCGTCAATTCAGCCAAGTTATTAAGTTCTGTTAATAATTACTCTATAAGGCCTACATACCGTATCTTGAGAAAATAAAATGTCAACAGGCCCTATTTATAATTTAATTAAACATGATAGAGATGAAGTCTGAATGTTAACAAATCCATATAAAAAATCGAGGCATTAATCACTTGAAGCAGCTACTTTTTTTCTTTGGATAATGTTAGCATTTCAAATAGTATTCACACCTCTTCTGATAGTTACTCTAATGGAACACGTTATGGTAATCTTAAAACCATGATCTCAACTATTTTAAAAAAAACCGGAAAAAAAACATATCAACTTGTTGAGACGTTTTTCTTTTTTTTTGAATTTCTTGGCGCATTAATCTCACAGCTTCTACGTCATGGCAACAAAGTGACTTGGCGTAAAATGATTGTCGCGAACTTGCATTTTGGGACATCGATAGTTATACCCCTAATTCTTATTAGCATGCTCATTGGTATCGCTCTTACTGTCAGCGTCCATCTGACGCTGGCCCGTTTTCATCTTCAACAACAAGCCATGGTCATCGTTCAAACGGCCATGCTGCGCGATATCGCGCCACTCCCTATCGGCTTTGTACTTTGCGTTCACTGCGGTTTAAATCTTATTGAAAAAGATCACCCAAGCTTACATCAAGAACCTAAAATTATATTATGGGAAACAATTATACCCTTATTTGCCGGAATTAATATTGCAGCATTACTGCTTTACTCTTACGTGTTCACTTCTTTTTTATTCAGCGCCTACATCTCTTCTTATTTTATTTTAGAAAGTAACACTGATGAGTATTTACTCAATTTAAGCCAATTAATCAACCCCTGCCAGGCTATAGAGTCAATAGTAAAAACATTAAGTTACGCAACAACCGCCTGCCTCGTTGCCGGGTATTATTATTATGCAGTCGCAAGCGAGATAATCCCAACTCGCAAAGCAGTCTCAAGAATCATTACACGCAGCCTGTTTTGGTTGCTTTTACTAAGTGTTGCATTGAAGTTATTTATTCCGTAACTACAGCACGTTAACCCCAGGGGAAATAAAGGTGAAACTACGTTATGACTGAACAGCAACGACCGTATAAAACCATTGGTTTTTTTGTTTTTGGCGCTTTGATTTTATCACTATTAACCGCCTATCTGTTTTTTGGCCGCTACTTACAGGGCCGAGTTGAAACTTATGCGATGTTATTTAATGGTTCACTCACGGGGCTTGATATTACCTCCCCTATTACTTACCGAGGCGTGAAGGTTGGGGAAGTCAGTCGCATTGAATTAACCGCCGCCAAAACTAAATCAAAAATTTCAATTCCTGTTTATGTTGAATTTTTCATTGAAAAATCGTTTGTACAAAAAGACAATCCCATTGAGATCTTAATTGAAAACGGCATTGTTGCGACAATTTCAGCACCTAATATTTTTACAGGAACAGCAAGCATTCAATTAGTCCCAGGAAAATCAAAAAAAATACAGTCTCTATCAAAGACTTTCCATGGTTACGCTATGTTTCCTACTCAAAGCGCCACAGAAGAGGATGAAATTAATCTAAACGATACGTTACAAACCGCCCATAAAGCCTTTGAGAATATCAGTAAGTTTGTGACGTCAAAAGAATTTAAAGAAACACTTTTAACCATCAAAGACACCTCCGACAGCATTGACAAACTCGCCACGACGCTTGATAACCAAGTACCCGGCGTATTACTCTATTTCAGTGATGGTTTAAGAGAATTTTCAAGAGCCGCTTATTCAGCAAGAAGTTTAACTGACTATTTGGCTCGCCACCCAGAAGCATTATTGCGCGGAAAAAAAATATGAACAATCAATCAAGATGGCATCGACGATTTCATTGTCTAAGCTTTATCCTTTGTTTCTTCTTGTCAGGGTGTCACTCCAGCATCGAACCTGATCTTTATGTGCTCAATCCGAAGCCATTTACAATGAAAGCTCAAGGCAATCATCAGCCCACACTGATTGGCATTGATTCAGTGACCCTGCCTGAATACCTCGATAATCCACAGCTTATGATTTTCACAACACCTCATCAAAGTAATCTTCTGGAGCATCACCAATGGGCCGAGCCCTTATCAAGCAACATACAGCGTGTTATTCAAACCAACCTCATCAACAGTTTGCCAGGTGCGGCCATTGAAATTGCACCGTGGGATAGTAACTTCTATCCACAATATCATCTGCGAGTGGAAATATCACAGTTTAAAGTAGACAAGTTGGGCAATAGTATTTTACGAGCAATTTACACCATAGAGTCTGAAAACAAGACGGTTCATCAACATCAAATTCAACTTTATGAAAAATTAACGATGGTCACACCAACAACGATCGTACTCAGCATGAATACGTTACTTAATCAATTAAGTGATAAAATTGCTGCATCGTTCACCCATCAAGAAAAAACATGACGTGACCGAAGCATTTAAGCTGGGATTCTTAAACGCATCGAACTAACTTTAAGAGGTTAGTTCAATGCATCATGATAGCTTTTAGATGAGACACTAAGCGAGTACCGATCCTACATTCGTAAACAATGCCCCAAACGCCGCAATGTTCGTTTTTTACCTAGAAGCTCAAGAGTAATATCTATTGATGGCGAAGTAGTCCCCCCTGTTACAGCAACACGTAAGGGTTGCGCAATTTTACCCATCCCTAACGATAACTCTTCACACACTTCATGAACACACTGATGAATTCCTTCAGCACTCCAAAGACTCAGCGACTCCAATTTAACAGACAGTTTTTGTAGCGGTTCAACAGCAGCTGGCTGCAAATGTTTTTTAACCGCAACTTCATCATAAGTGAGATGGTCTTCAAACAAAAAGCGCGTCATTTCACATAACTCCACCAAGGTTTTGCAACGTTCCGCAAAAACAGGAATCACAGCAGAGAGTTCAGGACCTTCCATCAAATTGATGTTAGCTTGTGCATAATGAGCTCGCAGCGCTATCTCCACCTCATTGACGGGATCATGTTTTAAATAATGCTGATTTAACCACTGTAATTTATCATAATTAAATCCTGCGCTACCGCGACTTACTTGATTTAAGTCAAATTTTGCAATCATTTCTTCAAGGCTAAAAATCTCTTGGTCGCCAGCAGACCAACCAAGCCGAACTAAATAATTGAGTAAGGCATGCGGTAAATAACCTTCTTTTTTAAACTGCATCACGTTAACCGCACCATGACGTTTAGACAAACGTTTACCATCATCGCCAAGAATCATCGGCAAATGCGCAAACACCGGAATGGGCGCATTGAACGCATTAAATAGATTAATTTGTTTGGGCGTATTATTAATATGATCGTCACCACGAATCACATGTGTAATTTTCATGTCCCAATCATCAATGACTACGGCAAAATTATAAGTAGGATGCCCATCAGAGCGAACTAATACGAGATCATCAAGCTCCCGATTTTCAATATGAATATCACCATAAACTTCATCATGAAAAGAGACTACGCCATCGATAGGATTTTTAAATCGAATGACAAAGGGCTCATCGGCTGCGTCTAAATTTAACTCACGACAATGCCCGTCGTAACGTGGTTTCTCTTTAGCCGCTAATTGTTGTTCACGTAAACCTTCAAGACGTTCCTTACTGCACACACAACGATAAGCCTTTTTTTCAGCTAAAAGTTGTTCGGCTGCTTCCTGATAACAAGAATAACGATTGGTTTGATAAACAGGGCCTTCATCATAACCAAGACCAAGCCAAGCCATCCCGTCAAGAATTGCCTGTATCGACTCCGGCGTTGAGCGCTCTCTGTCCGTATCCTCAATTCGCAAAATAAACTCACCTTGGTGATGTTGAGCGTAGAGCCAAGAAAATAGAGCGGTACGCACCCCGCCAACATGCAAAAAACCGGTAGGGCTGGGGGCAAAACGAGTGCGAACGACCATAAATTTACTCCGTGAATAAAGGTGGGGTTAGAGGATATCAACCCTTTAATTTATCAAAATTAAGAAGCTTGCGTGCTGGGTTGTAACCTAAAAATCAATCGGGCTATAATACCTCGCACGACCCTAATTTGAAAGTCATGAAAAAAACACTGGGAATAAAATATCACTTAAGAATTACAACACTCATTCCTGTTTTAGTGGTCGCTCTTCTTTTTGGCGTTTTTTACAATTTTCAATTCGGAAATGATTTAAATCAACACATTTCTCGACTTGGCGAATCTTACATTAAACAACTTTTGCCTGCAGCACAACTTGCGATGATGCGGCACGATTGGCGTACCTTACAAGGTCTTATTGATGCCTCAACAATTAACTCAGAAGTCAAAGCCTTAGCCTTTTACAATGCTTCAGGAGAATTAATTGCTTACCGCGGAGGTAAACATGCCATTAACAAACCCTTTCAGCCTTTGAAATTTACAGGGGATTATGTCGAAAATCAAAAAGTGGACGCTAGCCTCATTAATTTTGTCGCGCCAGTGACTTTACCTAAGTATAATCTCTACTCAACAGCCTCATTAATGACGCCTAAAGATCTTAGCAATAGCCCTGCAGATGACATCTTGGGTTGGTTGTCCATTGATCTTGATATTAAATCAATACTTATCAAACGCTACCAAATGCTGATTGTCACCGTTGTGATCACTTTATTGGGTTTATTAATTAGCTTATCCATTCACTTCTTTTTTTCTAAGCAAATTTATTTACCTATCTCGCGATTACGCCGCAGCATGAAACAAATTTTAAGTAACGAATTCGAAACAAAAATTTCAACGACCAGCCACGGTGAATTAGGTATTATTGAACAAGGCTGTAAACATCTACAACAACATTATCTTAACAGCGTACAAGACCTCAATCACCATATCGAAGTTGCCACGGCTGATTTACAGCAAGCTCTTGAATTACTAGAAGAAAAAAACATTCAGTTGTCGCTTGAAAAGAAAAAAACAGAGGAAAAAAGTCGTCAGAAATCAGAGTTTATCGCGAATATGAGCCACGAAATACGCACCCCAATGAATAGCATCATTGGTTTTTCAAATGTGTTGCTCGAAAGCAAATTAGATCCCTTGCAAATTGATTATGTTAAAACAGTCAAATCATCCGCGAAAGACCTTTTGATGATCTTAAACGATATTCTTGATTACTCCAAAATTGATAGCGGCAAATTACACCTTGATTCAATTCCCCTTGATTTACGCGCGTGCATTGATGAAGTACTGACTCTGGCAGCTCCCAACGCTCATAAAAAAGACATTGACTTAATTTCATCAACTGCAATTGACGTACCAAGAATGCTCCTAGGTGATCCCATCCGTATTAAACAGATAATCACGAATCTCATCAATAATGCCATTAAATTTACTGATCACGGACATATTCTTATCGCGACCTCACTTCTGCAAGAAAGCCCAAAAACTTACACTCTAAACCTAGCTATCAGTGATACAGGTATTGGAATTTCTGGTGAAGATCAAAGTAAGCTGTTCAATGCTTTTACTCAGGCAGACACCAGCATTACCCGACGCTTTGGTGGAACCGGTTTAGGACTTGTGATTTGTAAAAAATTATCTGAAGCCATGAAAGGCCGCATCACCCTCACCAGTGAACCGTATCAGGGCTCTATATTCACCGTGGTGATACAATTAGAAAAATTTAACAGCTATGAAATGGAAAAGCATCAAAGCACGCGACTCTCTCATCTAAAAGCCCTCTGTTTTGATACTAATCAACTATATCTTCAGGCAATCTCTAATAGTTTAGCTAGTCTAGGCATTTCGTGTACTGCGCACAACACTCCTGCTCAACTCCGTGATGAAGTACTGAATAATCAGCAATCGTATAATTTTGCCTTAATTGGCGTCAACGAGACTCTTGACGAGTCAATCCACTATTTTCTCAATCATCAGAGCATTCCAACTATCCTGGCTTCAAAAAAATTGCCAGAAGATCCCAATTTGTTTGGTGCTGACGCTTTCTTATTTAAACCAATAAGTATTCAAAAACTACAAGAAACTATTGAATCACTTTTTACCCCCTCATTTTATTTAAAAAACTCAACCCAGCTTGAATTAGACCGGTTGCGGACAGAACTACAAGCTAGAAATCTAAGCATTTTGATTGCCGAAGATAATCTACTCAATCAAATGCTTTTAAAATCATTATTAAAAAACTACGCCCAACTTCACATGGTTGACGATGGATTACAAGCCGTCAACGCCTGCCGTGAGAAACGATTTGACATTCTTATTCTTGATTTGCAAATGCCTAATCTGAATGGCTTTCAGGCGGCTGAAAAAATTCGAAGCGGATGTTTATATAATCAGAACACACCAACCATCGCTATTACGGCCAACAGCAACGACATACCATCTGAGCAATCCCATTATTTTGGCATTGATTTGTGCTTACACAAACCTATTAGTGAACTCCACTTATTGACCGAGCTTTTAAAACTATCAAAACATGGCGTTCCGCCAGTCATTAATTGGTCGTTATGTGTTGAGAAAGTCTCCGGTGATGTAGTTTTTGCAAAAAAATATTTAGCTAGTTTTGTGACTGAATTACATCAGAATCGTGAAGATTTTTTATGTTTGCTTCGTAACCAAGATATTGAAGGCCTGGCCAATCAGGCCCATCAATTACTTGGGGCCTGTTGCTTTTGCGGTGTTCCTGCGCTGCAGGATCAAGTCATTGTGCTTGAAAAAAACGCAAGATCAACGCAGGAAATAACCACACTAGAACCGTTGGTGACCCAATTAATTTATCAGATTGATCGGATTATTGATGAATTTGAACGTCGTTATGCTTTTAATGAACTAGTTTTGGAGAAATCATGAAACCTCAGAATGCAATCTATGCCCAATCGGGTGGCGTCACCGCGGTGATTAATGCCTCAGCTTGCGCTGTCATTCAAACTGCTCGTCGCTATCCTGATAAAATTGGTCACGTGTTCGCGGCACAAAATGGCATTATTGGTGCTCTAAATGAAGCATTAATTGACACCTCGTTGGAAAGTGATGATGACATTGCAAAATTGCTCCATACACCTTCAGGCGCCTTTGGTTCTTGCCGTTTTAAATTAAAAGATTCCGGCGACGAATATGATCGATTGTTAGATGTGTTCAAAGCACATCATGTTGGTTACTTTTTTTACAATGGTGGCGGTGACTCCATGGACACGGCTAATAAGGTTTCTCGTATTAGTGCGAACATGGGCTACCCTATTACGTGCATTGGAATTCCTAAAACAGTAGATAACGATCTTCCCTTTACAGATAATTGCCCTGGATTTGGGTCAGTAGCTAAATACGTTGCCATTTCGACGAAAGAAGCAGGATTTGATGTGGCTTCCATGGCCGCTTCATCCACAAAAGTATTTATTCTTGAAGTCATGGGTCGACATGCCGGCTGGATTGCCGCAGCAAGTGCTCTCGCCAATGAAGAGGCGAACCAAGCTCCTCACATTATTTTATTGCCCGAAGTGATTTTCAATAAAAAAGAATTTTTAACTAAAGTCGATCTTACTGTAAAAAATCATGGCTATTGTGTGGTCGTTGTTTCTGAAGGGATCCGCGATGAACTTGGGCGATTTTTAAGTGAAACCGGATTAAAAGACGCTTTTGGTCACGCTCAACTGGGCGGTGTTGCTCCCCAACTTGCCCAGTTGGTTCAACAAGAGTTAGGATATAAATTTCATTGGGCTGTTGCTGATTACCTGCAGCGCGCCGCACGCCATATCGCCTCACAAGTGGATCTTGATCACGCTTATGCTTTAGGTGAAGCTGCCGTTGAGTTGGCCATAAATGGTCATACTGCTGTTATGCCTTTTATTAAGCGCGAACAAGACTCCCCTTACCGTTGGTCTATTGGTTTTGCCCCGCTCAGTGAAGTCGCTAATCAAGAACGAAAAATTCCTGCTGAATTCATTGCTGAAGACGGCATGGGGATTACGGCAGCTTGTCGTCGTTACTTAGCACCCTTAATTCAAGGCGAGGCCTACCCACCCTACCTAAACAATGGTATGCCAGATTATGTCCGATTAAAAAATATATTGGTTGAACGAGTCTTATAAAATACTGCCAAAATAACAACATGAGCACCATGACAGATTATCAACATAGAGAGCACATTCATGATTAAAATAGGGCAACAAAACACGTTGAAAGTCATTAAAGAGGTGCCTTTTGGTGTGTACCTCGATGGTGGTATGTGGGGTGAAATTTTGCTTCCCCTTAAGGTTGTACCAAAAAACACCCACGTCAACAGCACTGTAGAGGTGTTCATCTATTTTGACTCTGAAGACAAGATCATTGCCACGACCTTGTGCCCCTATGCCAAAGTGGGAAGTTTTGCTTTTTTAAAGGTCATTGATATTAATCCCGTAGGGGCTTTTCTTGATTGGGGCTTAGATAAAGACTTATTAGTGCCAAAACCCGAACAATATCGCCCCATGGAACTCAACAAATCTTATCTTGTTTATCTAAAACAAGATAATGAAGGCCGTATTATTGCCAGCTCTAAGTTAGATTATTACTTGGATAAATCGCCAGCACCATTTAATGTCGGTGATGAGGTGAATTTATTGATTGCAGAAAACACCGATCTTGGGAAAAAAGTAATCATTAACAACTCGCACTGGGGATTACTTTATTCAGCGGATATTTTTCAAACGTTGACTTACGGTCAAAAAATACCTGGCTACATTAAAACGATACGAGCTGATGGCAAAATTGATGTGGTCTTAAGAAAAATGGGGAGAGATAATACCCATGATTTAGCTCAACGCATACTGACGAAACTGCATAAGGTTGGAGGCTACTTACCGCTCCACGACAAAAGCCCCTCGGCCGATATTCAACAGGCATTTGGTGAAAGTAAAAAAAACTTCAAAAACGCGATTGGTTATCTCTATAAACGCCGAGAAATTACTCTCGAATCCAATGGGATAAGAATACAAAATCAAGACGATACTAAGTAAGCCAGCTTCATTTTAAGATTTTATACTCGAAGGTATTGGCAAAAAAACTCATCGCACCTGCCGCATCATGTACAATCCCAGTAAAGCAAACAGCAGTATTGGGATTGGCACAATTAATAATGGTGGTAATTGAAAAATCTGCCCGAATAAATTAAACAAGCGACTCAAAATATAAAAACTAAACCCAGCAGCTGCGCCCAGTATGAATCTTGAGCCCATCGTTGATGATCGTAACGACCCAAAAATAAACGGTATAGCTAATAACATCATTACTGCGGTTGCAAAAGGCTGTAACAATCGTTGAAAGTAGGCAAGTTGGTAACTCACGGCAGTTTGATGATTACGCCTCTTTTCTTGGAGGTATTGATGCAAATCAAACAACGTCATTTCATCGGGCTCGGCTGTACTTAATTTTAATAACGAAGGTTGCACTAAAGCATCCCAAGGTGCACTTTTGATTTCACTGCTTTGTGTTCTTTCATTTAAAAATTCGGTTTGTTCAATGCCTGAAGCTTCCCATAGTTTATTTTTGTATTGAATCGTCTGAATTTTTTTAGCTGAAGTAAGTTGGTGCTTATGATTAAAATGAAATTGATACACATCTTCTAAGGTGTTGTCTGAATTAATTTTCCCAACAAAAATAAAATCATTATGAGAGCGCAGCCAAACACCAGAAGATGTTCGTAATGTTTGACCACCCGTGATAGCTTGCATTTTACGATTATTCGCATAATAAACCAATTTAGGAAGAAGACTTTCCCCAAGAAAAGTCATCAAAAGAACCACCAGAAAAGCAGCCTTTAAAACCGTTAATGTTATTTGCATGATGGACATGCCGCTAGCCCTCATCACAACCAACTCTCGATGATTAGCAAGCACTCCAAGCCCTATTAATGCTCCCATAAGACTTAGTATTGGAAAAAAATTATAAACTTGCTGAGGTGTTTGCAACAATACAAAAATTGCTGCTTCTAAAAGTCCGTAGCCTTCACCACCGAGATCTTGTATTTGCTTAATAAATAAAACAAAAACTTGCAATCCTGATAATAAAAAAGTAACCATCGCAATCGCTGCCAAAACACTTTTGGCGATATGTCGTTCAAGTAACATCATGATAATTTTGCCCGATTATGAAAAAGCAAGATCATGCCTAGTACAAGCACTAAAACATGAAGCCACCAAATACCTAGCCATTGCGGTATTTTTCCATCAGATAGCCAGTCTCGCGCCACAAACATAAAATTGGCATAAATAAAAAAAATACAAATAGCTGGAAAAAGTTTTGCAAACTTTCCCGAACGAGGGCTTACGCGACTTAATGGAATGGCAATTAGGGTTAAAGGAAACACCATTAAAACTAAGGATATTCGCCACTGCAATTCAGCCGCTTTATGAAAATCTGAATTAAAAAATGGTAACAACTGGCTTGTTTTAATTTCGCTGATGTTGTCTTTCATTTTCAATTTAGGATGCGGCAATCTTGCTTTATATTGAGAAAATTGCGCGACTTGATAAGATGACGCTCCAGGAGATCCTTGATACTCTTGCCCCTGCTGCAACACTACGTAATTTTCCCCGGTTTTTGGATCGCTTTGCGTGAATCCGTGTTGAGCCCATAAAATATCCCATTGCGGATGATTTTCTTTCATCGCTTGACGCGCCCAAAAAATATGCTGAGCTTCGTTATGATTTCGATTCATGGCCTCAATATAAATTATTTGCGCGCCACCTGAAATCGCTTGAAATCGCCCTGGAATCACGGTTTGAATTAAAACCTGTGCGCCCGAGGCATCTAACAACTCACTGCGTTTTTGTGCCACAAAGGGGCCGCCCCAAAACACAACCACCGCTAAAAATAACGAGGCAATCGACGCCATAATTAAACTATGCTTGAGCAGGTGATGAGAGCCATAACCCGAGGCCTGCAATACGACCATTTCGCTTTCCGCATAAAGGCGGCCATACACGACCAAGAGTGAGATGTAAAAACCCAAAGGCAATAAAGGCCCAAGTAACATGGGCAGCTCTAGCGCCATCAGTTTCATCAAAATAACAACAGGAATTTTTCCATTCGCTGCACGATTTAAATAAAGCATAAACTCATTACTCATAAAAATGAGCAAAAGAATGGCCGTCAGCGCGGCTAAAGTGACGATGACTTCTTTGGCTAAATAGCGAAAAATCAACACAATTTACTGTTCTCCGGATAGGAATTGCACATCATTAACCATTTTATAACTATTTCTGCTAAAATAGGTTTATTTGTTAACAAATATCGACAACTCAACCCTCTCTTGATGAGACACTGGCATGATTGACCGAGTTTTGAACACCTATTTTTTAGTTGCTTTACTCCTGTTTAACGCATTCATTGTGTCACCCACCTATGCCTTTAATCCTTACTCAACGGAGGAGCTTGAGCAACTCGAAAAGCAATTTATTCAACTAATCAATCAATCTGATCAAGTTGAACGCAATCCGCTGGCAGCTCAGTACATTAATCATCTTGGCCGCGAACTATCCCATGGGGCACCAATGCAGACCCCTCTTTTTTTTATTGTCAAATCAAACGAAATTAATGCATTTGCAGGTCCTGGTGGATATATTGGCATTAATTCAGCTCTAATTCTAGCAACCGAGAATGAAAGTGAACTTGCTGCCGTCATGGCTCATGAAATGTCACACGTTAGGCTTCATCATCTTTATCGTATGATTCAACACCAAAAACAAATGCGTGCCCCAATGTTAGCCTCCTTACTTGCCTCGGTGGCTTTAGGTGTCATTAATCCAACCCTAGCAAGCGGCGCCATGGCAGCCTCACTGACAGGATTTGCCCAAGACAGCATTAACTTTACACGTTCCAATGAAAAAGAAGCTGACCGAATCGGCATTGATATGCTCATTAAAGCGGGTTTTAACCCACGAAGCATGGCTTCTTTTTTTAAAAAAATGCAAGAAAACAGCCGTTATTATTACACCTCCAACATTCCCGCCATTCTGCGCAGTCACCCCTTAGACGAAGATCGTATTGCTGAGGCTGAAAACCGTAGTGCCAATATTAAAAAAACCACTTATTCCGATACCCTTGATTACCATTTATTTAAAGAAATCATTCGTAATGCCGTTAGTAATGATTCTAAAAAGCTACTGGATTTTTACCAAACTCAATGCCAAAAACACAATAATCATGCCGCTTGCACCTACGGAAAAACGTTAACGTTGTTAAATCTGAATCACTTTCAACAAGCAGAGCTGAATTTAAGTCCTTTATTACAAAATAATCCCAATAATTTGTTTTACCAATTTGCTATGGCTGATGCAGAGATCGGAGAAAAACAATTCACCCAAGCCATCAAAAGACTGCATGACCTACAGCATAATTATCCTGATAATTATGCTGCACTCATGAATTATGCACAAAGTTTACTCGCCGCAGGACAAAGTGAACATGCGGCAAGTCTTCTTATTAAAGGGTTTCGTCAATTTAAACACGATCTACCCCTATGTGAAGCTCTTGCTCAAACCCAAGCGGAAGCTCATCAAAAAGGTTATGCCTATTTGACACAATCACAATGTTATTTATTGCAAGGACGACGTTTTGATGCACTACGGCAACTTGAGCAAGCTAAATTATTCGCAAAAAATGATCATTATCTCCTCGAACGAGCTAATGCCATGGTTGAAACTATTAAAATGATGAGCCAATGAAAAAAATAACCTTATTGTTTGTAACCTTATTATTACTATTGATTAAAAATTGCATAGCCCAAGAGCGTACCATCGCAATCACACTCGATGACTTACCCTTTGTTGGTGAAGGCGCCAATTTTCATCTCAATCTCATCATTGACTGCATTGAAAAAAATAATATCCCCGTGACTGGTTTTATTATTGGAGAAAAGGTTGCCCCCAAAACCTGGCCGGTCTTAGAACGTTTTCGCAACGTTGGCCAAGGACTGGGTAACCATACCTTTTCTCACTCAAGCCTCGATCAAATGGACGCGGCAACGTACATTCAAGAAATTGCCCGAACGGATGACAAAATACGCCCGCTCTTAACGGAGCCGAAATATTTTCGTTACCCCTACCTTGCGATGGGTCATGGTTCCAAAAAAGAGGCCGTTTTAAACTACTTAGCCCAGCAAAATTACCATGTTGCGCCGATTACCATTGATAGCAAAGACTTTATTTTTAACCAACAATTATTAGCTACTCCTGAAATAGAACGCCGTGATTTTCTCAAAGAATTAGCCCCTGTTTATCTTGACTATATTTTGATTCAAACTCTCGATGCAGAGCAGTTCAATCGTGCCAACCATTTTCAAAATCGTGCTCAAATTCTTCTCATTCATGCCAACTTACTTAACGCTTATATGTTATGTGACATCATTAATTTATACAAAGCGTTGGGATACCGCTTTGTGTCGCTAGAAAAAGCATTGCAAACATTTCCGCTGAACCACAGGATGCGAACCCATGCAGCAAAACTTAATATCACCACACCGAAAACTAACGATACCATTAATCATCAAATCGAAGAATTTCAGATTTGGGATTAAGAAACAGCACCAAAATCAAATGTTGTTGTCGAATAAATTGAGTTATAATTCTTAACTTTAGGTTACTGGAAAACAATGGATCTAACTCACATTAAACTCACTATCATTGCCCCCATGTTTAATGAAGAGGCGGTGATTAAAGCCTATATTGAACACACCATTGCGGTGCTTGATCTTCATTTTATTGATTATGAACTAATTCTCATTGACGATGGATCTACCGATCAAACCGTGCAATTTTGTTTACCTTACATTAAAACCAATAAAAAAATAAGACTTATTTCTTTTTCCAGAAACTACGGGCATGAAATCGCATCTACCGCAGGTTTGGATCATGCGCAAGGTGATTATGTCATTCTTATGGATACCGATTTACAACACCCTCCCGAAATAATTCCTGCCTTAGTCAAAAAGGCAATGGAAGGTTACGATGTGGTCTGTGCCGCACGCAATAACCGAGAGTCTGAACCTTGGTTAAAAAAAATGACCGCAAAATTATTTTATCGTATTTCTCATAAAATGACGGGCTTTGATTTGGCTTCCGACACGGGTAATTTTCGTTTGTTGAGTCGAAAAGTCGTCGAATCATTAAAAAAAATGAAAGAAAGCAATCGCCATTTGGTGATGATGTTTGCTTACGTTGGTTTTAAAACAACTACCATTACCTATCATTGCCCACCAAGACTTGCCGGACAAAGTAAATACACGCTTCGAAAGCTCATTCATTTATCGCTTGATTCCATTATTGGTTTTTCAGGAAAACCATTACGTACCATGTCGATTTTATCCGTGTTGATCAGTATCATTATGGTTTTTTACGCAGGATTTATCCTCGTTCAAAAATTATTTAGTCATCAACACCTTGCCGATGGCGTGGCGTCAATCATCTTCCTCATTTCCGGGTTGTTTTCTATTTTGTTTTTATTTTTAGCTGTGATCTCAGAGTACATTAGCCGTATTTTGATCGAGACTAAAAATCGTCCTTTGTATAATATTAAACACGAAATTACTTATGACTCACTGAATGATGTTCACTAGATCATGTTAAAAAACATCCTAATTTGTGCCGATGATTATTCTCAAAACAACGCCATTTGCGACGGCATTTTAAATTTGCTAAGCCAAAAAAAAATCAATGCAACCAGTTGCTTGGTGAATTCAGAAAGCTGGAATGAAACGCATCAAGCATTAAATCAATTTAAAAATCATGCTTTGATCGGTTTGCATTTGAATTTGACACTCGGTTCTCCTTTAAGTCAAACTTGGAAAAAATATTATGGAAACTCATTTCCTGGTCTAGGTCAGGTAATAAGACGATGTTATTCATCAACTTATCAAAAAGACGCCTTTGTTGCAGAAATCAATGCTCAAGTGGATGCGTTTACCCACGCTTTAGGCATCAATCCTGATTTTATTGATGGCCATCAACATATTCATCAGCTTCCTGGTCTTCGTGATGTGTTAATGGCGAGTCATACGCAACAACATTGGACTGGGTTTTTTCGCAACACCAGCAATGGCGTAAGTGATTATTTATCGTTAGCATCGTTTCCAAAACGTCAACTTATTGCTTTGTTAGGTGGGCATGACTTTAAAAAAAGCTTAACCCAAGAAAAAAAAGCAAGCAATACTAGCTTTGCGGGGATCTACAATTTTAAGCATGCCGCAAATTATCGTCATTACTTCAAAAAGTTTTTAAAGTTAAGCCAACCAGGCGGCTTGATTATGTGCCACCCTGGAATGCCTTCAACAGATCATCGTGATCCGCTTTACCGATCTCGTCATCATGAATTTCATTACTTCATGAGCGATGATTATGTGCAGGATTTAGCGGCCAATCAAACCGAGTTAGCGACTCAAGAAAACTTGATCCTCAGTTAAGATCGGTTGACCATAAAAACCACATCTCCCTTAACTCAATAAAGTCAAAAACTCTTCTTCAGACAACACTCTAATCCCTAACTGCAGCGCTTTATCGTATTTTGAACCAGAATTTTCACCAGCAATCACGTAATCCGTTTTTGCAGAAACACTCCCTGTGATTTTCGCACCAAGTGCTTCAAGTCGTGTTTTAGCCTCATCACGCCCCATAGATGCCATAGTACCCGTTAAAACAATTACTTTGCTATAAAAAGGGTGTTGCGTATTTAATGCTGTTTTTTCTACAGCCGGCCAATGAATGCCGCTTGCTAATAATTTATTAAGCACTAGTTCATTATGCGGTTGAGCTAAAAAATGAGTGACGTGATAAGCACCCACGGGCCCAATGTCTCGCAACGCAATCAACTGTTCATAGGTCGCTTGTTTTAACTTATCGATAGACGCGAATTCTGCTGCTAAAATTCCTGCGCTCACTTCCCCTATTTCACGAATTCCAAGAGCATAAATAAATCGCTTCAACGTGGTGGTTTTACTTTGTGAAAGAGCATCTAATAAATTCTGCGCGGATTTAATCCCTCGGTGCGGTAAAATCATCAAAGCCTCTAGCGTCAAATCATACAAATCAGCCACATCTTGAATTAATCCATAATCAACTAACTGTTCAATCAAGGCATCACCTAGTCCGTCAATAGCCATGGCTCGTCGAGACGCAAAGTGCCAAATCATTCGTTTTAATTGCGCCTGACAAAACAAACCACCAACACAACGCGCAACAGCCTCATGTTCTTCACGAACCACTTCAGCGCCACACACAGGACAATGTGGTGGCAGCTCAATTGATTTTGCATCATGAGGTCTTTTTTCAGTGATCACAGCGACAAGCTCAGGGATCACATCACCTGCGCGCCGAATAACGACGGTGTCGCCAATATGTATATCTTTGCGTTGAATTTCATCCATGTTATGCAAGGTAACATTGCTAACTATCACCCCTGAAACCAACACGGGTTTTAATCGAGCCACTGGCGTTAACGCCCCTGTACGACCAACCTGAAAATCAACCGCTAAAATTTCAGTCATCTCTTCGAGGGCGGGGTATTTATGGGCACAAGCAAAACGAGGCGCGCGTGCAACAAAACCTAATTTGTTCTGCCATGAAATACGGTCTAATTTGTACACCACGCCATCAATTTCGTACGGCAAAGCCTCTCGCCGCTGATGAATCTCATCATAATACTCAAGACACCCGCACATACCCTGCACGCGTTTATTTTCAGGCGACGTGCGAAAACCAAGGGATTTTAACCAAGCTAATTGGTCAAAATGACTGTCTGGTAACGGATGGCTACCTTCATAAGCTCCAATACCGTAAAAATAAATGGCCAAAGGTCTTTGGGCCGTGACGCTTGGGTTAAGTTGACGCAAACTTCCGGCGGCGGCATTACGAGGATTGGCAAATACTTTTTCATTCTTCGCACATGCACGCTCATTCATCGCGACAAATCCCGCTTTGGGCATGTACACCTCGCCACGAACTTCAAGAAAGGCAGGCGGTGATGACGACAAAAGACGTAAAGGAACCGTGGCAATCGTTTTAATATTTGCCGTAATATTCTCCCCAACCGCACCATCACCACGAGTTGCGGCACCCGTTAACTCACCATGTTCATAAACTAAATTAACAGCCAAACCATCTAATTTTGGCTCACAAGTGAACATCAACTCCTCTGCAGAACAATCAAGGTTTGCAGCAACGCGTTTCATAAAGGCCTGTAACTCCTTTTCAGAAAACACGTTTCCTAGAGATAACATCGGTTGGCGATGAGTGAACGGTTCAAAGGCTTTCGAGGCTGTAGCACCAACACGCTGAGTCGGTGAGTCCCATGTAATTAAGTGCGGCGAATCATGCTCAAGCTCTTGTAACTGTTTAAAACAGCGATCATATTCGGCATCCGGAACTAACGGATTATCAAGAACATAGTAATGGTGATCGTATTTTCTTATTTTGTTTCTAAGCCCTGTGATTTGATTTTGAATGTCGTTAATAATCATGAAGGTATAAGCCAATGGTGATGTGCCAACATTATTACCTTAGTCGTTCAATAAGGCAAATTAAGGTTGAACAATTCGATTTACTTTGATATAGATAGACAATTCTGTTTTTTAAATGGACTAAAAAATGAGCTCACTGCGCACTATTTTCGGTTTATCACTCATCATCCTTTCCTTCGCCTCTTTCGCCGGCAATCAAGGCATAGCGCTAATTCATGGCACGAGTGATCACCGTCAGGATGCTGATGGCATTTATTGGAAAAGGGACTTTATTGATTCACTACGAGGAGCTTTAGATAATCCCGAAAATTACGTGATTGTTGCTTGCGATTATACTCATTTTATGTGGGATGAAGAGGCTGCCGGTTGTACAGCTAATCAACTGTTAGACTTTATTGATACTAAAAAAATCACTGAACTCAAGGTTTATACTCATTCCAACGGAGGCAATGTAATTCGTTGGATTCTTTCCAATCCCACTTACGATATGCGCTATTTGCGCCTTTCTAAAACGATTCAACAAGTCATTGCCATTGCACCATCCAGCGCCGGAACCCCACTCGCCGATGAGGCAGTCAATGGCAGCTTTTTTACAGAAGCCGTAGGCTGGTTGTTAGGCTACGTTAATGACTCTGTCAAACAACAACGTGTTGGTGATATGGCCCTTTATAATGACCATGTTTTGTTGGGCACCAAGGGACGTCCTTCGTTACCCGTTCCCTTCCGAACCATCATTGGTTCAGACGTTGCAGCATCTCCTTTTTCAAGCTCAAGTTACTGCAATGGTTATTGGCTTAATACCGGTCTTAAGGTCACGCAAACTTACCTTGACTACTGTTCCGATGGTTTCTTAAATTGCACCTCTCAAAGTGCTGCAGGCGATGTATGGTTTTTGGATGTTCAACAAACGAATGATGCCTTAACGCTCAACCATAACCAAAGCCGACATAGCTGTTTTGGCTTAGATACTATTTTACGTCAAGATCTTAGATCCGAAGGAGTTGCCTAATGAACATTAAATTAACAATGACGGTCACAGGAATGGCCCTTCTTTGGTCCGTGTCTTCACATGCAGTCGTGATATCCACTCAAACACCACATCCCTACTCATGTAAAAATTGTGAACGCCTTTCTCATGACACATTAACCACCCATTGGCCAATACGCGCTACCTCATTGGGCCATACCACGCAACATCAACAAATTAGCAAAAAATACGCTGTCAACACGACGTTTAAAGAACTTGAAAAAGGCCTGGTTTTATACACGCAAGCCCCCAGCGCGGTCATCAGAATTAGTTCGGCGTTACCCCAAAGCGAGCTTAAAGCAGCGTCTGACTTTAAACCAACCTTTTATATCAAAACAAAAAAATCAGGACAATTATCATTAAATGAAGCTTCAAGCCTCATTGCAGCGAACGATGAACTTAATAACTCTTACTTTGCAAAAAATACTCCCGCAATTTTACAATTAAAACCCGAATTAGGCTCCGGAAAAATCACCCTGCTTGCAAGCCCAAGCCCTGGTCATGAAAACGATCTGTACGTCGTGCACGTTTATGATAAAGAAGCCAAAAGTTATCTTACTGTAGAAACAAACAAAGCGATGTATCAGTATGGTGATCAATTAACCACGACCATGACTTTAGGAGACGACCTCTCCAACTATCCCCTGGATTCAGTCAAAGCCACTATGGTCAATCCCGACGGAAAGGCCATTCCATTAACGCTGAAGCAAAACAACGATCGCAGTTATACCGCAAGCATTCCGCTTAAAAGTGAAACAAATACCGTTGGAGATCACGAGTATATTGAAGTAGAAACAACCGCCACGCTGCAAGGAAATGTGATCCACCGACAAGCACATACCGCGTTCACGTATTCCATTCCTTCAGCAGTCATTAGCGACATCAATCAGACTGATTCCTTTTCTTTCAAAGCCACATTGAATGTCGCTACGGGAAGCCGCTATGCGCTGCAAGCTGTTTTATTTAAAGCCGATAACAAAGGAAATAAAATTCCTCTTGAAATAGCTCAATCAGCATCATGGCTAACCCCAGGAAATCATGACATCACCTTTTCATTTTCTCCTGAAAATAAAAACACATCGCCAGACAAATTTTACGTGGGAGCATTGGAATTAATTGATTACGGTCAAATCAAACCTGTTTTTATGTATAATAGCTTTGTTTCAGTTAACACCGAGCTTTAGCGACCAGTTATGGACTTAATCTTTACCCCCCAGATACAAACTGTAATTCTTGTTTTTCAATTGTGTTGCCTCTTGCTTGTTCTGTACAAAACAAGCAAGACTCACCAAGTGTCACAAGAACGATTTGACAGCACACAGCGACAATTCACCCAATGCTTGCACCAATTACAAATTGCTTTGCAAGAAAATCTTCTCAACACTCAGGCACACCTTACTGAAAAAATTTCACACGGACAACTTGCAAGCCAACAATTAATCGGTGATACCGTTCAACGCCAAATGATTGACGTAAGAAAACAAATTGAAATGAGTTTCAAGCAACATGCTGACGGCTTAACCTCTCATTTAAAATCGTTGAGTGAGGAAATCCGTCATCACCTTCAACAGCTAACGCAACAAGTAAATCAACAATTAACTGCTGGATTTGAAAAAACATCGCTCACCTTCACCGATGTTGTCAAACGATTGACCATTATTGATGAAGCGCAGAAAAAAATCACGGAGTTATCCAGTCATGTCATTAGCTTACAAGATGTGCTAGTTGATAAACGATCTCGTGGTGCTTTTGGTGAGGTTCAGCTGTGCAATTTAATTTCAAACATGATCCCCTCAAGCCATTATCAAATGCAATACACTTTAAGTAATGGCAACCGAGCCGATTGCATCCTTTTTTTACCCGATCCTTCGGGCGATCTCGTGATTGATGCTAAGTTCCCTTTAGAAACTTATCAAAAGCTCATCACGACTGATATTACAAACCCTGAACGAAAACAGCTTCAACAGCAGTTCAGACAAGACTTAAAAAAGCATATTAAAGACATCTCAGAAAAATACATTATCCCCAACGAAACCAGTGACGGAGCCGTGATGTTTATCCCCGCTGAGGCAATTTTTGCAGAAATGCATGCGAATTATCCCGATATTATTGCTATCGCTCAGCGCTTAAAAGTTTGGCCTGTTTCACCCACCACTCTCATGGCTGTTTTAACAACAGCGCGTGCTGTACTTAAAGACGATGCGACGCGTAAACAAGTCCATATTATTCAACAGCACTTACATTCTTTAGCCAATGACTTTGAACGATTTGAGAAAAGGATGGATAAACTTGCAAAACATATTGTTTTAGCGCATCAAGATGTCGGTGAAGTCTCTACCTCTGCAAAAAAAATAACTCAACGTTTTCAAAAAATTGAATCCGTTGATCTCGAGTTAGGTGAACTTGCTTTGCAAGAAAAATGATTTAAACGGTCTTTGCAAAGACCCACAGTAACTTCATCTTTTTCTTTCACCAAGAATCGATCGATTAACAATAACCCCAATTTAAAAATTTATGCTATGCTGATAAAACAAGGAAGGACGAGACTAGTCATGCGCAAACTAACTTTTATATTGGTTTTCATTATTTCTTCATTTTATTTAACAATAAGCTTCGCTGGAACCTGTGGAGGACAGACCCCATGCCCACGCAAATCATGTGCGGATGATATCTGTTGTGCAAGAATGGGCGGTGTGAGTTATTGTGACTCCTCTGCAGGCCGACTAGTTTGCAATAATGGTTATTTCTCTTCATGCTATTGCTCCCATCACGCAGTTATGGATTTGCAATTACTTGAGGGCTGTTGTTTATGGCAAGGCGGCGTTGCATCAACGGATGAGCTGACTGGAAATGTGATTTGTCGTAACGGAAATATTTCTGAGGAGTGTTCATTACACAATCGTTCAACTTTCGGCGGAATATGGTAAGATTAGCTGTAATGAAGCCCTTTTTACCTAGGAACGATGGACAATCGCTTCATCACTTAGATTTACAAAAACTAAACGCCCTTTAATTTTTTAATTGTACATTGAAATGAATAAGCAGCCGATCATGCCGCCTGAATTATTAGACTATTTAAATCATGTTGATAGCTGCTATCTTCGTGATTTAAAATTAATACCGTTATTTAATACCTGCGAATGGGACAAGCAGCGACAACATCATTTTGCCGCAACTTTTTATCATTTGCGGGGGCATTTTGTTGACTTTATGTGGTACATCGTCAACTTTTGTACCAATCAATCAATAAAACAAATTATTACAGAGAACCTGCTCGAAGAAATAGGTTCAAAAAATCTCCTATCTCATGAAATGCTGTATGAACAATTTACTAATGAATGTGGGGTTAACATTCACGAGGAAATCATCAAAGAAACCCATTATTATTCCTTTGCCAAGGAATATAATAAACAACATATTCGTTGGCTTTCAGAGCATGACCTCGATGAACAAATTGCCGCGTTCTCAGCTTATGAACGACTTGATAACTTGGATTACCCATCCCTTCTCAAATTGGTTAGCCATTTTCAGATGAGCCCTAAAGCACTGATGTTTTTTAACGTTCATGCTCAAGTTCAACATTTTAACAACACCTTAACTGCCCTTTTACCTCTTTGGGAAAGTAGCCCTGAAAAAATAAAAACAGGCTTTAATTTTATTTACCAACATCAACTTAACATGTGGGAGCAATTATCAAACATTATTCTCCAAAATAAATAACATGCCTTAACCTCTAATAGCTTCTTCCTGGATATGTCACTAAAATAAATTAGAAATTCCTGATTGCCTTATATACCCGTCGCCACTGAAAGTACTGGAAATTT
>JAOAUB010000069.1 GCA_030157805.1 Legionellaceae bacterium
GGGGGGTCAATTTTTGACGCTGATTGACAACTTCGTGTCGCACTCACACAGCCCTGCCGTAAGATCACGATCAAATATAAATTTCTACAGGTTCATCGAGTTTTTTCTCAATTAATTTGAGGGGATCAGTGAGGGTAGAGCTAGTTTCTCTACATCCATAAATCCTTTTTTGACTTTCTCATCAAAAATCGCTTTTTTATAGAAACTTGTAATGTCTGCTTTTGTTTGTTTTGCAGTCTCTCGTTGTTGTTCTGTTCCAAAACCTTGATTATAAAAATCTCTAATTGAATTACACATTGTACGCAAAGGAGCGCCTGAAGATCCTTCAAAGAAATCTTTATAATAAGATCCTGATTTATAACCAAAAAAACCGTGCTGTTCCCCGGGATCAAAGCACACTGCGTCCACTCTAATCGCATCTTTATCAAATTTAAAATCAGGATGTGCCTTACCTAGCTCAAACAATGCAGTCCACAACATACCTACTTGTTCTACATCTCCACCGGTTAAAACAATTGGATTATCTTTTGTTGGCAATGTCCCCATTCTTGCTAAGAGATTCGCTGCCATTTCGGTTACAAATCTAACTTTTTCTTCCTTTAATCGAATACTGTCAATCGGAGTATTGGCACCAGCTTTAGGATATTGAATAACCGTCATTGTAACCGGTTGGGTTGCTTTTTGACCCGTATTGCTACGTTTGGTTTCTAATTTCCCTCTTTCTTCTTTATAAGCACAGGCACTTATTTTTTGTGTTAGTGCTCTTGTGGCTGTTACTGTCGGTGTTGGTGTAAACTCTATGGCATGTTTAGCATGAAGCCTTTTTTCTCCAGGCTTAAGCTCCCCTGCATTGCTCAATACTCCTAAAGAACCTGTAACAGTAGTAACAGAAGCTGAACCATTAGTTGGTTTACCTTCAAATTCATCTTTAATCTTTTTATTAAGCGCAGCGTCATCAGCAAAATCCTGATGTTGGTAACCCGATGAACTTGTTGTGGACGTTTTTTTAGCAGGTTGCAACTCTTTGGCCTCTGATAGAACTCCTAAAATTCCTTTTTTCTCTATTTTGTCATGTATTTTTCCACTCGAATCATCATGAGTTGGATCGCCATGCAGCCTTCGATGCAATGTTTGGTAACGGCCAAGTGCCTCTTCAATTTTTGCTAAATCAGCTTTTATTTCGTCTCGATGATCTTTTACTTTTCCTCTCTCACGGAACCAGGATAAGTCATTCCACTCCTCATCTTCTGGCATACTGTCTGCTAATATTTGATAAGCCTGTCTTTGAGCTTCCAATCCACGGCAGGTACTATCACAAATTGTTGCTAAATGTTCAAATTGATCAAATAACTCTATAGCATCTTGCCGGGCAATTGCCTCAGTTTGTGGGTTTAGCCAAGCAAGAGCATTCAAACGTGTTAATCGCTCTAGCTCGTCATGAGTCTTTTTATCTGCAACAGTAAATGTCGCCAAAGCGTTCCTATGCTTTTGAATCTCTCCTTTTTGACGTGTAATTTCCGGTTCGAAACCAGCTTTAGTCGTTAGTTTTTCATAGTTATATTGACTTTTGATTGCATTAAAACTTTCCGCAGTCAAAACAGTTTGCCAATGATGAAGTTTTCCAACGGCTGTGTTTAATGCAGCAGCAGCGGCGGTGGCATCAGCAGTAATTGCTTTTTGAAGCTGCTCATAGGTAGGTGCCTTTTTTATTGCATCAGTCAACGCGGTAATATCATTATTATCTAATTGTTGCGTTTTTGGGATCCGTGCCAAAACACGAAGCGCTGCAGCATCACCAGCAGTTGGTGATACAGCTGCATTAAGCTTTGTAATGATATTAACATTTCTTCTTGTATGTTGATTAATAATGTCGCCTTGTGCAGCAATTAGTGCATTAATCAAGGCTGCTTTTTGAGAGCTTATTAATGGTTGCTTATTAATCTTTGCTTCATTGGCAAGTGCTTGAGCAAAAGTATCGAAATGTCCAGCGTCACAGTTCTTTGTAGGATCTGTTTCTTTGTTAAGAATTATTTCGTTCCATTTTGTAATACTGGCATTATCAAGAACAATCGATTTCTCTGCCAAGACCTCTGCAATTTTAGAATTATGCAATTTGAGATGTCTTCGGGTCCCTTGAATTTCATCCCATAAACCTTCCAAAGGATGATGCCCCCCAGGTTTTGTTGAAGCAGGGAGGAAATAGCTTGAATCAAACCCACATGTTCTAGCTGCAACAAATACGTCGTGTTGACTCTTGGCAGACAACAAGGTTTGTAATTTTTCAAAATTATTATCCACCAAGCTTTGTTGTTTATCTGATGGTAATCTTCCAATTAAATTCATGAGTTCAGGATGAGCCTCTGCTGGAGAAGCTGAGAATTTATTAATTTCTGTTTTTATGGATGCAATTCTACGTTGAGCAGCGCTGGCTGCGGTTATTGCTGCAACAACTGCGGTTTGTTGAGCAGCATTCGCTCCATTAACCATATCAGTAACTGTTCGGGTAGCCGCAGTAGTGTGACCTAAAGCAACCAGCTGATCCAGTTCAGCCTCGGTAATGGTAGCTGCCAACGGATTGGTATGTAACCGTGTAACCATCGCAATTACTTCTGCGGCAGTTGGCGCCCACGTTGCATCTTGTACCGCAAAGACCATTAACGCATCACGGACATGTGCGTATTGCTCAGGAATGGCTTGAAGGTGTTGGATTCGTGCTTGAGTAGTATTTGCTACCGCTATTGCTGCAGCAACTGCAGCTTGTTGCTCAGCATTCGCTCCATTCGCCGCATTAACCATATCAGTAACTGTTCGAGTAGCAGCAGTAGTAGTGTTACCTAAAGCAACCAGCGGATCCAGTTCAGCCGCGGTAATGGTAGCTGCCAACGGATTGGTATGTAACCGTGCAACCATCGCAGTTACTTCTGCGGCAGTTGGCGCCCACGTTGCATCTTGTATCGCAAAGACCATTAACGCATCACGAACATGTGCATATTGCTCAGGGATTTGATGAAGCTCAAAAGCTCGATGCCACGCCGTGCCCTGAAGATAATTATTTTGTGGACAAGTCTGAGCTGACTGCCATAGATTATTTATTGCTTGATCAATATTTGCCACAGTAAATGTCTTTGCAACAATAAGCTTAGTAAGTTCTACATCAAGAGTGTTTAGCTCTGCTGCCGTGGGATTAAAAGGTTGTTTTTTCGGCGAAAGCTGAACGGTTTGATGAGCCTCTAACGCTGCCCGTACAAATGGGTGCTTCATATTTAAAGCCATAATGCCTCCAAAAAAATCAATGGAACCTACTAGACAAGCACTGCCCTTAGACGTTTTGTCTGAGGTTATTTGCTAATTTATGAACACAAGTATAACCCAAATTTATTAATTTATGATTAAGCAAGACGTCTATGTTGAGTTTTTTACATCACTTTCGGCAAGATCGGATCTTGCTATCATATTATTTTGTCACCTGACTTCCAGAATCATAGCGGCACAATTGTTGAATAGGAATAAGAGATGACGCTAAAACAAGATTTTTCATCGGACTCTCTCGATATCAAATAAACTGTCCTGCCTTTACCGGTGCATAGCCGCTTCGTAGGATTAAGCTTTGATGTTCCAGCAAACGCATGACCTCTTCGGGGCGTAATAAGAGAACAGTCTGATAGTTGTCATTTTTGGACTCTGAATAGCCTTGGGTTTGACTGCTGGTTGAGCCTGCATCGACCCTTGTTGTGCGTGTGCCCAATAATTTACTGATGTATTCTGCATCGTGGATATCCTCCGCAGCAAAGGCAATCTTGGTTTTAATGTTGGTGAACGCTCTGGCCTCATCATCAATGTACTGCTCAACAGGTTACCAAGGTATAGGTGAAATTCATGTTAACTCGGAATTGCCTAAGAAAAAAACAAAGAAAAACCCACTAACAAAAGAAGATAAGCTTAAAAACAGTGAATTATCGAGTTAGCGGGTATTAAATGAAAATGTCATTGGTATGATTAAAAGGTTTAAAATAATACATATCAGATCGTTATAGAAACAGGCGAAAACGTTTTGGGTTAAGATTTAATCTAATTTCAGTAATTTATAACATGGAATTAGCTGAGTAAGAGTTTCCGACAAGGTTTGTTGATTTTTAACACATCTCCTGGGGAGTTACCCCTATCTTTTTTGGCTTAATTAATATACAATGTGAATTTAAAAAAATACACCTGCGGTTTTTTTGATTTTAGTTGTGGTTTTAACTAACTATTTTATCAGCTAATCCCTTATTTAATTACTTTAAGAGAAACCAACGATGCCCCCTAGGCTTACTACGACTCCAGATACTCATAATCCCGTTGCACAAGCATCTGCTGCGAAATTAATTCAGTTATTGCAGAGTACTTATCCGGAAATTAAGCCATTTCCAAATGAAGCCAACCCGGATGACCCTGCAAATCAAGCGCAAGCTTCCTTGTTGAATTATTTAAATCAGCTCATTTCCAAAAGCGTGCCCGATGCAACGGAGCTAGAGATAATAAAGGCCAACACCAATATTAAAGGCACCGTTCAATGGATTGATTACGTCAATGCGCTGAAAACCGAAATACTAAGCGACGAAGATAAAAAAAGAATATTTGAACAAATGCAGGTGATTGCAAGCATCTACCCAAGCGGGAAATGGACTGAGCATCAGAAACAATGGAGTATCAATCAACTTTATGACAAACAAACAAACAAAATTGAAAGGATAATGACGCCACCGGCTTTAGCGCTTAATTTAGTTTGCACCGCTTTATTTGATAGCACGCGCTTTCTTCAGGATGAAAAGCAACCTGACGGGGGCTTGCTGCTTCGTATAGAAAGTACTTACCTGCATTTATTAGAATTAAAAAAACAAGTTGAATTAGGAGATTTACAAAAATGCGCTACCGGCTTGCAACACGATTTGTTGTTCTTTTTAAATGAGTCGTATTTAGATAAGGCTCGCGAGGAGGGCGGCAGACCCATTGAAATGCCGATGGAACTTAGCGTGTTTATGCTCGATTCATTAACCGGTTTTTTAGATTCAGAAATTCACAAAAAAGATGATCACGCGACTCATGCAATGATCTTTAATTGGATTGATTGGGAAGTAGCGGGAAGTCATGCAGAAAATCCAATGATTGCTTGGTTAAGAACATTATATCCGACAACGGATAGCGATATTAATTTAGGGTGGAAAAATTCCTGTAGACAATACCTCTCTGAGCGATGTGAGGCCTTTGGATTAAATCCTGAAACATGCCATATTGGCGACTACGTTGATTCAATGGAATCGATACCAGCGGTATTGCCTAATCCTGTTTTTCGTTGCGTGGCTGAAATTAGGCGCATGGACGAGATGCTCCCGCTACCAATGTCTAGATCCGATGAACCTAATCTTCGGTTTCAACTCATTCGATTACGAAATCAAGTTTTCTGTCAATTTAAAGAACAATTAGTTCGCAGCAATCTAGAAGCTTTAGAACAGCATACCCAATCGATAATGAACTTGCTAAGCGCACTGAATGTTGTGAACTTGTTGTATCGTTATCGCAATTTAACGCTATTGGTAGGTGGAGAAGACGGCTTATTTCAAGAGGCTAGAACGAAAACAGAACAGTCGCTATTCGAGTACTTTAATAATTATACCTTCAATGGTACAGCGCCTTGCAATATTAGCGAAATTTGCGATGCTTTTTTGAAGGCTGAGAATATTTTTTTAAAACAAAATAACGTTTCGTTTATTGCAAACTTTTTTGCAAGTTTACACGGGCGATACAACGCATTGAGGAATTCATGGAATAGGCTTCTTGCTTTACAACAAGGTCCATCACCCCATCCACTCATTCTCAGCGACGAAGCTTTGCGAACCTGGGGACATGTAGCGGAAGACGTATCGGAGGATAACGCCACAGTGATTGATGTCGACCCTTATGATATTAATCGATTATTATTGCACGGTTTGTTGCAACCCTTTTCTACTTGGTCGCCACTGTATTGTCAGCGACTATTGCTGTTAATCGATTGGTTATTAAGCCCATCAAGCCCTCATGAAGGACTGTTGTCCAAAGTAAAAGAAAATTACCCACCTCTATTATTAGTAAATTTTAGATTGTTTGCTTTGATAAAAGAATCAGTATTGGATGAGCTGGTTAATATTATTCTGAGTCCGTCCATCAATGAACCGTTATTTTATTTTAGACATTTTGCGCTCAAAGAAATATTCATACTTGGCAATACTGCGCAAAGAGAGTCGTTTTTGACAGAGATTGCACCTCAATTGAGGATAATAATAAGCGATGGTTGGCAGCTTTACCACTTATTGAGCCTTTCATCAGAGCAACTTAATACAGAGCAACGAACGCAACTTTTGACAGCGATTAC
>JAOAUB010000070.1 GCA_030157805.1 Legionellaceae bacterium
ACAACAATCCGACACCAACGCACTTTACGTCATAACTGAAAAATTCAAAAATTTTTAATGAACATTACACCGTGGTTTTTTGGCAGTGAAACGACGAGAGAAGATTTAGTGGGTTAGTTTTTTTGATAAACATCAAATCGCACGGTTTTTCCCTCAACCGTGCGGCTTGGTGTTGCTAGAGCAGCTAAACGTTGTGGCCATTTCATCACCACCAAACGCTTCGTTTTTTGTTGTGCCACTGTCAATAATGCTGAAATATCCTGATCAGGACCAATCATCTGCTGCAGTGCTTGCAACTCGCGTTTCACCAAAGCTTCTTTTGAGCGTAAAGGATGCATGGGATCAAGGTAAATAACCTCAGGGTAATCTGCTTCGGTTAAACTTGAAAGATAGTCTATTGCTTCCACCTGCAACAGCGAAATACGCAAAACTTCTTTAGAGCGCGCGTCTTGTCTCGCCAGCGCATCAGCTAACAAGGCCGCCATCACCGGATTTCGTTCAAGCAATAAAACATGAGCACCAAAACTTGCAAGCACTGCAGCATCACGCCCCCAACCTGCTGTCGCATCAATAATTTTCATACCGGCGCGAGGTTTAACGGCACGAACCAAGCCTTGTTGTTTACCTGCGTCACGTCGAGCTTGCCATGTTTGAATGGTAAAATCAGCATGCATGGGCAAAAACGAATCCATTTTTAACATTAAACGATCTGCGGTGACCATCAGGCATCGTGGCGCCTCTTGGTTAAGAGGTAAATTCAATTGCAGAGATAGTGCCTGAGCACGTTGGTATTCCGCAGGGGTATCGTAAGCAATTGCCAGACCAGTTGGATTCATCACACTCTCCAGCACAAGTTTACAGCAACGAAATATCCGCCACAGACTGCAACAAACTCTTTAAACGCTGGAGTAACGCGAGTCGATTACATTTAAGCAAGTGATCCTCCACTAGGACCATCACATGTTCAAAAAAAACATCAATGCTTGCACGTAAACTGGGTAATAAGGTTAAACTAGCGGAGTAATCGCCACGTTCATTGAATGAAATGACTTGCAGTTCCACCGTCTCTAATTGCTTAAATAACGCGCTCTCCGCCTTGTCTTGGAATAATGCGCTATCAACAGCCGAAAATTGAACGGCATCATCGCCTGATTGGATTGAATTCAATAAATTGCTGACTCGTTTGCAAGCAGCGCTTAAAATCTCCGCCTCCGGCTGTTTGACAAAATCAGCCAGAGCCTGCAACCGCTGATCAACATCAAAAAGACATTCCTGTTGACGTGCAAACACGGCATGAACCAGAGCAGTTTTGATGCCTTGCCCTTGATAATACGATGCCAAACGTTCAAGAATGAACGAATGCAACTCACTAAGCTGCGATTGTCCCAACTTAAACAAGGCCTCACCAACATCGGAGCCTTGATAATGAGCGGCAGCCGCTTCAATTAACGACGATAAAGACAGCGTCTTTTGACTCTTCACCAAAAGTCGTGCAACGGCCAACGCATGACGACGCAACTTAAAAGGATCTTTAACGCCCGAAGGCTTTTCACCCAAAAGAAAAGCGCCAGCCAAAGTATCAAGACGATCCGCTAACGATAAGGCCGTACCTAACGCGGTACCTGGCAAATCATCTCCAGAAAAGCGCGGCAGATACTGTTCCTTTAAAGCAACAGCAACTGCAAGCGGTTCACAATCAAGTTTTGCATAATAATAGCCCATCACTCCTTGCAGTTCAGGAAACTCACTCACCATCCCTGTCATCAGATCACACTTAGAAAGCAACGCAGCACGCTCGGCTTCTTGAGCATTTAATTGTAAAGGCGTTAAGAAAACTTGAATTAAGTGTTTAATTCGTTGCGTCTTGTCATGCAAGGTCCCCAGTTTGGCTTGAAAAATTACTTTTTCTGTCGTTGCAATATGGCTTGAAAGCGGTTTTTTTCGATCTTGCTCAAAGAAAAAAGCCGCATCACGCAAACGCGCACGCATCACTTTCTCGTTACCATCAACCACCTGTTGCGGTTTTTGACTGTCAAGATTAGCCACGGCAATAAAATAAGGTAATAATTTGCCAGCGTCATCGCATAAAGCAAAGCATTTTTGATGCGATTGCATCGAGGCAATCAATACTTCTTGTGGAATTCGCAGAAAATCGTTATCAAACTGGGCGAGTAACGCTTTAGGCCATTCAACAATGGACGTCACTTCATCAAGCAACGCGTCAGGAATAATAGCCTGCGCCTTAACTTGCTCCGCCAAGCTTTTAATTTGTTCAAAAATCACTTGCCGGCGTTGCTTAAAATCAACCATCACATAAGCTGCTTGCAATAAAGACTCGTAAGCCAACGGACTGGTCATCAATACAGACTCAGGATGATGGAATCGATGTCCATAACTCACTTGTCCACTTTGTAAACCTAAAATTTGTCCTGGAACTAACTTGTCCCCATACATCATCACAAGCCAATGAACTGGTCGCGCAAATTCTTCTCCTCCCTTGCCCCAACGCATGGGTTTAACGATAGGCAAAGCGGCAATGGCTTCCTGCATGATAAGAGGTAATAGCTGGGTGGTTTCCACCGCTGGTGTGATCGCCTCAAACGAAATCCAATCGCCCTTATCGGTCTCAACAACCGATAAATTTGCCACATCAACACCACAAGATTTAGCAAAACCAAGCAAAGCTTTCGTGGGATTCCCTTGCGCATCGTAAGCAGCCGCAACAGCAGGGCCGCGTCGACAAATGGTTTGTGGTGCTTGTTGGGCGACTAACTTGGTCACTCGTAATGCCAATCGTCGAGGTGACGCAAAGGGAATAAGCGCTTCGTAATGAAGCCCCATTCTTGTCATAATTTTAGTAACATGATCAGTTAACGCATCGGACAAGGCCAAAACTGCTGCCGACGGTAATTCTTCACAACCTAATTCAAATAAAAAATCCGCTACAGAATTCTTGCTCATGACGTCACCTTCAGCATAGGAAAACCCAAAGCTTCACGCGCTTCATAATAGGTCTTCGCAACCGCCCGTGATAGTTGTCGAACACGCAAAATATAACGTTGTCGCTCGGTCACTGAAATTGCCCGTCGAGCATCCAGCAAATTAAACACATGCGAAGCTTTAATGACCATCTCATACGCGGGCAGCGGTAAATTAAGCTCAATTAATTGATTAGCTTCACGTTCATAATCGTCAAATTGATTTAAAAGCATGTCAACATTGGCATGTTCAAAATTGTACGTCGACATTTCAACTTCATTTTGATGAAACACATCGCCGTAAGTGACTAAGCCATGCTCGGTATAACCCCAAGGCAAATCAAACAAATTATCCACATTAAGAATATGCATGGCTAACCGCTCAAGCCCGTAGGTTAACTCCCCAGTCACGGGTTGACAGACTAGACCTCCAACTTGTTGGAAATAAGTGAATTGTGACACTTCCATCCCGTTTTGCCACACTTCCCAGCCTAAACCCCATGCACCCAAAGTAGGCGATTCCCAATTGTCTTCAACAAAGCGAATATCATCCACCAACGGATCAATGCCTAATCGACGTAAGGAATTCAGGTATTTTTCTTGGATATCAATTGGAGATGGTTTTAAAACCACTTGGAACTGATAATAGTGTTGAACTCGATTAGGATTTTCGCCGTAACGACCATCTGTGGGTCGTCTTGAAGGTTGCACGTAAGCTGCACACCAAGGTTCTGGTCCTATCGCACGTAAAAAGGTCGCTGGATGAAACGTCCCTGCACCAACCTCCATATCCAAAGCTTGTAAGAGAAGGCAACCTTCTTCTGCCCAAAATTGTTGTAAATTAAGAAGAATATCTTGGAAGGTACGAATTTTATTCATAAACAACTTAATAGAATCATTATCAATGAACTCAAGGTCGCCTGATGGTAAGCATCAAACGACCTTGAGTGAGTGAAGCCAATAGTAGCTTAGTTAGTGCCTGCTTTTTTGATCAAGTCTTGCAAGGATGTCAAGCTAACAGCACCTGGAATAAACGTAGGCTGACTTCCTGATTTAAACTGCCCTGCAGGGGTTGAGGCAACAATAAATGCCGGTGTTCCCATCAAACGCAACTGTTCAGCAAGCTCTCGATTCGCATCCAGTTGACTCGTGACGCTCTTGCTCTTCATATCACTGCTAAACTTGGTCATGTTTAAACCAATGGACTTGGCAATATTATTAACAATATCATCAGTCAAACTTTTATCTTGACTCAACAAGGCATCATGCATGGCTTGATATTTACCTTGCGCTGCCGCCGCTAAGGCCGCTTTAGACGCCATTTCTGAGCTTTTTCCAAAAATGGGGAATTCTTTATAAATAACACGAACACTGGGGTCTTTCTTTAAGAGCTCACTCATGACGGGAGACATTTTTTTGCAATGAATGCATTGATAATCAAAAAACTCAACAACAGTCACATTACCTTTCAAATTACCTACGGTGGTCATGTCCCCGCTAAATAGCTGAGCGGCATGATCAACAATGGCCACTTTAGCTTGCTCTGTCATCGCTTCTTGTTGTTTTTTTTGCAGATTTTGTGATGCTTCAACAAGTACCTCGGGATTTTTAATCAGATAATCATGCACAATCGTTTGAATTGATTTTGTTTGAGCGGGATCAAATGAATCAGCAGCAGCCATCACCACCTGCGCAGCTATCGTCATCATCAATGTACTTGCAGCACCTGCTATAACTAAGCGTTTTAATTTCACGTTGTTCTCCAAAGAATTTGATAAGAAACGTTAACACCAGACCACTATAAATTCAAGTCAAATTAGCATAGGCCAAGACTAACCACTTGGTATCGTGATTTGCAAATTTAACTTGCACACGCTTATGCGCGCCGCCCCCTTCAAAACTTAAGATAGTCCCTGTTCCAAATTTGGAATGTGTAACACGCTGACCTAAACGAAAACCTGTCTCGGTATCCACCTGCGATGTGCTTGAATTTTTAACGTAATTTTGTTTTTCATAATGAGCTTTGACCCGAATTTCTTGAAGTAACTCACCAGGAATTTCACGCAAAAAACGTGAAGGTCGATGATATTCCTCACGCCCATACTGCCGTCTTACTTCCGCATAGGTTAAAAACAATTTTTCCATCGCTCGAGTCATTCCAACATAACACAAACGTCGTTCCTCTTCTAAACGCTCTGGCTCTTCAACCGACTGTCGACTGGGAAAAACGCCCTCCTCCATGCCTACCAGAAACACAACAGGAAATTCCAAACCTTTCGCCGCATGAAAAGTCATTAAGTGTGCCGAATGTTCATGCGGAGCTGCTTGCATTTCACCCGCTTCCAACGATGCATGAGTCAAAAAAGCCACCAACACGGGTAATTCGTCCTCCGGGTCGCGATCGTAACGAAATTGTTTCGCCGCATTGATAAGCTCTTGTAAATTTTCTAAACGAGATTCCGATTTATCCTGTTTTGTTTTTGAAAAATGAGCAAAAAGTCCACTTTCATGGATCACGGACGCAATGTGATCATCTAATTCCTGATGTTGTGCTTTATCACGTAACTCATCAATTAAATGAACAAACTGACTTAACGCATGCGCAGCTCGCGTTGTTAAACTATGGTCACTCAAGATACGATGTGCGGCATCCCATAATGATACTTGATGAGTTTTAGCGAGTAATCGTAATTCTTCCAGCGTTTTTTCACCTAAACCCCGCACCGGAAAATTCACCACGCGTTCAAAAGCGGTGTCATCATGTGCATTGGCCACGAGTCTTAAATAAGCCAACGTGTCTTTAATTTCAGCCCGTTCAAAAAATCGCACGCCCCCATGAATCCGATACGCAATGCCAGCACGCAACAACGCTTCCTCAAGCACTCGCGATTGAGCGTTAGAACGGTATAAAATAGCCACATCACTTGCTTGACGATGACCTTCATTCATGATCATGCTGATGCGTTCTGCAACAAATCGTGCCTCGTCCAACTCATTGAATGCACCATAAAGCACAATTTTTTCGCCTTCATTGGCCTGCGTCCATAACTCTTTACCCATGCGCGAGCTGTTATTATTAATTAACGCATTGGCAGCATTAAGAATTGTTTCCGTTGAACGGTAATTTTGCTCAAGACGAATGATTTGCGTGTTCGGGAAATCATGTGAAAACTTCAGGATATTTTCAACTTTAGCACCCCGCCAACCGTAAATCGATTGATCATCATCACCCACAGCCATCACCGAAGCCGTGTCACCGGCAAGCAATCGTATCCAGGCATATTGAATGGCATTCGTATCTTGAAACTCATCCACCAAAATAGCTTGAAAACGCTGTTGGTAATGCGCCAATAAGTCCTTATTATCCCGTAACAATTCATGCGTACGTAATAACAATTCAGCAAAATCGATAACTCCAGCCGTAGCACATGCCCGCTCGTAAGCCTGATAAATGTCTGTCAACGTACGCATTGGGCCATATTGCCACTGACCACCTTTTAAATGTTGGGATCGCAAACCTTCATCTTTTCGACTGTTAATAAAGGATTGGGCTTGTTTGGGCGGCCATCGCTCTTCATCAAGATTCAATGATGTCATCACCCGTTTAATCATACGCAGTTGATCATCACTGTCAGCCACATGAAATTGTTCGGGCAAATCGGCTTCTCGATAATGACGACGCAAAAACCGATGACAAAGACCATGAAATGTCCCCACCCACAAACCGCCAAGAGGCACACCGAGCATTTGACTAAGCCGTAATTTCAATTCACCTGCGGCTTTATTTGTGAACGTTACCGCAAGAATAGACTGCAAAGGAATGTTTTTTTCCTTCACGAGAAAAGCAAGACGACTCACCAACACGCGCGTTTTACCGCTGCCAGCCCCTGCCAAAACTAAAGTACTGCCAAGCGGAGCTACAACCGCTTCGCGCTGCCGTTCATTTAAAGTTTCAAGTAAACTTGCAATCATATCAACACGCTTTCCATTCATGGGCTATTGTTCAAATTTGGAAGAAGAATACAAGTATACCGACAGCAGTTCAAGTTAGCGCTTGAAATCTGAAAGGAACTGTAGGAACTAATTTTCAAGAGCCATGATCTCGTGTAAGATTTGATTTTATCGATAAAAATAATGAAAAAACACCATGCGTCCATTTGCTCGTTGGTTAACCGTTGTATGCCTCTTCCTGTTGGTTTCTTGTGTAACTAAAGGCACCAATCCAGACGATCCTTATGAAGCAATTAATCGCAAAACACATAAATTCAATCAAAAATTTGATGGCCTTTTACTGAAGCCTTTCGCCGTTGTCTATAAAGTCGTGTTACCCAAACAGGTCCGTGCGAGTGTTAATAACGCTTATGATAACATCAATATGATTCCAAGCGTCGGGAATGATTTGCTGCAAGCGGATTGGCGTTGGGCTATCAAAGATTTTTGGCGGTTTTTCTTCAACTCCACCTTTGGCGTTGCCGGCTTATTTGATATCGCCTCCACTCGTTTTGGACTACCACCGCATAGCAATGATCTAGGCTTAACTTTTGCCAAATGGGGCAATCGCAAGTCGCCTTATATTGTCATACCCCTGTTAGGGCCAAGCACTATTCGCGACGCCATGGGCGACATGTTTGAATACGCTATTATGACGCCTTACCCGTACATTAAAAATAACGCTATTTTATACAGTCTATTGGGAGTGCGGTACGTTGATTTACGCTCACAATTTCTTGATAAAGAAGCCTTGATGAAAGAAGCCTTAGATCCTTACTCCTTTATACGAGATGCCTATCTGCAACACCGTAATTATAAAATTCAAATGGTTTTAGGTGAAAGCAATGCCGATGATGCAGAAATTAACAATCCAGTAACTGATCCAATGTTAGGTGTTGATTATATTGCGGAGTAGGTTTTTTAAAAGAATCGAGGGGATTCAAGCCCCCCCTCGTTTTTATGACTCACGAAGCTTCCCTAAAAATCGCAGATATTCGCCCGTGATATCAATGCCTGTCGCCTTTGTAATCTCACAAGCGCAGGTCGGGCTCGTCACATTCACTTCTGTGAGATAATCACCAATGACATCAATCCCCACAAAATAAAGTCCTTTTTCTTTCAACGTTGGCGCAATTTGAGCACACAACCAACGATCACGTTCGGTAATTTCAACCACGTCACCGCGCGCCCCCGCCGCAAGATTACCGCGCAATTCACCTTTCGCAGGAATTCGCGCTAAACCGTAAGGCACAGGCTCACCATGGATTAAAATAATTCGTTTGTCACCACTTTGACTAATTTCAGGAATGTAGCCTTGCGCCATAATACTGATCTGATCCTGTTGAGTAAGTATTTCAAGAATAACGGATAAATTTCTCCCTGTTTCATCGACATGAAACACCGAACTTCCTCCCATTCCCGCTAAAGGCTTAAAGATCACGTTGCGATGTTTTTCCCAAAAATCACGCAAAATTTGCTTGTTGTTACTAATTAAGGTGGGTGGGCAACACTGAGGGAACTGTTGCGTAAAAAATTTTTCATTGGCATCACGCAAACTTTGCGGCTTATTAGCAACCAAAACACCCGCCCGCTCAGCAAGCTCAAGCGCATACGTTGAATAGATGTATTCAAGATTAAAAGGCGGATCTTTACGCATCAAAATAATGTCAAACTCAGCTAATGGCTTTTCACCCAAAGGAATCAATTGCGGTGCGATAGCGGCTTGTTTGTCATTCAATTTTAACGCGGATACGATGGCATAAGCTTGTCCATCACGACAAACCAAATCATCTTGCGTAAAGTAAACACAATCCCAATCTAAATGCTGTGCACTTTTAATCATCGCGAGCGTCGTATCTTTTTCAAATTTTAAATGCTCAACAGGATCCATTAAGATCGCTAATTTCATCTCATTTCCTCAACTTGTGCAATTTCACGAGCCGCCGCCAGTGCTGCCAATCGAGCAATCACACCGTAGCTATAAAACCGATTAACGCATTCACTTGATGCGCGCTCAGGGCAAGGCATATTACAAGGCTCAGCAAAAGCAAGTGGTTCAAAATACATGCCCGGCGCATTTAAATTTTCATCTTTACCCCGCCCCTCATGCACCCGGTAAAATCCACCCACCACAAACTGCCCAATCATATAAATAACAGGCTCCGCAACCGCACCATCCGCCATCGTCTCAAACGTGTGCACCCCTTCTTGAATTAAGAGTCGCTCAACACGCTGACTGCCCTTCGTTGCGGACATTTTAGTGCGTTGTTTTCGGTTTAATTGCTTAAGCTCACTAGCATCGTGGACCATCATCACACTCATACCGTAAGTGCCATTATCCGCTTTAATGACGGCAAAAGGCTTTTCACGAATGTCGTATTCTTGATATTTTGCCTTTACACGTTCAAGCAATTGCGCTGTTTCTTCAACAAGTTGATCGATGCCTTCAACAGCCATAAAATCAACCCCATCCACCGCCGTAGAATAAGGATGAACAAACCAAGGATCGATGCCCGTTAACGCTGCAAATTCGTGAGCTACCTCTGAAAACAAATCAAAATGACTGGACTTTAAACGAGAAAACCAGCCTAGTTGTTCCGTTGGCCGAATGGTTTGCGTTAAACCTTGTAAAATGTCGGGGATTCCAGTTGATAAATCATTATTCAATAACAACATGCACGGCTCAAAATCGTGTAATCGCAAACGACTCCCCTCTCGAAGCAAGGGCTCAATACGCAGGATTTCGCCATGCTCTAGAACAATTTCTTGCGTTTCCTTGAGGTTGTTATCAAGACTACCAATTCGCACATCAAAACCTGCTTTGATGAAAATATCTTGTATTACGCGTAAGCTTTGCAAATAAAAACGATTGCGTGTGTGGCTTTCAGGCAACAATAAGATACGACGACAAGTCGGTGCAATATCAATCAAAACAGATTGCGCTGCTTGGACACAAAGAGGCATAAAATCAGAATTCAGATTATTAAATCCGGCTGGAAATAAATTAGTATCAACTGGCGCAAGCTTAAACCCCGCATTACGCAAATCGACGGACGACGTGATTGAGGGCGGCGTTTTTTTCCATTCTTGGCGAAACCACGCTTCAATGCTGGCCGCTTGCTCAAGAATCGTATTCTCAAGCTTGTGAAGTGGGCCGACATGAACAGTCGTTAAATGAGGGACCATAACATCTTGCAGGCGCATGCTTTCTCCTTTAAAACAAAGCTTAAATGGGGGACGTCACTTGATCACGAATATACACAGGCAAGGCTTCACCTGCTTGTACCGGTGTAATCAATCCTTGCAAAACTAATCGAATCATGGCAGCAGCTTGAGGATAAATTGTCCTGCGCTCAATAATTCGTTGAGCCATGGCATGAGGTAGATCATGCTCATATCGCTCGCATCCAACCCCTGCCATACAAATTAAGGCGGGCTCAGGAATAAGTATGTCCTTAGCAAAGCTCACAGCCTCACCGTAAACTTTATTTGTCGCCGTCTCCGTATACGACCAATATACTTGATTCATACGAGCATCAATGATAGCCAAAACGCCATCAGCACGAAGACCGGTACTCCCCGCCTCAAACAACACAGCCTCTCTAATAGCAGCCAAAGTACTGACGGGATATAACGGTAAATGTTGTGCATAGGCTAATCCTTTGGCAAGACTGCACGCCACGCGCAAACCTGTAAAACTACCAGGACCTTGACCAAAAACAAGACCATCCAAATCAGCGAAGGTCACCCCTGTTTGGGTTAATAACTCATCGATAGCAGGTAAAATACATTTTGCGTGCGATTGTGCTCCCAAGTAGTTTTGGGAGTAAAATTGGCCATCCACGAATAAAGCCACGGACGCATTGTCGGTTGAGGTATCTAAGGCTAACAAATTCACGTGTCAATTCCTCTCAAATCAATGCCAAGAGTCAATAAAATTCAACACGGTTTGTTCATCCCGTGTTTTACGTAACGAAGGTAAACTTTCAAACAACTGCCGACCGTAATTTCGTGCGATTAATCTCGGATCAGCAATCACTAGGACCCCTTTATCTTCAACATCACGAATTAAGCGTCCGACCCCCTGTTTTAACGCCAACACAGCTGCCGGTAAAGTTAACTCATCAAACGCGGATAAACCTTGCGACGTCAAATAAGCCAGTTTACCCTGAGTCACGGGATCAGAAGGACTTCCAAAAGGTAATTTGTCAATGATAACACAAGACAAGGCTTCGCCTTTAACATCCACCCCTTCCCAAAAGGTTGCTGTGCCAAGAAGAACAGCGTTGCCTAGTTGACGAAATCGTGCCAGCAAGAGAGGTTTAGCCTCATCACCTTGCACTAAAAGTGGATATTGTAGGTTATTATATAATCGTTCCGCAACCCAACGTAAAGCGCGATGACTGGTAAATAAAAAAAATGTCCGACCACCGCAAGCGTCAATAATCGGTAAGGCTTTGCTTAATAACATTTCATAATAGTGTGCATCATAAGGATCTGGCATATCCCGCGGCAAATAAAGTAAAGCCTGATTTTTAAAATCAAAGGGACTCGGCAACAATAAAGTTTCAGCCTTTGACAGACCCAAAGGTTTAGTAAAACAATCAAACGAAGACGCCATCGTCAAAGTAGCTGACGTGAAAATAAACGCACAATGAGGAGCCGAGCCTAACAACATGGAAAAAGAGCTTGCGACATCAAGCGGGGTTGCATGAAAAACAAGGGAATGTTTAAAACGCTCAACCCAGCGAATCAGCGTCCCTTGTTCCTCTTGATTCAAATGTGCTGCAATGAGTTGAATACTTTTTAAATGATCCGCACAACGCATCACGCCAGCATGCTCCGTGAGACCGCCCTCGTCAATGCCGTGCTTTAAGGATTCCAGCCAACGAATAACCCCTTGCCAATAATTCTTAAATAAACTTTGTCGTTCGAGTTGCTGCCACGTATAACGATTTTCTTTTTCTGGAATAATATGCAAGAGGTTTTGAATGATCTCCTCCAAAGAACCTCGCAAAGCCTCTAGAGGATGAGTGCCTTGATTATCAAAAGGCCATTCAGACATCAGATCATCCAAAAGCTCCTTCAATTGATTGGTCGAAAAGCGTTCGCCATAAAAATGGGTCGCGATCTCGGTGAGTTGATGCGCCTCATCGAAAATCACCACCTCGACATAAGGCAAAAGCTCGCCAAGACCCTCCTCTTTCAAACGCGAATCGGCGAAAAATAAATGGTGATTAATGACGACGACATCCGCCGTCAAAGCTCGCTTACGTGCTTTGCCTAAAAAACATTCTTGTTGATACTCACATTCCGTTCCTAAACAATTATCCACCGTTGAGGTCGCATAAGACCATAACGCAGAATCTTCTTTAATTTCAGGCAATTCACTGCGCTCACCACGCCTTAGCCTGGGCAGTTTTTCACGAACTAGAGCCATGTCATGGGCAAGATGAGGACTGGTGAACTGTCCTTGTTCAGCATGAAGGTGAATACGATGATGACAAAGATAATTAGAACGCCCTTTCAAATTTTGCACACGAATTCCAAGACCCAATGCTTTAATTAAGCCCGGTAAGTCTTTTTCATTCAGTTGATCTTGCAGTGTTTTAGTCGCTGTTGAAATCAATACTTTCTTGCCACTTAATAAACTCGGGGCAAGGTAGGCATAGGTTTTTCCGGTGCCTGTTCCTGCTTCAGCCACTAAAATCGATTGATTGTAAATAGCCTGTGTAATCGCACGAGCCAACGCAATCTGAGAAGCGCGCGGTGTAAAATCAGGCAAAGCGGTGCTTAAACGTCCTTGGGGTCCAAAAAGACGATCACTGTTGGCTATCGCCTCATCCCGCCGATGTTCAGAAGCTTTTGTCTTAGCTTTAGCTTTTTTTTTACTCATGCGATTGAGGGCCTAATTCGCTTTTCTAAGCGTGGATGAGTCTATTTCATTACCTCAGCAACTATCACGCTCATCACTTTTTCCAGTCTTTTTCCAAATGTTGCAATTTATTTGAAGCTCCTTCCCATGATTTAGCATCAAGTGGCGCGTCTTTCATCGCCGTAATGTTAGGCCATTTTTTAGCAAGCTCGGCATTCAACTCCTTAAATTGTTGTTGCTCTTCCGTTAAATCATCCTCTGAAACAATAGCCTCGATAGGACATTCTGGTTCACATAAGGCACAATCAATACACTCATCGGGATCGATCACTAAAAAATTAGGGCCTTCATAAAAACAATCAACAGGACAAACCTCAACACAATCAGTGTACTTGCATTTAATACAATTTTCGGTGACAACAAAGGTCATAACTCAATCTCCTAACCTAACAAAAAACGAAAGTTTTTTTGAACTTCAGTCAAACTAAACTTATCAATAAACAATGAAAAACTCATCCAGGCACTTAATGCCGACAAATCACGAAAGGGTGTCGGTAAATAAACCGGCGGAATTAATAAGCCATGATCGCGTAAATCAGCTAATAAAGGCAAATCATCCAAAACAAACTTCCCTGAAAAAAGCAAAGGAATTAAATCAACTCGATGTTGACTAATCGCAAATCGAATAAAATTATAAGTCATCAAAAACCCTTTTGCATAAGCAAGATCTTTAGTAAACGATCCTCCTTCCGGAATACTTCCTCGAAATATTCGCACGGCGTTGTTGTAACTATCCTCCTCGCTCATACCCCCTTCGATAAAATAGCGATAAATATCGAGAAAATTAGCACCCTGCCGAACTTTATCTAACGCAATGACACGATTAACAATCTTACGCACACGCCCAGGGTTAGAAGAAAAAGTAATGACCTCCGTAATCACGGCCAAACCTTCCTGAAGGACACTGCTGGATGGAGAGCCTTTTGATAGAAAAAAACAATACGGTTGCATTGAGCCATTTAAAGTCGTACCGACATGAACCCAACCTTCATGAACCTCTAAATAACGTAAATCACGCTCACTAAACATGGCTTGCTGACTAAGCTTGATGGTATCTGCGCCAGCAGCAGCATCCGCAACCATATCATCACTCACCACTACCGTGACCCGACCGGGATGTTGGTCAAAAAAAACGCTCAACCTTGCTTGCAAAACTTCCTGCGCTTGTTTCGGCGTGTAACTCTTAACATCCGCCTCCGACTGCAACTGCACATCAAGCACCGTTAAAAGATCAAACAGCAAACTTCCTAATTCGCTTAAACGAGGACCGCTAGCATAAAAAACATCGTCAGGGCTTCCATATAACTCCATGGATAATTCAGAAAACGCAGGCGTCCCTCGTGCAGCAAGCATCTGAACTGCGCGAGAGTATTCCTCACATTGACGTTTAATCAAACGCGTGACGGGCGAATATTGACCCAAAACATTTTGAGCATCACGCAAAATCAAACGAAACTCTTCCTGCTTTTCTCTAGTGTCAAAAGGAAGCGGTTTGTTCTTGTAGTAATCAAGTGTAACCTGAGGTAGTTGACTCGCCTTGTATTTGAAAAATTCCTGTTTAATCGAATCATCCCATTTAATACTATCCAATATACGAATCGTACGTTGAGCGTCAACTAAGCGCTGCGATAATTCTTGAATCTTCTTTTGCTCATTTTGATCCGTGGACATCGGCTTTTAACCTACTCTTGTTGATGATTGGCTTCGATAAGAGGCGGAGTCACACTCACCTTAGGACGCTTGCCTTGTTGCGCCGGCAAATCATAAAAATGACTGATGTTGGTATCCGTTAACGGCGGTTGAACCACAATACCAGGACCATTTTTGCTCCGCAAATAAAGTTTATCACCATTGCTGGTAAATTGTGACGAACAAGCAACAAGACATAAAACAACAGCACTGATAACAATACGTTTACTCACAACATTCCCCAATTAAATCAATTCAAGCTTTTTTATCACGTCGTCAAGTGTCGCATGATAATGCTCCGACAAAGGTGTTAACGGCAGCCGCAACTCATTCTGAATTTTTCCCATTCGACTTAACACCCATTTTGCGGGAATTGGATTCGCCTCAACAAATAACGATTTGTGCAAAGGCAACAACTTTTCATGGATACGAAGGCATTCCACCTGATCTTGATCCAAAGCAAAATCACATAATTTAGCCATCAAACGAGGTACTACATTCGCTGTGACCGAAATGACCCCTTTAGCACCAGCTAACATCCATGCCGCCGCCGTCTCATCATCGCCACTATAAATGTCAAGACTATCTTCACAATCTCGCAAAATCTGCTGCAATCGAGGCAATTGACCCGTGGCTTCTTTAATACCAATGATATTTGAAATTTTGGCAAGTCGTGCTACGGTTTCAGGCATTAAGTCACAGGCTGTGCGACTAGGAACATTATAAAGGATAATAGGAATCGCCACAGCCTGAGCTATTAAACTGTAGTGGCGATAAAGCCCTTCTTGCGTCGGTTTAATATAAGCAGGTGTCATAATGAGCGCCGCATGAGCACCACACTCCATAGCCTGTTGCGTCATCTCAATGCAATCACGGGTGGCATTCGCGGCAGTCCCCGCAATCACAGGAATTCGTTCACGTGCTTGCTCTAGCACCGTTTTAATCACGAGCACTTTCTCAGCGCGACTTAAGGTACCCGCCTCGCCGGTTGTCCCCGCAGCAACAATAGCTTGGGTTCCTGATTCAATATGAAATTCCACCAAGTCGCGCAAGCGCGGCAGATCGACCTCGTCATTTGACATTGGCGTCACCAATGCCACAATACTACCCCAAAACATACTTGCCTCATCGTTTGGTTAATGATTCAATCAATACTACTGGGGCCTGCGTAATTTCTCAAGTTATACTCTATCTATATTTAAGTGATTTTAAGGAAACGAACCTTTGATAAGTCAACCCACTAAAGAGCTCATTAGCCTGATCAAAGACAGCCAATCCATCATGATTGAACAGTTACATGAATTTTGTAACATCAACTCAGGCACCACCAACCTCAACGGCCTAAACCTCATGAGTCAAACATTAACGGCTGCCTTCACACCCCTTGCCGATTCGATTGAAAACAAAGCATTACCACCTGTTTCAACCCTCGACATGACCGGCGACATGGTTGAACAACACCTTGGTCATGCACTTTTTATTCAAAAGCGTCCTTCACTGTCCCGGCGTATTTTACTCAGTGGGCACATGGATACCGTTTATGGTATTCATGATTCCTTCCAAACGTTAAATTACCTCGATAAAAATACGTTAAATGGCCCTGGAGTCGCGGATATGAAAGGCGGACTCTTAGTTATCTTGCATGCCTTAAGCGCCTTTGAAAAAATGGACATTGCCCCAACTATCGGCTGGGATGTCGTCATTAATAGTGATGAAGAAATAGGCTCGCCAGCATCAAGTCATTTGTTCAACCAAATTGCTCCACGTTATCAAGCCGCACTCGTCTACGAACCGGCCATGAATGATCGAGGAACACTCGCCAAGAATCGCAAAGGCAGCGGAAAATTAACGCTCGTTGCCACCGGAAAATCCGCTCATGCAGGCCGCGCATTTTATGAAGGACGCAATGCCATTGCCTACTTAGCTGAAGCCATTATTGCCATTCATGCGTTAAACCTTCACCAAGAAGGCGTGACCATTAATGTTGGAAAAATTGCAGGAGGCGAAGCACTCAACATGGTCCCCTCTAAAGCGGTCGTCAAATTGGATGTACGCATCAGTTCGTCAGCCGATGAGCGCTGGGTCTATGAAAAAATAGATGCTATTATTCATCAATTACAACGATCAGATTACACCTTAACGCTGCATGGCGCGTTTGGACGCCCCGTTAAAACCGTTGATAAAGCAACCACTCGATTATTTCAACGTATTCAAAACCTAGGCGCATCCCTTGGTCTGACCCTTGACTGGCAAGACAGTGGCGGTTGTTGCGACGGTAATAATTTGGCACAGCACGGCATCCCTGTCCTTGACACATTGGGCGTGCGTGGTGGACACATTCACAGCCCCAAAGAATATATTTTGCTTGATAGCCTGCCCGAACGCGCTGCTTTAAGTTTACTTATTTTACAAGATCTCGCCTCCGGCGGGCTTGAGGAGTTAATGCAATGATCTTATTTCGAACAGCCCAACTCACCGATCTCGACGGTATTTATCAATTAAGCCAACACACAGGCGTTGGTATGACAACACTTCCCGATGATAAAGACTTTTTAGAACGCCGACTAACTCGAGCTTGCGACTCCCTCAAAAAAAGAGTACTTAACCCAGGGGATGAATATTATCTCTTTGTCCTTGAAGATCTTCAGAATGATAAAATTGTTGGAACCTCCGCGATAGAAGCTTGCACTGGGCATGATTTACCCTTTTATTCCTACCAAGTTTCACCAATCTCACAGTCTTGCGACGCTTTCAATATCCGCAGTGACTATGAGTTACTTACGCCAACTTACGATAACGAGGGAAAAAGTGAACTCTGCACGCTCTTTTTAGAACCCCATGCTCGACATAGCGGAAATGGCCTTTTACTGTCACGAGCCCGTTTTTTATTTATGGCAGATCATCCAGAACGTTTCGCACCGATTATTGTTGCTGAATTACGGGGCGTCTCCGATGAAGCTGGACACTCGCCGTTTTGGGAACACGTGGGGCAGCATTTTTTCCATATGCCCTTTGCAAGGGCAGATCATTTAACCATGACCACAGAAAAAAAATTCATTGCCGATCTTCTACCCAAAACACCGATTTATATTAATTTACTTCCCAAGGAAGCTCAAAACGTCATTGGAAAACCCAATGAAAAAACAGTACCCGCCATGAACATTTTAGTCAATGAGGGTTTTTATTACAAAAATACCGTCGATATTTTTGATGGAGGACCTACCATTGAAGCAGCACAACATGAAATCAAAACCATCGCACAAAGCTTAATCGTCACAATTCAAACAGTTGTCGACGACGAAGAGCTTCCTCACACACCTAAATATCTTTTGTCCAACAGGCAATTGAATCTTCGTGCCACCATCGAATCCATACTCTTCGACGAGCGCCAACAAACTGGCATCGTCAGCAAAAAAACGGCGCAATTATTACAAATCAACCCTGGCGAACAACTAAGAATAACACCCTTATAAAAAGGAACTCTCATGCAAACTCACGTCCATTTAACAGGCAAACACTATATCCATAACCACTGGGTTGATAGTAAAGGCTCCCCTTTCAGCTCAGTTAACCCCGCGAATAACAACTTGCTATGGCAAGGTTGTATGGCAACACCGCATGAGGTCAACAACGCTTTTCATGCCGCTCAACAGAGTTTGCCTGCCTGGTCGTTATTAAGCGTTGATGAACGCGCCAATTATATGAAGGAGTTTGCAAAACAAGTTGAATTACGGCGCGCTGATTTGGCTGAAATCATTTCGTGTGAATCCGGAAAGCCGCACTGGGAAGCCCTTACGGAAGTGAGTGCGGTCATTGGAAAAATTAACATTTCTATTGAAGCTTACCATGAGCGAACTGCTGAAAAAACAACAAGCACCCCTGATGGCTCGTCTTGCCTGCGCTTTAAACCTCATGGTGTCGTTGCCGTGTTAGGTGCTTTCAATTTTCCAGCGCACTTAAGTAATGGCCATATTGTGCCTGCACTTTTGGCTGGTAACACCGTCATTTATAAACCCAGCGAACTCACCCCCGCAGTCGCTGAAGTCATCATGCAATGCTGGCATGCGTCTCATTTACCGTCCGGCGTCATCAACTGCATTCAAGGAGGAAGCACCACAGGACAACATCTGTTAGAGCAAGATATTCAAGGCGTTTATTTCACCGGCAGTTATCAAACCGGCAAGAAAATCAATGCTCTCTTTTCCGACAGACCCGAGGTTATCTTAGCGTTAGAAATGGGCGGAAATAATGCTCTCGTCATTGATGAAGTCAAAGACATGAACGCAGCTCTTTATATCAGTTTACTTTCAACGCTCATGACAGCAGGACAACGCTGCACCTGCGCACGACGTTTACTGGTGCCAGAGTCCTCTTGGGGTGATACTTTTTTAAAAGAATTCATAAGCACCTGCCAAACTATTAAAATTGGCCCGCACACCGAGCTCCCCGAGCCCTTTATGGGCCCCATTATCCGCCACGAGCACGCCCTTGCTCACCTACAAACACAACAACAACTGATTGATCTTGGCGGAAAATCCTTGTTAAAAATGACCCTGTTAAAAGATAAAACCGGTCTTCTTTCTCCAGGAATTATTGACATGACAAAAGTTAAAAATCCACCAGATGATGAAATCTTTGCCCCATTTATTCAAGTCTATCGTTATAAGAACTTTAAAGACGCCATCCACTTGGCTAATCAAACTCGCTATGGACTCGTTGCCGGATTAATCAGTGATGATCCGAATCATTACCAAATGTTTTACAATTCAATTAAAGCCGGTTTAATCAACTGGAATAAAGCCACAACAGGAGCCGCAAGCAACCTACCCTTTGGCGGTGTTGGTTTAAGCGGCAACCATCGACCCAGCGCTTATTTTGCTGCCGATTATTGCGCCTATCCCGTAGCAAGCCAAGAACAAACAGCGCTGAAAATGCCCGAAAAGAAATTACCTGGGGTTAACTTTTAGAATCAAGGGCCTTCGTGGTTTAATTTTAAGAACACTCTGATTCAAGCTCTTCTTGAAGCAGCCATTGAATTTGAGTGTTCAAATTAATAGGAATTTCAGACAATTCTTCCAATTGATGATCTTCATAACTATGACTGTTGGGGTAAATTGACTGATGATGAGCAATAGCGAGATCACGCGAATGATTCACCCATTGGATTTGCGGCGCGTACAAATGAAGCATTCCCTCCACCCAGCGATCAAGAACCTGCCAATAATCACTGTCTTGCTTGGTCATTTTAAATTGCTTAAGCAATCGAGAGGTGTGTTTTGCGTCGTACCAAACTTCGTACGATATCCAACGATTCACGCTGAATAAACGAACCGGATGACCGTAACAGTTCATCGCAATTGCAACGAGGTGTGTCATGGGATTATCCATGTTCTTATCCCAGTCAGACAAAGGCGTTGGTTTAATAGTTTTGGGAATATGTTTGTAACGTAAAAAACAGTGAAAATGACCGTGCTCCGCAGTGTCATAGTCTTCACGATGACAATGATAAAAATACTGCGCACCAGTATCGTGATCAATGCGATCACCTTTAGGATAATGATTCATGCTTACATGACGACGCTTTTTCTCCAAGGTATAATGAAGAATGTTTTTTCCTCGCTTGGTGGTCATTTGTTGCTGCGCTTCAAGAACTTGCTGCGCATAACGCAACAACCGAGCTTTTTCCGGCTTGCTTAATTGAGGAAGAGTAAATTCGGGAAGGATCAACATGCTCATCACTATCAACGAAACCTGGGTGGCAACTTAATGTTCCACCCAGCAATAGAAAAAATCATTCAAAATGCTAATTAATTGCCTGCACAACCTGCACAACCTTTGCAACCTGCACAACCTTTGCAACCTGTACAGCCCTTACAACCTGTGCAGCCCTTGCAACCTGTGCAGCCTTTGCAACCGGTACAACCTTTACAAGCAGCTAAATGAGTTGAAGCAGGAGCTGCGTAAGCGGCAGAAACCATAGCACCAACAGAAACAGTAGATAATAATGCAGCAACAGCTAATGATGTTTTTTTCATGATTAATTTTCCTTAATATAGAGTTACAATAATAACAACATACAAACACTACCTTGTACGATCTAATTCTAGCAAAGTAATTTAGCATTTGCACTGTCAAAGAGAGCAACACATCAAATCATTTATCATAAGGCCTCTAAGAATAATTGATTCATGAGAAATATCCTTAGGAATATCGACACAGACTTCGACTTCAGCAATCAACAACACACCTGGTGCAAGTGTATACAATTGAGGAATAAAGGAGGAAATTATTTTTACAAAACAGTGAATTAGCATCATCTTTGATCTGACGGTGGCTTCAAAAAAATGAGCGACGGTCAGATCAAATTTGAACTACGGCTTTTAAATTGCCATCAAATCTTTTTCTTTCTCAGTCAAAACAACTTCAATTTCTTCAATGTAGTGATCGGTTAATTTTTGGATAATATCACCTGAACGACGTTCATCATCTTCAGAAATATCTTTTGATTTCACCAACTCTTTTAACTGCGTATTCGCATCACGACGTATGCCACGAATAGAAACTCGGCCCTGCTCTCCTTCTTGGCGCACGACTTTAATCAACTCTTTACGACGCTCTTCCGTCAAAGGCGGCATAGGAATACGAATTGCACTTCCAGCGGTCGAGGGGTTCAATCCTAAGCCTGAGGTTAAAATTGCTTTCTCAACCGCGGCAACCATCGATTTTTCCCAAGGTGTCACTAATAACGTACGCGCATCGCTCACCGTCACACTGGCCACCTGATGAATCGGCGACGATGTTCCATAATAATCAATTTGGATATGATCCAATAAGCCTGCGTTAGCACGCCCCGTTCGTACTTTAGTTAATTCATGCTGCAGCCCTTCAACTGCTTTTTTCATCCGTTTTTCAGCTTCGTTTTTAATCTCATTGATCATAATGTCTCCTTAAGATCCAACTACAGTGCCAACTCGATCACCTTGAACAATCCGCTTCAAAGCTCCTGGTTGTGACATATCAAAGACTTGCAACGGCATCCCATGTTCTTGGCACAAACAAATTGCTGTTAAATCCATAACCTGTAGGCCTTGTTGCAAAACCTCTTGATACGTTAAATAATCATAACGCGTTGCATTTGGATTAATAACGGGATCTTCACTATAAATACCATCCACTTTCGTGGCTTTAAGCACGATGTCTGCACCCACTTCAATGGCGCGTAAACAAGCTGCTGTATCTGTCGTAAAAAATGGATTTCCTGTTCCCGCTGCAAAAATAACAACCTGACCATGACGCAAATGCGTCAGTGCCTTGCGGCGATGATAAGAATCAACAACGCCAAGCATGGGAATCGCGGACATAATCCGCGCCGGTAAATCAATACGCTCTAAGGCATCACGTAAAGCCAGCGCATTCATGACCGTTGCCAACATCCCCATGTGGTCACCTGTAACACGACCAAGTCCAGCTTTTGACAAAGCCTTGCCACGAAATAAATTACCACCGCCAATGACCAGTCCAACTTCAACACCCATTTGAATCAGGTCTGCAACATCACGAGCCATTTTATCAAGCACAGCAGGATCAATCCCAAATTGGGAGCTTCCTATCAAAGCCTCACCACTGTATTTTAATAATATCCGCTTGTATTTTAGCCGTGGATGACTCGAACTCATGATTGATCTCGTACCTGAGCCATCACTTCAGCCACAAAGTTATCTTCTTTTTTCTCAATGCCTTCACCTACTTCAAAACGAACAAATGAAATAACTTCAGCTTGATGTTGTTTTAATAAATCACTCACCTTCTGATCAGGGTTTTTCACATAAGCTTGTCCAAGCAAGCTGACTTCATCAACGAATTTATTGATACGTCCTTCGACCATTTTTTCAATAATCTCAGCAGGCTTTCCACTTTCACGCGCCTGTGCCATGAATATTTCACGTTCTTTTTCAATTAATTCAGGAGCAACATGAGCACGACTCACAACCACAGGACGACTAGCCGCAACATGCATCGCAATATCTTTAGCTAATTGCTCATTACCACCGTTTAACGCAACTACCACGCCAATTTGTGTTCCATGAAGATAAGTCCCAACCACACCATCACACGCAACCCGAACTAAACGTCGCAATTGAATATTTTCACCAATCTTAGCCACTAAATGTTGCCTGGCTTCCTCAACGGTTTCATGACTTTCTAAAATGGATTGCTGGCCTAATTCAGCAACATCGCTTACGTTCGTCGTTAGTGCCGTTTTAACAGATTGATCAGCAAACGCTGTAAAACCGGCGTCTCGCGCAACAAAATCAGTTTCACTGTTAATTTCTAACATCACAGCAGCACGACCATCCTCAGATCGCGCAATCGCAATAATTCCCTCAGCAGCAATGCGATCAGCCTTTTTATCTGCCTTCGCTTGCCCAGCTTTACGCATTTCTGTGATTGCTAATTCAATATCACCCTCTGTGGCAACAAGAAATTTTTTACATTCCATCATGCCGGCACCCGTACGCTCACGTAACTTCATAACCAAAGCGGCACTAATCGCCATAACACACTCTCCAAATCAACAGTAAAAAAAAGGGCCTTACTTTAGTCGTAGTGCCCTTTCTAGTATCAAATAAAACATCCAACCAGGAACTACTCTTTTGCCTCACCGGCTTCTTTTTCAACAGGCACTTCAACGTAATTTGCATCAGAAGGAGTGACTGCCACCGTATTTCCTTGCTTAGCATCAATAATTGCATCCGCAACGCAACGAACATAAAGCTCCACAGCGCGCATGGAATCATCATTACCTGGAATCAAATAATCAACCACATCCGGATTATTATTGGTATCGACAACACCAATCACAGGAATTTTCAAACGACGAGCTTCTTCCACTGCAATATTTTCATAGCCCACATCAACCACAAACAAGGCATCCGGTAAACCGTTCATGTCCTCGATTCCACCTAAACCACGCTCAAGCTTATCAAGTTCTCGACTCAACATAAGCCCTTCTTTCTTAATCATGCCAGCAAACGCGCCTCGATCACGCATCTCTTTAAGTTCTTTCAAACGAAAGATAGACTGACGGACTGTTTTATAATTGGTTAACATACCACCCAACCAACGATAATCCACGTAAGGCATTCCACAACGTTTAGCATGCTCCCGAATGCTTTCTTGAGCCGCCCTTTTTGTACCTACAAAAAGAATTTTTGCTCTGTTTGATGCCAATCGACCAATATAATTCGTTGCATCTTTTAACATGGGCAACGTTTTTTCCAAATTAATAATATGGATATTATTTCTAGAACCAAAAATATAAGGTTCCATTTTGGGGTTCCAATACCGAGTGCGGTGCCCAAAATGAGCGCCCGATTCTAACAATTCACGCATACTAAGGTTCATTTGACTTCTCCAGGGTTAGGCCTCCACGCTTCCCATAAGGCACCCAACCGGGACCCTGCCCTATGTGACGAAACGTGTGTGTAGTTTTAGTTTAACTTCGTTTACTTTTTTCAAAGCGCGCTATATATACCACAATACTCTCTTTTATTCAATATCCCTAGTCCTGATCTCAGGATTATTTCATTAAAAAAAAACAAAACACCTTCAAAATTATTTTAATTCCAAAGTCATTCCTATCTCCCCCTTAAATCATCACCAAAAATCCTGTATAGTTTAATTTTTTTGGAAATTAAGTCATGGCAAGCACGATTAAAACGGCTGAAGAAATTGAGAAAATGCGCGTGGCAGGACGTCTTGCTGCTGAAGTACTGACGATGATTGAACCCCATGTTCAAGAAGGTATAACGACCGATGAACTCAATACGTTATGCCATGACTACATTGTAAATGTCCAACAAGCCATCCCTGCTCCGCTTAATTATAATGGCTTTCCCAAATCCATCTGCACCTCTCTTAATCATGTGGTGTGTCATGGGATCCCCAATCACAAAAAATTAAAAGATGGCGATATCATTAATATTGACGTTACTGTCATCAAAGACGGTTATCATGGGGATACGAGCAAAATGTTTTTTGTTGGTACTTCATCAATCAAAGCTAAACATATTGTCAAAGTAGCGCATGAATGTTTATTGATAGGAATTGATCTCGTCAAACCAGGCGCGCGTCTTGGCGACATCGGTCATGCCATTCAACAACATGCTGAGAAAAATCGGTGTTCTGTGGTTCGCGATTATTGCGGCCATGGCATTGGTCGAATTTTTCACGAAGATCCACAAGTTCTACACTATGGCACACCCGGCACCGGTGAAGCATTAAAAGCCGGCATGACCTTTACTATCGAGCCCATGGTCAATCTCGGGAAATACCACACTCGTCTGTTGCCTGACAAATGGACTGTGGTCACCAAAGATCATAGTTTGTCGGCGCAATGGGAGCACACACTATTAGTCACAGAAACCGGCGTTGAAATTCTCACCTTGCGCGATGAAGAACGTTTAGCATAATATTTCGATTACAGCTGAATGAGCAGCCGACGTTATCAAAAAACTCATCGCCGCGCTTTAAAAAAATCACTCAACAGTGCGGCGCACTCTTCTTGCATGACACCTTCGTCAATTTGAACACGATGATTTAAAGGATAACCTTGGAGAAAATTATAGACTGAGCCAGCCGCTCCTGCCTTAAAGTCTCGAGTAGCAAAGACAACTCGCAAAAGCCGTGTCTGAATAATTGCGCCAGCACACATAGCACAAGGCTCGAGCGTAACATACAAGGTTGAATTAAGTAGCCGATGATTACGCAGAGCCTGACAAGCCTTACGAATGGCCACTATCTCAGCATGACCACAGGGATCATGTTCTTGAATGGTTTGATTACAACCTACGCCGATTAAACGATGATCCGATCCCACCAGCACAGCACCTACAGGCACTTCCCCTTGTTCTTGGGCGTGACATGCCTGCTCGTAGGCTTGTTGCATCCAATACTTATCATCCTTTATTCCCATTCAATGGTAGCTGGCGGTTTTGATGAAATATCATAAGTGACCCGAGACACTTCTGGAACTTCATTAATAATACGATTCGATACGTTTGAAAGAAAATCCCACGGTAAATGGGCCCATTGCGCGGTCATAAAATCCAATGTTTCAACAGCACGTAAGCTAATCACGTAATCATAACGCCGTCCATCGCCCATCACCCCCACGCTCTTCACGGGTAAAAAGACCGCAAAGGCCTGGCTTACTTTGTCATAGAGCCCTTCTTTTCTGAGCTCTTCAATAAAAATTGCATCCGCTAAGCGCAAAATATCCGCAGCATGTTTATTAACTTCACCCAAGATACGAACACCAAGACCTGGGCCGGGAAAAGGATGACGATAAACCATGTTATGAGGCAACCCTAACTCCAACCCCATTTGACGCACCTCATCTTTAAATAAAGCACGAACTGGTTCTAGTAACTTAAGATTTAAAGTTTCAGGTAACCCGCCGACATTATGATGCGATTTAATAACCACAGCAACCGAGTTAGTCTTTGTGCCTGCAGACTCAATCACATCCGGATAAATAGTTCCTTGTGCAAGCCATTTAATGTCCTTAAGCTTAGCGGCCTCTTCATCAAACACCTCAATGAATTGATGCCCAATAATTTTACGTTTTTCTTCCGGGCACGACACGCCTCGTAAAGCTTTCATAAAACGATCTTCCGCATTCACCGCAATAATGGACAAGCCCATGTGTCGACCAAACATGTCCATGACTTGCGACGCTTCATTTAAACGCAGCAAGCCCGTGTCCACAAACACACATACCAATTGACTGCCTATCGCTTGATGCAACAACGCCGCCACAACCGAGGAGTCAACGCCGCCAGACAAGGCCAACAACACACGCTCCTGACCAACTTTGGCACGAATATCGGCAATGGCTTCTTCAATAATATTGTCAACGGTCCACGTGGGTGGAGCCGCGCATAGTTCAAGCACAAAACGTTTTAAAATACGCATTCCTTGTCGCGTATGCGTCACTTCAGGATGAAACTGCAGGCCATACCAAGGACGTGATTCGCAAGCCATGCCCGCGATAGGCGTGTTGCGTGTTTCACAAATCACCTTAAAATCAGGAGGTACACGTGTTACTTTATCACCATGACTCATCCACACATCCAGTGCAGCGCCACCATCCGCATCAATGCGATCCTCAATACCTTGCAATAAGTCACTATGCCCATGCAAATGAAGCTCTGCATAACCAAACTCACGTAGGGATGAATTTTCAACCTCACCACCTAATTGCACGGCCATCGTCTGCATTCCATAACAAATGCCTAAGATTGGAATAGATAAGGTGAATACCCAGTCAGGACAACGTGGCGATACATCACCGCTCACGGTCACACTTAAGGGCCCGCCTGACAAAATAATGCCGCAAGGATCGAGCTGTTCAAAATCTTTAAATTCGAGATCATGGGGAAAAATTTCACAATAAACGCCCATTTCACGAACCCGCCGCGCAATTAATTGCGTGTACTGTGATCCAAAATCAAGAATAAGCACCGGCTTTTGTTGCGAATGCCGCTTGCTACCTCGTGAGGGGCTTGCATTGATGTCATTGGTTTGATGAGTTTGATTCGTCATTATTCAGTATCTATCTGGTAATTAGGCGCTTGTTTGGTGATGCTTACATCATGCACATGGGACTCGCGCATGCCCGCTTGCGTCACTTGCACAAACTCTGCTTGTTCATGCAGCATCTCGATGGTTTTACACCCAGTATACCCCATGCACGATCGCAAGCCACCCAATAATTGATGAATGATGGAATGAATAGGTCCTTTATAAGGAACGCGTCCTTCAATTCCTTCAGGAACTAATTTATTAAAATTAGAAGTATGATCCTGAAAATACCGATCACTAGAGCCTTGTGCTTGCGACATCGCCCCAAGTGAACCCATACCTCGATAATTTTTATACGTTCTTCCCTGATAAAGCTCGATTTCACCCGGAGATTCTTCCGAGCCTGCGAATAAACTGCCTAACATGACGGTATCCGCGCCAGCCGCTAACGCCTTACACACATCCCCTGAAAAACGAATGCCGCCATCGGCAATAATAGGTACATTACCTTGAACTCCTTCAGCCACCATTGAAATTGCGGTGATTTGCGGAACACCCACGCCGGTCACAATACGCGTGGTACAAATGGAGCCAGGACCAATGCCGACCTTCACCGCATCAGCGCCGGCACTCACTAAATCACGCGCTGCCGCAGCCGTTGCAATATTACCTCCAATCACTTGCACCGCGGGATAATGGGTCTTAATCCATTCCACCCGATCAAGCACGCGCTGAGAATGGCCATGCGCAGTATCAACCACTAACACGTCCACACCAGCGTCAATAAGCGCCCTCACGCGGCGTTCCGTATCCTCACCCACACCCACGGCCGCACCCACGCGTAACTGGGCAAAATTATCTTTATTTGCCAATGGATTTTCTTTCGCTTTTTGAATATCTTTCACCGTGATCAATCCGCACAAATTAAACGAATCATTGACCACCAAAAGTTTTTCGATACGGTGTTTGTGCAACAAGCCTTGAATTTCTTCACGAGTAGCCCCTTCTTTCACCGTCACCAAACGCTTTTTAGGCGTCATCACCGCAGAAACCGGCAACGCTAAGTTGGTTTCAAAGCGAATATCCCGACTGGTCACAATACCGACCAATTGGTTGTTTTCAACCACGGGAACCCCTGAAAAATGGTGCCTAGCAATTAAATGAATTAAGTCTTCAACGCTGGTGTTGGGATCCACTGAAATCGGATCTTTCACCATACCGCTTTCAAACTTCTTTACTTGCCGTACTTGCAGCGCTTGAGTTTCAATGCTCATGTTCTTGTGAATAATACCAAGACCACCCTCTTGAGCCATCGCTATCGCAAGTCGCGCCTCCGTCACGGTATCCATGGCTGCCGAAAGCAAAGGAATATTTAATTCAATCGTCGAAGTTAATTTCGCTTTTAAAGACACTTCTTTAGGAAGAACAAGAGAATGTGCTGGAAGGAGTAAAACATCATCAAACGTTAATGCCTGCTGAAGAATTCGTAGCGCCATAAGGATTCTCAAAATAGCAAATTAGATTAACTGGCTATTTTATCATTAAAGCGCCCATAATTGCACGAGTTTTGCTCATATCACCATGAGTTTTTTGTCCATTACAGCTGCTCAAGTGACTGAGCACCTCGTAATAAAAAAAACAAAACATGTTGCCCCTAAAAAAAGTCAACTTAATAATCTCTTAACAAAACTGATGTACAATAAGTCGATAATTATATTGAGATGCTTACGACGAATTAAAGGCAACGCTTGGCCTAAACGAACTGATTCTTTTTATGGACAGTGTTCATCCAACGCAGGAAACAAAAATCACTTAGGGTTGGATTAGAACAGGCGTAGAAAAACTGATAGCCACTGTTAAATTCATTTAAAAAAACCGCCGCCACATCCAAAATTTGTGATGCATACCTTGCCCCCATACAGTCCAAATTTGAATCCGATTGAAAGGCTTTGGAAGGTGATGAATGAATTATCAAAAAATAATCAGGTGTTTAAAACTTTCAGTGAATTTAAAGAAAAAATACGTACATTTTTTAGTGAGACATGGGACGTGATTTCTGACGGGTTTAGAACAAGAATCAATGATAATTTTCAGACTCTAAAACAAGCGTTTTGAATCTGATTGGGTATAGGAGTAAATAAAATGGTTTTTAAACGCTTATTATGTATAAGTGGCTTAGGTGTGGCAAATTTCTATTTAATCAACTATATGAATAAAGCAGCCATAACATGGATTAATGAAGGAAATAAATTTCTCCCTGATACAAAGGACGAAATATCAGCTCATGTAAATAGTCATTTTTCACCTTATGTAAAACCTCATTTTATACCAACATTAACTCCAATGATTAGTAGTGAACATCAAGACTGGTCTCACCTGGTCAATCAATGGATTGAAGGAGGGAAAATACATACTTTTTTTGCATATCCTTCGTCCATATTTAGAGATAACTTTACAATGTTAATTGACACCCAACCAAAGATTATGTTTCGCAGTAAAATGTCCACAGAGGAAATAACAAAAACAATAAATGGTCAGAGCGGGATTACAATACGATCTAATATGGAAAAATTTATTGGCGCGCACGAAGCAACTCATATTAATGAATTGCATCCATTAATAACAGGAGGAGTTAATTCAACGGTTAGTGCCTTGAGTGCTTATATCGTATTAACAAACATTGTTCATGCAATACGTCATCCTAGATTACGAGCGGCCGGATTAGCTTTGGGAACTATGGCAGTTTATATTGCAAATCACGTTGTTAGCACTGATATTGACCTGCATGGAAAAGAGATATTTGTTTTAAAAATTAATCCTCCTTATCTAAGCATATTAAATCTCTTGATCAGCGCGAATTTGTCACAAGTGCTAGAAAACCGAGCTGATGCAGGTGCAATTAAGAATATAATTAGAGTACATAAGCCCCAAGAAGCATTGGAAATACTCCGCGCAGCACGCTTATTATTTCAACTTGAGTTTTTCAATAATCAAGAGATAAATTCATTTTTTCGTACACATCCATTCTCCTTTGAGCGAGATAAAAGAGTACAACAAGCCATTCAATTATTAGAAAAACAGATATCCGCTAATTTAGCGAGACAAACCACTATTGACGTAATAAATACACCACGCATCATAGAGATCAATCAAAATGAGAGCGACGATCCGAACATGGAGTCATCAGCAAACGAGACTCCAAAGACGCAGTCTGGCGAGCAGGTCAGCGGCGTTGCAAAAAATACTTCTACGTTTTGGAGTAAAAACAATCACAGAAGTATTGAATCTCATGTAGATACCCATAGTGCTTCGTTGTCCTGCCCATTAGAAAAAGATAATAAAACGATGAAATAAACAACGCCAAAATGTCAGCCTCCAGACATCTTAAGCTTGGTGAGATTGGGTCATTTCGTTAAAATAATGGCCTATTCTTTGAGGAGAATTAGGTGATGGTGATTTCTCATAAAGTCAAGTCGAGATATTAAAAACACTAGGGAATCGGCGCCATTATTGTTATGATTCACAATCCTTTAATTTAGACTTTAGCTATGTTAAACCTTGCATTACGAAAAATCGGTGTTCTAACCACGTTTTTACTATGCCTTATCGTGAATAGCCCATCCCTTAGTGTCGCAGCTGACGCGGAAATTAAAAACACGGCGACTCAAAAAAAACCGGTTTTCGCAATTGAAGCGGGCCAGACTAATCATGAAAAAAATCTCGTCACGTCTTCTACCCCAAAAAACCAAATCGACGTCCAAGCGAGCGACGGCAACCCCCAAGCCACCCCTGAAAGAAAGCTTTGGAATTTGAAAAATGCCGAGATTCGCGCCGTGATTGGTGAGGTTTCGCGTGTCACAGGTCGAAATTTTGTAATTGATCCGCGTGTTCAGGGAAAAATATCCATTGTTTCAAGCACCCCCATTACCAATGCCGAACTCTACCAAGTCTTCTTGTCCATGCTCCAAATTTCAGGCTATGCCGCTATTCCAAGCGGTAAAATCATCAAAATCATTCCTAACATTGATGCGAAAATCACCTCTGATTCACCGAGCATCAATGCCGAAGGCGATGAAATGTTGGTGGCAGTCGTTCCTGTGCACTACGTTCCCGCAGAACAATTAGTCCCGGTATTAAGACCTTTAATGCCGCAGTGGAGCAATGTCTCCGCTTACGCGCCATCGAATATGCTCATTATTTCTGGGCGTGCGAACAACATTCGCCGCATGGTCACCATCATTCGCCAAGTTGATAGCTCTGCTGCCAACGGCGTGGATATTATTCCGCTAAGACACGCGCTCGCTATGGATTTAGTAGCAACGCTGAAAGAATTAGTCAAACCGCAGCCTGGGGCTGGCATTGCAAACCAAGCCAGTCTGGCTGCCGACGATCGCAGCAACGCCATATTACTTAGCGGCAATCGAACAGAGCGCCTTCGCTTGCGACTGCTGATTTCACAATTAGACAGGCAAAGCCCTTACGGCACCAACAGCAACACGCAAGTGATTTACCTCAACTATTTACGTGCTGAAGATTTAGTGCCCATCCTTGCCGGCATTGCCCAGGCCAACTTCAGTGGCGCTGTAGGCACCACCATCGGCACCATCACTCACCCTGAAATCGACAGCACCGATCCTGCCTCTAATTTTGCTAATAACTCCGGCGCCAGCGCCTCAAGCAACCCTTTTACCTCAACACCCAATGGGCAGTCGCTCACGTCGATAGCGTCGCCCAACACCAGTGCAGCCAACACACAAAGTCAAGGAACGACCAAGCCCACAGTACAAATTATTGCTGAGCCCAACACCAACTCCGTCATTATCAATGCGCCACCTAGCGTGATTCGGATCTTACGATCCGTCATCACTCAGTTGGACATTCGCCCAGCCCAATTGCTCATTGAAGCCATGGTGGCTGAGGTCGATGAAGCTGATATTAAAGATCTAGGTATTGAATGGGGATCAAATCAACAAACTGGAAAAGTAGAATCCTTTAGACCCGGCTTTGCGATCATCAATTCAAAAACCTCACTGAATGATTTCCAAGCCCAAATTTACGCCTTGCAACGCGATCGCAAAGCCAATATTTTATCCACGCCGTCCGTTGTGGTACTTGATAATCGTCAAGCCAAAATACTCGTTGGCCGTCAACTTTCCGTGCAAACGACGTCCTATCCCAACAATGCTGGAGGCGGTACCACCGCCAGCCCTTATTCCACTTTCGACCGCGTGAACGTGGCCTTACACCTTTATGTACGTCCGCAAATTACCCGCGATCAAGGCATCCAGCTGCAAATTGATCAAGGCAATGACACAATTGATCCATCCACCTTGAATAGCACCAACACCAACCCGGTCTTTAAAATCAGCAGTATCGTTACGGCCGTTCATGTGGAAAGCGGCGATATCGTCGTTCTTGGCGGTTTGGTAACCGACTCACTCGCAAATGATGACAACAGGCTGCCTATTCTTGGCGACATCCCAGGCTTTGGCCGACTGTTTCAACGCAATAGCCGCAATCGTGAAAAAAGAGTGCTCATGGTCTTCATTAAGCCCGTCATTTTGCGCGATCCGAATGCAGCCATTCAGGTGACTGGCGATAAATACAAAAGCTTGCGCGATCACCAATTGAGGTGGTTACGAAATCAAGAATTTGCGCAAAATAATGATAAGGTCATCTTGCCTGCCGTAAAAAATGCAAATCTACCCACGCCGTTTAGTAACCCACCGCCGCGCAAGGAAACCATCAGCACACGCCCGCAGGGATCACACCATGGCTAAGGATTTAGGACTCAATAGCACGGATGCGATGCAAAAACAATTACCCTATAGTTTTGCAAAAATTCACGGTGTTCTTGCCGTGCCCAACAATGACGACAACACCTTTCTTATTTATCATTTACCTCAGCGCGCACCCTGGATTTTTGCCGAAATCAAACGGTTTTTGCAGTGCGAATTGCACTTTAAAGAAATGAACAGTGATGAATTTCAGCAACAACTTGCGCTTTGTTATGAATCCCAAGTGACCCCATTTGATGCTGCCTTGGGGATGAATGATGAGCTCAATTTAGCCGATTTCGACGGGCAACTTCCAAACATTGAGGACTTGTTAGAAAATCAAGATGAAGCGCCTATTATTCGTTTGATTAACGCACTTTTTACTCAAGCAATCAAACATAAAGCCTCTGACATTCACATTGAAACTTACGAAAATCGCGTGTTGGTGCGTAACCGCATTGACGGCGTGTTGCATGAAGTGCTAGAAATTCAACGAGGTGTCGCGCCCTTGGTCATTTCTCGAGTGAAAGTAATGGCAAAACTCGACATTGCTGAAAAACGAGTTCCTCAAGACGGCCGTATTTCCTTACGCATCGGCGATCATAACGTCGACGTTCGCGTTTCAACCTTACCGTCCAACCACGGTGAACGCATTGTTTTACGAATCTTAGATAAACAGTCGGCACAGCTTAATCTTAGTTTATTAGGAATGAGTGAGCTTACTGCCCGAAAAATCCACAACATGATTACAACACCGCATGGCATTATTTTAGTAACTGGCCCAACCGGATCTGGAAAAACCACCTCGCTTTATGCCATGCTCACTGAATTAAACGAAGTCAGTCGAAATATTTTGACCATAGAAGATCCCATCGAATATGATTTACCCGGCATTGGTCAGACCCAAGTGAATACCAAGGTCGACATGAACTTTGCCAAAGGGTTACGGGCTATTTTACGCCAAGATCCTGATGTCGTCATGATTGGTGAAATTCGCGACATCGAAACGGCCGAAATTGCCGTTCAGGCAAGCCTCACCGGCCACCTTGTTCTTTCAACGCTGCATACTAACACCGCGCTGGGCGCGATCACGCGGCTGCACGACATGGGCATTGAATCGTTTCTGTTAGCCTCAAGCCTGATTGGACTAGTCGCCCAGCGTCTTGTGAGAAAATTATGCCCGCATTGTAAAAAAACACACATATTACGCCAAGACGAACAAGAATTGATGGGGTTTTTACCAGATATGAATCTAGCCCTCATTAAAGAGCCTCAAGGCTGTGAACAATGCAATCAATCCGGTTATAAAGGACGCACTGGTATTTACGAAGTCATTACCATGGATGAAACGCTACGAAGCATGATCCATCGCAATGACGATTTACAAGAAATTGAACGTTATATTCGACCCTTTAACCCAAGTATTCGTCAATATGGATTTCAAAAAGTCTTAAGCGGCGAAACATCACTGGCTGAAATATTACGGGTGACCAGTCAACATTAAATTTTAGATCTATTGACCTCAAATGCGAATTCATAACGATGAAAAATTTAAGTGGTTTATTCAAGTCTATCGAGATAGCGCGGCAATAAACATCGCCGCAACGCTACCCAAACAGGCTGCAATCAAACGCTCATACTCTGCGGCATCGCCGGCGGGTTTAAATGTTCACGCAACTGTGTGAGGTCGTCAGTTCTCACTTCATCAAGGCGGGTTATAGCCCCAAAATCAATACCCGCATGGACAATCGCGGCAGCAGGCCCAACAAGCCCAACGTGCCCCCCCCACTGGCCCGCAGCGCGTATTAATGCAAAATTGAAACCAAGACCAGAATTAGAAGCCGTTAGAGGAAACCAAGAATCAAGCGTGTCAGTCGTCCAGTTGTTAAAAGTTAACACCCGAGGTAATGTTGCTTCGTTGAACTCAGGCCTCGGGTCAAACGAGCGGTCTAGTCGGCAATATTCTTGAGCAACATGTGCGGGAAAATCGCGCTGTGCTTTACCCACATCCCTCCAGGCGGTATGCATTGCCACCCAATTTCGCGCATCAAAGCCAGCAAAGTAGCGCTGATAGGCTTCTTTGAGTGGTTTAAAATCAAAATGGGCGCTGCGATGGTCTTGGCCTGCTTGGCTGTAAGCCAGGCCGACTAGTTGACCTGTTGTGGCATCGATGCGCTCTATTTCATCGATGCGTGCAACCATCGCAACTTTGGTTTCGTCATCCATATAACGTTCTAGCATGCGACACATGTGGGTGTCTTTAGCCCAATAGGCGTATTCATAAGCCGTACAATTGAAGGTTCGGCCTGAATAATCAGTGAAGATTCCCGAGGTTTGCAGTAAGGTTTGGGTATTATCTGAATTTACAGTTAATAAGGCTTCGGCCTCGTCTTGACGTCCTTTAGCCACATCGTGTAAAAATTGGCATACTTGAAAGGTGGGCTGAGCACGGCAGGCCGCTTTGACTTTTTCAGGCAACTGTTCAAATTGGTCATCATTAATGCGTGCGAGTAAGGCTTTAGGCTCAAAGTCTACTTCACCTGCAATCCCTGTATTTTGCTGCGTTATCTCAATGGGATGATTAGCAAAATCTGCACGAATAGCGTCAAAATAATCTCGATTCGCTGAAGCGGCTACTGGGTCGATAATTTCGGCAAAATCGACGCAAATCGCTCCTTGATGCGTCACAAATGAGGCGTTTTCTCCCGTAGCTTCAAGGTCTAAAATCATAAAATCATCCATGTGCGGATTTTCTTTGGTGGCGGTGACAGTTTGGTAAGTTCGTTCAAATTTTTGTTGAATGGCGGCGATGTCTTGACTATTTAAAGAGCGAGCTAATTCAAACTCGGCAGCATGGTCATTAAAAAAAACGCAAACAGCGTTTTCCACGCTGACGCCAGTACTTAATGCATTGTAAACAGCATCAGTGAATTGCTTACTTAACTGGGATGATGTATCCAGAATAACCCCAAAGTTCTCAGTGCTGATGCCTTTTGCCCGGCAATACACATTCATATTGGCTAAAAAGAATTGGGTGAGAATCGATAAACGCTCCGTTCGTTCAGCAATGGCTTCATTCCGTTGAGTGGCCGCTAAACCTTCTGCAATGTTGGATACTTTATAAAAAGGTGGTGTGGGAATTTGAATCCATAGGTTTTCAGCGCAATCATATAAAAGGGCATCGATGTACTCTGAAGGCGCTGTGTCTTCTCCAAACCCCATCAAAGCATCGATGTAGGCTTTATCAACAGGATGTTTTTCAACTCGTTCATTGATGCGTTTGAAATGATGATTAAAATCAACCGTAATGCCAAACAAAGTTTGACATTGCTCCGTCAATACCCGTTGGATGTCTTGGAGTGTTGGCGATGGGGGTAATGCGCTCAATACAGCCTGAGTTAATTGTGTTTTAGGATCAACAGCTCCGATGACCACATTGGGAAATACCGCATGCATGGCATTGTACAAAGCGGATAAAGGAGTGCCTGCCACATTTTTACGTTCAATATTAAATACAGGATTAATCACACGAGAATGACTATCCTGTTCACGTGGCCGCAATTGGATGCTGTATAAATTGGAAGGTCTTGCCAGAAAAGCAATCATCGCATTACCATAACTGTGCTGCATGGCTCGAACCGACCCAATATACGCTTCTATTTGAGCTAACCTGTCTTCTTTGGCAGTGCGAAGTAGGTTACCTTCCTCAAGTAATCCAATATCAAATGCTAATGCACTTTTATACGCATTTAATTCACACAGTGCGCCGCCATCAAAAAAATCCTGTAATTCTTTGGTGGCTTTACAAGTATTATCAGTGCTGATTTCTTGGCCGCTAACCATCGGAACCAACAGATGGACTCCATTCGTTGCTGGGTTGATATAGATATAGCGGGGTGAGACCGGCTCCGCAAACGGGATACGCATTATTAATCTCGCTTATAATTCAATACTATGAATTTATTATAAATTTTAATGTCAAATATTTATAAACTAAAGCGTCAAAAAACCATTTTGAGGTCTAATAACGAAATAAATTGTGCTGATAATGTTTGCACACGAAAACATATAATGATATTAATTTATCTTCTCAGTCCACAACAAATGCTTTTTAATTTTGATCAGTTAGAAAATTCGTATTATAGATGGTCTGGTCTATTTTTAATTTTATTGTTTTATTTTTAGATTTTAATTCGCATTCAAGGAGAATCATGCCATGACAAGGATCGCCACTATCCTGCTTTGTCTTATATTGACGCAAGCTCACGCGGCCCATGATAAAACTGATGATCCTGTGTTTAATACCCAAGAAATCAGAATAATTAAAAACAATTTTTTTCATAATATCACCGAACAAGGCGCCATTCTTGCATCCCCTTCCACAGCCATGCCTAACTATTCGTACGACTGGATAAGAGATAGTGCTATTGCCATGGGGCTCATCGCAAGCTGGTATGAAGCCTATGATCAAGATGACGATAAAATCAAATTATTAAATTACGTCTCATGGACTCAAAAAATTCAGCAACAACCCGATCCTAATCCAGAACAAGATATTTTAGGTGAGCCTAAATTTAACCTAGACAGCACCCCTTATGCTGGCCCATGGGGTAGGCCACAAAATGATGGTCCTGCGCTGCGTGCCTTAGCTCTTATGCATTTTGCTAACGCCCTGTTGAAAAAACATCATGACGATGATTATGTGCGTTCTCATTTATACGCTGGCGGACTGGATCCTCGCACAATGGGTGCAATCAAACTTGATCTAGAGTATGTCGCACACCATTGGCATGAACCCAATTATGATCTATGGGAAGAAGTCTATGGGCATCATTTTTTCACCGAAATGGTGCAACGAAAAGCTTTGTTAGAAGGCGCTCAATTTGCTCGAAATCAGCAAGATGCTTCTGCTGCTGATTATTACCAACAGCAAGCTCTAAAAATTGAAACCGATCTTAATCACTATATTGATCACAGCAACAACTTGATTCGCGCAAGTTTAGTACCCCACCCTGGCCCACAGAAAGATCTTGAACTTGATTCCGCAGTAATTCTTGGAGTGTTAATCGGCAATGCTCATGATACCGTGTTTGCTGCGAATAATGACTACGTGAAGAACACGGTTATTGCACTAAAACAACAATTTAAAGTTTTATTCCCTATTAATCATGAAAAACACACTATTTTATTTGGGCGCTACCCCGGAGACACTTACGATGGTTATCAAACGGGAAGTGTTGGAAATCCATGGTTTCTTCTTACTGCGAGTGTGGCTGAATATTATTATATTCAAGGAAAGCTACTGCCCAACACCCCTGAAAACAGACAACGTCGTGAGCATGCTATTAATCAAGGGGATCATTATTTAAAACTCATCAAACAATATGCCCCGGATCTCACCATGAAAGAACAAATCAACTTAAACACCGGTGAACAACAAGGTGCCACTTCCCTCACATGGGGCTATGTGGCTTTATTACGCGCGATAGATGCCCGCAGTCAACTCACCAAATTAAGAAGCGAGTCATTCGCTAGACAAAAACTAAACAATACAAATTCCCTGGTAACTCCCCAGCTACGTCATCCTGAGCGCGTCTTTTTGCGCGAAGGATCTCC
>JAOAUB010000071.1 GCA_030157805.1 Legionellaceae bacterium
ACAAATTTTCTTTTGTTTATTTTCCCTACCAAATGTCGTAAATAAACTGTAAGATTTTATAGGAAGCCATTTTTGAAAATCATGTCATGGTGCTTAACCAATGACTTTATGATGTATAATGGTTTAAGTTGAGGTTTAATTGAACGTTAGGACTGTAAATAAGCCGGTTGCATCGAAACAATGAGTTATCAATAAACCCTGTTGTTTTTTTGTAGATATGTATTCTTAAATACCTGTTTAACTTTTAAAGGACTAAAGATTATGCCCAAACCATCTTTTGTGCAAGTAACATCGGCGAGCTCTACGTTAACGGATTATAAAGCGAGCTCGTTGCAAAGCCCACTATCGCCTTTTTCACAAATACCATCAGCATCGTTATCAACGATGGCTTCACGAAGTTCGTTGCTGTCGGATAGTCAAGGTGCATCACCAAGGTTATCTAAATTTACGTTTTTTGATGCTGATTTTCGAGTTACGGGCCGACGTCAAGGTCATATTAATGTCGTAAACATGAATGATAAACATTTTTTAGTCCACACGATTTTTTGTGACAACGAAAATTTAGCTGATTTTTTGTGCAGTTTTATTCCCCGCGCAGATAGGTTCACCATGGATTTATTGGCGTTGCTCCAAACCTTGCGGTTGGAGTCGATACGTTTGACGCTGGCCGCTGTAGATAGGAATTTGGAGAAAATCGAGTCTTTAATCTTGAAATAAATGAATGATAGGGATGAAGCACAAGAGTAGGAAGAGAATGAGTTTAATGAATATAACAGCATTTTTTCCTGTCAATTGTAGCTGTCAGTGCGTTGGAATGCCAGAAAAATGCTTTTAAGCACGTATCATTAGATTTAAATGCTTATGTGCCGCGCATAACGTACGGCACGCAAGCAAAAAACGATCGTTTTATTGTTCAAAACCATAATACATTTGTCTTGATCGGTTGAAAAAAGACCCCTCTGTCCTCATTATGCTGATTGCGGTATAATGTCGTTTTACTATTTAATGGTTATTCGTCGATGAGTTGGCTTAAGAAACTATTTCCTTCCAAGGTCAGAACAACTGAAAAAAAAGGGGTTCCAGAAGGAGTCTGGAGTAAATGCGGTGGCTGTAATTCAGTTCTTTACCGCAATGAACTGATTAAGAATCTATCTGTATGCCCAAGCTGCAATCATCACCATCGTTTGACGGCTCGTGAGCGGCTTGCTCAATTTTTGGATGAGGCAGGTCAGAATGAAATTGCTGCAAACCTTGAGCCTATCGATCGCCTTAAGTTCAAAGACTCAAAAAAATACAAAGATCGTATTATTCAATCACAAAAAGCAACAGGAGAGAAAGAAGCTTTTGTTGTCCTTGAAGGATTTTTAAAGAAACAAGCCATTGTGGCCGCTTCTTTCGAGTTCTCTTTTATGGGGGGATCCATGGGGGCCACCGTTGGAGAAAAATTTGTTCGAGCAGTTCAAGTTGCAACGGAAAAAAAATGTCCTTATGTGTGTTTTACGGCAAGTGGTGGCGCTAGAATGCAAGAAGGCTTATTTTCATTAATGCAAATGGCGAAAACTTCGGCAGCGCTATCGCGTTTTTATAGTACTGGGTTGCCGTTTATTGTGGTTTTAACAGATCCTACCATGGGTGGTGTGTCGGCAAGTTTTGCTAGCTTAGGCGATATTATCATTGCTGAGCCTAACGCATTGATCGGTTTTGCAGGTCCACGAGTCATCGAACAAACGGTGAGACAAACGTTGCCTGAAGGATTTCAACGCAGTGAATTTTTATTAGAGCATGGTCATATTGATATGATCGTTGAACGTAAAAACTTGCGATCGACCATTGCGGAATTAGTGTCTAAGGTCTCTCGTGCGACTAACAGATAGTTCTTATCGTGAGTGGGCACTGTCTGATTGGCTTGTTCATCTAGAAAATCGTTATGTTGATGAGGTTAAACTGGGTTTAACGCGTGTTCAACACGTTGCTGCTGAAATGTCTCTTTTATCGCCTTCTGCTATTGTTATTACCGTTGCGGGAACCAATGGCAAAGGGACTACAGTTGCTACCTTAGAATCCATTTATCATACGGCAGGCTATCGTGTAGGGACCTACACTTCGCCTCATTTACTTATTTTCAATGAGCGAATTAAAATTAATGGTCAGTGTATCCGTGATGACGACCTATGTCGTGCTTTTTGTCAAATCGAGGAGGCACGGCAATCTATCGCATTAACTTACTTTGAAATGGCGACTTTAGCAGCTCTTTTATATTTTAAGAGCGCCCAGGTTGATGTGATTATTCTTGAAGTGGGTATGGGTGGGCGTCTTGATGCAACGAATATTATTGATGCTGATCTGCTAATCATCACAACAATAGATTTTGATCACCAAGATTTTTTGGGTAACACGCGCGACGAAATAGGCTTTGAAAAAGCAGGGATTTTACGGGTTGGCAAACCTATGATTTATGCTGATCACACACCACCTCAAACGGTGCTTCTAAACGCCTCAATGTTAGGTTGCCCGTCTTATATTCATGGCCAACACTATCATTATCAATTGACTGAAAAAGAATTTATTTTTTATTATAAAGAGGTGAGGATTCAATTTGAAAAATCACATTGGCATCCCAATGCGCTTGCTGCAGCAGTCATGGCAACGATTTGTTTACACAACCAATTGCCACTAGAGGATCATGCCCGGAATCAAGGAATGCGCTCTATTTCATTAGATGGAAGACAGCAGCGTTTTATGACTAACGGTGTTGAGACCTTGCTTGATGTGTCTCATAATGCACAATCGGTGGCCTATTTAGCGAAAACGCTTTGTGAATCGCGTGTTAAACAACGTGTTCATGCTGTGTTTGCTGCTTTACGTGATAAAGATATTGATGCTTTGCTTCAGCCGATGATGAGCTTTGTTGATCATTGGTATCCTGTTTTACTGAGTGGGAAACGTGCACTATCAGCGGCAGAAAGTGACTTAATTTTTAAAAAATATGATATTATAAACGAAGAATTTTATAATTCCCCAATGGATGCTTATCAAGACGCTTGTAAAAATGCAGTGGCGGGTGATTTAATTGTTGTTTATGGTTCTTTTTTGACAGTGAATGGGGTGTTATCTGCCTTTATTAATCATCTAGAGCTTGGATAAAACATGGAGTAACTAGCTCTGAAAGGGAGTAAAAATGAAAATAGTTGTCGACGAAAAAGTTAAACATCGATTTGTTGGTATAACAGTAATTCTATCAATTGGTATTGTTTTTGCTCCAGCTATTTTAAAAAAATCACAACGCCGTCTTGAAGACACGGTAAGTCTCTCTGTTAAATTACCGCCCAAACCAATTTTACCTCAAGTGTCGGTGCGTGACTCTAAAGCACTTTTTGAAACGGTTAAAGTTGCTCATGTTGATATTCCTTCAGTGGAAAAATCCTCATTTCCTACGCCTGCTTTGGCTAAAGCGCAATCTTTATCATCTCATCCGAGGTTATTATCATCCAACGTCACGGTTCAAAATGATAATAAAAGGGAGTCTTTACACCAGGCTGATAAAAAATTAGGTTCATTATCACAACTCGTGCAAACAGCGGAGCTTGAAATAGGAAAGCCCGTAAGAGCAAATGATTCTAACTTATCCCAACTCCCATCAATTAAGCCGGTTCATGTTCAACTACCAACATCTCAACCAGCGTTAGCCAAGAAACTACCTACAGTCCAATTACCTCCTGTCGCGCGAAATTCGTACGGAGTTCAGCTTGCAATGTTTGCTGTTCATGGCAATGCCGTTGCTTTGGTGAACAAACTAAAAAATAAAGGCTATCACGCGCAGTACAATAAAGTGATTGGGAAAAATGGGGGTGTTTATTATAAAGTCGTTGTTGGGTATGCTAAGGAACGAACACAGGCTCTACGTCTGCAGAAGCAGTTGGTAGAAGCGGTGAAAATCAATGGATTTATTATTAAAGGAATGGCTTAACTTTGATAAAGTCCATGTCTGCGGTATGGGAGAAACTGGAAATCAACATTTTTTGATCATATTAAGCGTTCAATCGCGTTGATTTATTATGATTTCGGAGGCAGTATGTCTTGGAATTGGGTTGATATTGCGATTCTTGTGATCATTGGTTTATCAATGATGACGGGTTTGGTACGTGGTTTTGTTAAGGAGCTGATTGCCTTAGGTATTTGGGTTTTAGGTTTTTGGTTGGCTTATCACTATACAGCATCTGCAGAGGTTTTTTTACAACACTATATTAAAGATCTGTCGGCTCGTAAGATTACAGGTTTTGCGATAATTTTAGTAGGAACCTTGGTTGCTGGCGGTATCGTTAATGCAACTTTAAGTTTTATTTTAAAACGCTCGGGATTAAGTGGTACAGATCGTTTATTAGGTATGGGCTTTGGTTTTTTTCGTGGTGTTTTTGTCGTGTCTTTAATAATTGTGGTTTTGGAAATGACATCGATACCGCATGATAATTATTTCCGCGCTTCTAGTCTTTACCCACGTTTTTCTCCCTTAACTATATGGTTAAATGCGCACTTGCCTAATGTGATGCAGAAAGTCCAGTGGATTGAGCAGGAGCAAGAAAAACCAAGTACTCTTTTAGGCTAAAAGCTGTGATTCTTAAAGTATAACTAATGGCGATCTATCTAATTAAGCCAATTTAATTTGGCAGAATAAATGTTGCACCACCAATTAATCGACTTTTTTAGTTCAAAAAGTAAAGTTTGTTTTCAATAATATAGTGATGTACTGAATTTGGAAGGGCATCGCCAATTGTTTTATTATCTACTAAAACGCTTCTTATTTTTGTTGATGATATATCATACTTCCCGGCATCAAAACGCGTAATTAAGCCATGAGATGTTGTTAACAGTGTTTTTTGATTGGTGGTTTCATGGGTGCGCAATAAAGTCTTAACCTCTTCGGGCATTGGTGTTTCCTTGTATCCTTGACGCGCAATGACTAATAAGTTTGCTAATTTAATTAGTTTTTGCCATTGGTGCCATTGCGGCAGATGACAAAAAGCATCTAAACCCATTAATAAGGTAATAGGTAATTTCTTTCCTAACTCTTGACGAAATTCTTCCAAGGTTGTAGTCATGTAGGAAGGCGAGTTTCGCGAAATCTCATGATGATCGACATAAAAATGATAGTGCTTATCTTGCTCAGCAAGGGCTAAGTTAAGCATCGTCAGGCGATGTTCGCTTGGGCTTGTTAACGAGCTTTTGTCTAACACCGGTTGTTTGCAAGGTAAAAAAGCAAATTGATCAAAATTAAAAAATTGTTGGATATGTTTAGCTGTATTGATATGACCGAGGTGAACGGGATCGAAGGTTCCGCCAAAAATTAATAAATTATTCAAGAGGATTCATTTCCTTACCAAGGCATAATGAAACAATCAGCAACTCAAAGGCGCTGTCAATTTGATTGGTTTGTGTTGTTTTAATATCTTGATCCAGCTTGCTGCACCAAGATAGTAATGAAGTTAACGTTTTTTTGTCTAGTCTTTGCAAAGCATTCTGGTATAAATGAACTCGATTAGGCCATATTTTAAGTTGTTTTATTATAGCCTGCCAAGAATTATTAGTTTGTTTCTTGGACTCATTCAACTGCAATAAAAGACGAATTTCTTGTGTAAGAATCCAAAGAATGAGCGTTCGCTCATAGCGGTGCTCCAAGGCATAACGAAAAACTAACAGTGCTTTGCCAGTATTACCCATTAAGCACGTATCGCTTAATTCATACAATTGATAATTACATTGATTTTCTAACTGCAGAAGAACAGATTTTTCTGTTAATTGATTTCTTGAGTCTTCCGCTAATTTAATTTTTTCAATGACTTGCGAGCAGGCTAATAAATTGGCTTGAGTATATTGGTAAATCAAGCGGGGCAATGTGGCTGAAAAGTGTTTGTAATGGGCTTGTAACTCATCAGAAATCCAGCGCTCAACGATGGATTTCTCGGGAGTTTTGACAGGGCATACTGCTGCGCGAGGATCATCAGTCAAAAATTTTAAGTTTGTACTGGATAGCTGAGGGAGGTGAAGTAACAAAAGACACGAGGGATCTGCGCGTTCAAGATAATCGCGGATAAAATGTTTGCTGTCTTGATCTAAGGTCTTTTTATCATACAGTACATCAATAATAGTCACGGTTGAAAAAAGAGAATAATTACCAAAAGCGGAAGCAACTTGTTGCCAGTCTTGTGCTTGAACAATATCAATACGTTGATATTCCACTGCGTCAACCTTATTGTTTGTTAGCCAGGTGTGTTTAAATTGTTGCCTAAATTGCTCAATAAGAAAAGTTTCGTTACCACCTAGAATAAATAGCGTTGGTAGAGGCGTGGGTAATATTAAATTAAATCCATTTTGTTTAATGAGCATAATTAGTATTTTGATGCGCAGCGCTTAAGCGACTGATAATAAGACTAGAGGCTTCACGTTCCATTTCTCGCTTAAAGGTCATTTCCTCATAATCTGAACCTAATATTCGATCGTTATTGAGCGTAAATTGGCGAGTGACGGACACCGTATTGCTGGACAGTAAAGTTTCCCCGGAATTTTTAGTCAAAGAGAATGTTACGGTATAAAGTAATAGATATTGACGAGGAGTGGTGCTGGCACTCACGTTAGTAATTTGTTTTTGAAAGGAATCATTTTCGATAACAAGCCAATATTGTGCTTTGGCTTTCGATGCAAAAACATTCACATGATAGGATTTGAGTTGCTCATCGAGAAGAGGCTCTAGTTCACGGCTGCCGCTGTCCATAACAACAGCAATGTTATTGAGCCAATCGGGGATCTCAGCTAGCCCGCGCAGGTGAAATCCACAACTTGACAACAGCAGTAAAATGATAAGCAACAAGCAATTTTTATGGCCGATTTTCGTGGGCATATTATACAACTAAGTTAATAAGCTGTCGGTGCATAACCACCACTGTCTTCTTTATAGCTTTGCCTTCTAAATGTGCGGAGGTGAGTTCTTTGGCAAGAGCAATAATTGACTCTTCACTCAGATCACTTGCTGCACTAAATTGAGTGCGCAATTTCCCATTAACTTGAACAATAAAATTAATTTCATCCGCTTTAAGAGCGCTTTTGTCCACTTTAGGCCAGCCAGCATCAATAATATTTTTTTCAAATCCTAGTTCCATCCACAAATGATGGCTAATGTGCGGCGTGATTGGTGCAAGTAAGCGTAATAAAATACTGAAGCCTTCATGAATCAGAATATGGTCATCTTCATTCTTGATTTCGTACGCGGAAAGCTCATTAAGAAGCTTCATGGCGCCGGAAACGACGGTATTAAATTGATTTCTATCGTAATCCACATTAGCTTGAGCAAGAATTTGGTGAATAACAAGGCGTGATTTTTTAAGACGAGCGTCACAGCTAGCCCAATCGCTGCGCCCATTACCACTTATGAGGGTATCATTGATTTGATTCAGGAGTTGCTGATGCTCATACGCAAAGGACCACAAGCGCTTAAGAAATCGATAGGCGCCTTCGACGCCACTGTCGGACCACTCTAAAGACTGCTCAGGGGGGGCCGCAAACATTGTAAATAAACGCGCTGTATCAGCACCATAAGTATCAATGAGATGGTTAGGATCAACTATATTTCCTAAAGATTTTGACATTTTATGGCCATCTTTAAGCACCATTCCTTGCGTCAATAGGGCTTTGAATGGTTCGTCAGAATTAAGTAACCCTTCATCACGCATGAGTTTGTGAAAGAAGCGCGCATACAATAGGTGCATAACTGCGTGTTCAATACCACCAATGTATTGGTCGACTGGGGTCCAATATTTAGCGCGATCATCGAGCATGGCGCTGTCTTGGCCTTTACAGGAAAATCGAGCGTAGTACCATGAAGACTCAACAAACGTATCAAGCGTATCCGTTTCACGACAAGCATCCTGACCACATTTAGGACATTGAGTATGCACAAAGTCATGGCATTGAGCGAGGGCAGTACCTTCTCCGGTTAACTGAATGTTTTCTGGTAATGTCACCGGCAAATTTTCTTCAGAAACAGGAACAATACCGCAATCCTCACAAATGATCATGGGGATGGGCGTTCCCCAATAACGCTGACGCGAGACTCCCCAATCTCTTAAGCGATAATTGATTCTCATTTTACCGGTATGATGTTGTTCAAGATAAAGAGAAATAGTCTTAATCGCTTCATCCGAGGGCAAGCCGTCAAACTCGCCCGAATTCATTAATTTTCCAGCGGCTGTGTACGCTGACTTGGAAAAATCATGCGGAGTATTTGTGTTAAGCGTTGATTCTTGAGGTTTAATCACCTGTTTAATAGGTAATTGGTATTTTTGCGCAAACTCAAAATCACGTTGATCATGAGCAGGAACTGACATAACAGCCCCTGTCCCGTATTGCATTAAAACAAAGTTGGCTACCCACACCGGTATTTCTTCACCCGTGATGGGATGAATGGCATAGTAATGTGTCGGTACACCGCGTTTTTCCATCGTGGCTAAATCAGCCTCGGCCATGCGCACGCCTTGACAGCTATCGATGAATTGTTTTACATCAGGGTAGTGAAGGGCTGCTTCTTTTGCAAGAGGGTGTTCTGAGGCAATGGCTAGGTAAGTAGCTCCCATCAAGGTATCAGGGCGTGTGGTGTATACTTTGATTTTTTTGTGTAAGTCACGAATTTTAAATTCGATGTCGCAGCCTTCAGATCGGCCTATCCAGTTTCGCTGCATTTGTTTGACTTGAGCGGGCCATTGATCGAGCGTGTCTAAGTCATTTAATAATTCATCGGCATAGGCGGTTATTTTGATAAACCATTGTGAAATTTCGCGTCGCTCAACCAACGCGCCAGATCGCCATCCTCGTCCATCAACGACTTGCTCATTGGCAAGAACGGTTTGATCTACCGGGTCCCAATTGACGATTGCATTTTTTTTGTAGACTAAGCCTTTTTCATAAAGCTTAATAAAAAACCATTGTTCCCAACGATAATATTGCGGATCACAGGTTGCAAATTCGCGTTTCCAGTCATAGGCGTTACCTAAGCGGAGAAATTGCTCCTTCATGGAGGCAATATTTTTTTTCGTCCATTCGGCTGGATGAATGCCGTGTTTAATGGCGGCGTTTTCAGCAGGTAATCCAAAGGCATCCCAACCTATGGGTTGTAACACGTTTTTTCCTAAAGCTCTTTGGTAACGTGCTATCACATCACCTAAGGTATAATTTCGAACGTGGCCCATATGCAAGGTGCCGCTAGGGTACGGAAACATCGATAGGCAATAGTATTTTTCTTTATTTAAATCTTCAGTAACACTAAAGCATTGTTTTTTTTGCCAATAGTGTTGGGCTTGTTTTTCAACGTCGAGCGGATTGTAGTGAGTATCCATAGTTATTTATTATTCTCAAACTGGGTCGTAAGGATAGCTTCTCTTGACGTTGACGGCAAGAGAAGATCGTTTGATGTTATTTTTTGTAAGCGAAATACAAGGCAAAGTAGGTTAATGAGTCCAGCACAGAATAAGGCAGGAAAATCGCCTAATTTGACCCAAGGTGTTAGTGTTTTTTTTGGAATAAGATTGGCTTTAAGCACTCCTGAAGTAAAGGGGGCTAATGAAGCGATTATATTTCCTTCTGAATCAATCACCGAGGATAAACCGTCATTATTGGCAACCACTTGGTAACGCCCTGTTTGCAACGATTGAACTTGTGCAATCTGTAAGTGTTGATACATCGCCGCTGAATGACCAAACCAACCATCATCACTGATGGACACTATAAACTGCGCTTTGGGGAGCTGTTCTCTTAATAAGTCACCGTAGGCAAGCTCATAACAAATGAGTGTTGCAATAGGAATATGGTGAATTTTCACTAATTTTTGATGTCTGTCGCCAGGGTGCATGTTGGGTTCGGGCAAATTAAGTCGTTGGGTAATAAAACGCAAGGGTTTTGGATTGTATTCACCAAATGGAACAAGATGTTGTTTAAGGTAGGTGCCTTTAGCTTGTCCTAAAGCAATTAATGCATTGTAAAAAATGGTATCGTCTGATTCAGTGGTTTCTGGAATACCAAGCAAAAGGGCGCTTCCAGCAAGACGCGCTTCTTGTGATAGTTTTTCGAGGGTGTCTCGAATATAAGATGCGGGCAATGGGATTGCCGCTTCGGGTAAAACAATGAGTTGTGTTCCTAGTAAACGTTGAATATTTTTTTGATGTTGTTGTAATAATTGCCAAAATAATTGTTCGTCCCATTTATCGCGCATGGACACATTCGATTGCACTACACCAACAGAGAGAGGTGCAGCATTAACCATGGTTTCTTTTGCTGGCTGAAGAAGCGCGGGGGACAATAAAATAAAAAGCAAAAAAATAATCGGCAGTAGTCGTTGTTGCCGTGATTGCTTGAAAATGAAGATTAAGGTGCCGCTGGCAATACAGCTTATAAACGTGACGCCGTAGATGCCAATGAAGGGTAAAAGCGCTTTTGTTGGTGCATCAATTTGGCCAGCTCCCACAAGTAGCCACGGAAATCCTGTTAAGACGGTGGCGCGTAGATATTCGCTGAATGTCCATAATGCCGCAAAGGCAAGCACAGAAAACCATGTGTAAGGTCGTATGCGCAAGTAGTTATAAGCCATTGCGACGCTTGCGGTGAAGAGGGATAAATAAAGTATAAACAATAAAGTAATCAGAGCGGATACCAGCGACGTTAAATGGCCATAATCGTGAATGCTGATATAAACCCAGGATGTTCCTAAACCAAAAAATCCCAACCCATAGATAAGACCTTGCTTAAAAGCAGGAAAAAATTGAGTATTGGTGGGAATTTTATTTAGTTCGAAGTAAAAAAGTCCTAGGGATAGGATTGCGAACCCAGGAATGTGGAAGGGTGCAAAGCCTAGCGGTAATAATAAACCGTAAAAAAAACAGCGAAACCGGATTAGAAGTTGTTGGCATTTCGCAATTTTTGATGGACCGTTAGTCATTTTTGAATTTTGGTGTTGATGTAATCGGTTAATTTTATCACTATTCGTTCCGAAGTGGTAAATCAATTTTTATGATGATTAATCTAGCTATTTAGTTAGACTCGATTTAGATTATACCCATTTTATGGAAATGGCTAAAATGGAGGTTATGTTTTATGTACAAAATCATGGTGATGGGTGCTGGAAAGATTGGTAGTTTAATTACAAGTCTTTTTATTGAAAGTGGTGATTATGAAGTTCATTTAGCGGATTTAGATTTTTCAGGTCATGATGCCAATCGGTTGATCTCTAAAAACTCGCAAATTAAACAGGTTATCCTTGATGTCAAAAATCAAGAAGAAACCGTTAATTATCTAACAAAAAATCATATTATTGCGGTTGTGTCATGCTTACCTTATTTTTTAAACAGTGACGTTGCGAGTGCAGCAAAAGCATCTAAAGCACATTATTTTGATCTGACGGAAGATACCGCGGTGACTGATAGGATTAAATCCATTGCTGAGGGTGCTGAAACGGTGTTTGTACCTCAGTGCGGATTAGCGCCGGGGTTTATTAGTATTGCTGCGGCCAGTTTAATGCAAGAGTTTGATGAATGCTTTCATGTTAAATTACGTGTGGGTGCTTTGCCACAAAGGGCAAGCAATGCGTTGCATTACTCATTAACATGGTCCACGGATGGTTTAATTAACGAATACGGAAATTGGTGTTATGGCCTTGAAGAAGGCATGTTAGTGCAGAGTAAGCCGTTGGAAGGGTGTGAATCCATCCAAATTGATGGTTGTGAATACGAAGCTTTTAATACTTCGGGTGGTTTGGGTGGTCTTGCTGAATTAAATATCGGCAAAGTGAATACCTTGAATTACAAGACAATACGTTATCCAGGGCATTGTGACAAAATACGGTTTTTAATGAATGATTTGCGTTTGAATTCCGATCGAGAAACGTTAAAGCATATTTTGGAAAGGACCATTCCTAAAAGCTACCAAGATGTTGTGGTCGTTTATGTCAGCGTTGAAGGGGTAAAACACGGTGTTTTAACTGAAAAAAGTTATATTAAAAAAATATACCCCGCAGTGATACACGATCTTGAGTGGTCAGCCATTCAAATTAGTACCGCATCCGGTTTGTGCGCTGTTGTTGATTTAGTTCTTGGTCATGAGCAAGAACTTCATGGCTTAGTTCTGCAGGAAAATTTCCCACTATCGAAATTTTTAGCTAATCGTTTTGGACAATACTATGCCTAGGAGTCATCAAAAATGAGAAAAACGGATATTTTTAAACAATTAGCACTTCAAGACATTAATCCCGGCGCTTTTGCGGGAGATGTCTGGTGTAACCAATCAAGCAGTACAAGGCTTCTGTCTTATTCACCAGCGACGGGTGAAAAATTAGGTGAAATAGCGGCATGTACTTTACAAGATTATGAAAAAGTGATGCTTAGCGCAGAAAGTGCGGCTTTGGCTTGGCGCAAGGTTCCAGCGCCCAAACGAGGCGAGATTATTCGTCAGGTAGGGCATGTTTTGCGTGAAAACAAAGCGGCTTTGGGGCGATTAGTCTCCATGGAAATGGGAAAATCCTTGCAAGAAGGCGAGGGTGAAGTTCAAGAGATGATTGATATTGCTGATTTTGCGGTAGGGCAATCACGAATGCTCTATGGAAACACGATGCACTCAGAGCGTCCTTGGCATCGAATGTATGAACAATGGCATCCTTATGGCATTATTGGGGTAATTTCTGCGTTTAATTTTCCAGTCGCGGTGTGGGCATGGAATGCCTTTATTGCAGCAATTTGCGGTAATGTGACCATTTGGAAACCTTCAGCTAAAACGCCTTTATGTGCGGTGGCGGTTCAGAATCTGTGTAATCAAGTATTACGTGCCAATGATTGTGTGGAAATTTTCAACTTAGTCATTCCTGATTCGCATGATGTAGCAGAAGCCATGGTCAATGATCAACGTATCCCCTTAATTTCATTTACAGGTTCAACCTGCGTAGGTCGACACATTGCTGCTAAAGTTGCTGCGCGTTTAGGCAACAGCCTGCTTGAGTTGGGTGGTAATAACGCAATCATCGTTGATCAAACAGCTGATTTAACTATCGCAATACCTGCTATTGTGTTTGGTGCCGTAGGAACTGCGGGTCAGCGTTGCACCACAACACGGCGCCTATTTGTTCATCGCTCCTTGTTTCAAGATGTGGTGACGCGTTTAAAACATGCTTATGAGCAAGTCACCATTGGTGATCCTCTGGATTCAAAAAATTTGATGGGCCCTTTAATTGATGGCGACGCTGTTATAATTTTTAGTCAAGCTATTGCTCGTATTAAAGCTCAAGGGGGTCAAATTATTTTTGGTGGCGAAGTGTTGGATAAGCAGGGTTGTTATGTCCAGCCTACGTTAGTGACTAACGTTGATCCTGAGTGGGATATTGTTCAAGAAGAAACCTTTGCACCTATTTTATATGTGATGCCTTTTAATACATTGAATGAGGCGATTGCTCTTCAAAATGGCGTTCCTCAGGGTTTATCGTCTGCTATTTTTACGCAAAATCTTAAAAACGCGGAATATTTTTTAAGTGCTTTGGGCAGTGATTGTGGCATTGCCAATGTCAATATTGGTACATCTGGCGCTGAAATTGGCGGTGCTTTTGGTGGAGAAAAAGAAACCGGTGGTGGTCGTGAGTCAGGATCCGACTCATGGAAAGCGTACATGCGCAGGCAGACTAACACGATTAATTGGGGTGATGAATTGCCTTTAGCGCAGGGAATTCAGTTTAATTTAAAATAGGGCTTGTTTGATTTTTTTTGGCGTTTCTGTAGAAATTAATGACTTGTCAATTTCGACAGAAACGCGAGTTTTACGACTTGATATTTTGCCCTTGATGCCTATGAGGAATAACAGATTCAATTTAATTGATCCAGGGTTGTTGAAAAAATGGAGAGCTTTAATGCGCATTATTTTATGCTTTAAAAGCTAATAAAACGAGTTTCTTTTCTGGGTTTGCTCTAAAAATTTGCATTGTGCCTGCAATATTCTACGCTTTAACTATGGCATGGAGTTGATAGGATTAAGCATGCGACAATTAATCATGGCATTTATTTTCGCAGTGAACACGGCATTTGCGGATGAAATTGTTGGTTTTTCTGCTTTTGAAAATGGCGATTACGGCACGGCTTACCCTCATTTAATGCAAGCGGCTAAAGAAGGTAACGATGAGGCCATGTATCTTCTTGGGCGGATGTATCAATATGGTTTTGGGGTGACTCAGGATGAAAATAAAGCAGGTGAGTGGTATCAACAAGCAGCCCAAAAGAACAATACTCTAGCAGAGTTAAGTCTTGGATTTCTTTATGATGTTGGTCAGGGGGTGTCACAAAATTATCAAACGGCATTCAATTGGTATATGAAAGCTGCTAAACATGGTAATGCTATTGCAGAGCGCAATGTGGGCTTGATGTATGCGACAGGTGATGGTGTGAAGCGCAACGTATCAGAGGCGCTTGGGTGGTTTCAAAAGTCGGCTGAGCAAGGTTATGCTAAAGCTCAAGTTAATTTAGCTTACCAATATTTAATGGGACTGGGGACGCCTGAAAACGTGGCTAAAGCAATGTATTGGTATGATCAAGCTGCGCGTCTTGGCGATGCTCGGGCTCAATATAGTTTAGGCTTGCTTTATACGGGTCAATATGGAATGTCGCCGGATCAAATTTCAGCAACGTATTGGCTGACTCAATCCGCTAATCAAGGATATTCCAATGCACAAACTTATCTTGGTTATCAATATCTCAATGGTTTGGGGGTTGAAGCTTCTTCAGAAAAAGCGGCGTATTGGTATCATGCCGCTTCTGAACAGGGTAATCCGCAAGCGCAGGCTGAATATGGACAGTTACTTTTGACAGGGAATGGGGTTGATAAGGACTATGAACAAGCTAGTTATTGGTTTACCAAGGCCGCTGAGCAGGGTGATGCGTTTTCACAGGGTCGTTTGGGATATCTTTATTTGGCGGGCTTAGGGGTGCCAAAAGATGTGGTAAAGGCCTATAGTTGGTTTAAATTGGCAGCCACAAATCATGATGAAGAAGCAAATGACGAACTCCAACGGCTTGAATCGACCTTAACACCAAAGGATAAATTAAATGGTGACAAATTGTTTCAAGAGTTAGAAAGCAAAAAACCAATTGAAGCAGGGCCTGTTGATAATTCGCAAGAATGATCGTCCTGCTTAATCTTCTCCCGCAAAGCTAGGCGGGAGAGAATATTATGGCATTCCGTTAAACAATTAATATATACAAAGCACCGGCATCACGTAAAATTTGCAATAACAATTGTTTTTTATTCTGAGCAGCAAGCTTTTGCAATGTTGCCATATTAGGCGTGGCTTGTTTATTGGCGCTGACGATAATGTCACCGGGACGAATCCCTGCCCGCCAACCAGCATTGTTTTCAGATGCACCCACGACTTGAACACCAACAATGTGTCCATGAGAGGGAGAGTCTTGTTCAAAATTTCTCAAGGCCAAGCCATACAAAAATGGATTGGTTGCTTGCAATTGTTGTTCGTTTTTCTTCACGTCAGTGACGGTTGCGCTTAAGGTAAGTTTTTTTCCATCGCGCATGACTGTCATTTTGGTGGTGCTGCCGACACGCAAAAGACTGATGGTTGTTTTAACCTGAGTCCCTTCAGTAATGCGAGTATTGTTGATTTGAGTAATAATATCTCCTGCTTTTAAACCAGCCAATTGTGCCGGCGATTGTGGATTCACTTGAGTAATGAGCGCGCCTTGAAAATCTTCGGCGTATCCCATGGCTTGGGCTAGTTCGGGAGTAAGATGTTGGACAAAAATCCCCATTAAGCCACGATGAATTGAACCGTATTTAATTAATTGAGGAGCGATGTCTTTGACCATGTTAATGGGGATGGCAAATCCAATGCCAATATTTCCGCCATAAGAAAACGGTGAAAGAATCGCGGTATTAATACCGATAAGTTCTCCTTTAGTGTTCACAAGGGCGCCACCTGAGTTGCCAGGATTAATTGCAGCGTCGGTTTGTATAAAATTTTCAACCCCTTCAATGTTCAAATCACTGCGCCTCAATGCACTAATGATTCCAAAAGTTGCTGATTGGCTGTTGCCAAAACTATTGAGACCAAAAGGGTTGCCAATAGCAATGACAAAATCGCCCACTTGCTCCGAGTCGGAGTTGCCAATAGGTAGGCCTTTTAAATTTTTGGCGGCCACTCTAAGAATGGCAATATCGGTTTCACTATCGCTACCAACCAGCTTGGCTTTAAGGCGACGACCGTCATTTAAAGTCACTGTAATTAATTTTGCGTTGCGAATCACATGATCATTGGTCACGATGATTCCATTTTTAGGATCAAGCACAACACCTGAACCGATGCTTTGAAATTTTTTGGGTTTAAGTGGTCCTGAAGGTTGTGGTTGATCATCACCACTCTGTTGATCGGGAGCAAGAATGACGCCTTGTACGGCAATATTCACAATGGCTGGCATTGCATTTTTAAGCACAGGGGCTAATGATGGCATGCTTTTGTTATCATCGGCGATAGCGACCGTGCAAAAAAAAGCCATAAGAAATAAATTAATCAGAGAGTATGACATTATTTTTTTTATCATAGTTGCAAGTCCATGAGTTAAATAAACCAAATTAATGTAGCTATTCTACCTGTTTGAGGGGAGCGGCGGTAGGAGTAAAAATACGCCTCCTGTTCAAAAGTGCACATATTGGATTGATAAACAGCTTTAATAGCCAGTTTTTTTAATATTTTCTCAGCAAGGAGAGGTAAATTAGCTTGCCATTTAGGGTTCGCCTGGGTTGAGTGAGTTGAAGGCGTAAAGCATTTTTCAGTGAAAGCATATTGGGTAAGAACGGTCCTGCGGACTTCATCACCGACTTCATAACATGCCTGACAAACGCTAGGTCCAATCCATGCCATCATGTCTGTTGGTGAGCTTTTTAATTTCGTGATACTATTTTCAATGATCCCGTTAACTAAGCCGCGCCATCCCGCATGAATTGCAGCAATCTCTGTGCCTTTGTTGTTACATAACATAATGGGCAAACAATCGGCGGTCATGATAGTCAGGACTTGGTTGGGTTGACGAGTTATTGCAGCATCGGCATGAGCTGTAATTTCTTCGTCCAGATCAACACAATAATTACTGTGAGTTTGCACTAACCATTGAGGTTCATTGGGCAGATTAAGCGACGTGATTAATTCACGACGATTCGCCAGCACATGTTCAAGATTATCACCCACATGGGTCCCTAAGTTATTTTTTTCAAAAGGCGGCAAGCTGTTTCCAGGGCTACGAGTGGTTGTGAGAGCTTTGACATTATTTGGCGCAGGCCAGTTAGCAGTTAGGTGAAGCAAGGTCATTATCCAGGGTCGTTAAAATGGCCTGAAGATCATCGGGCAATTCGGCAGTAAATGTTAATATCTCATGCTGCTCTGGATGAGTCAATGTTAGGGTTGCTGCATGCAATGCTTGTCGATTCAAAGTAAGAATTTGGTTTTGAATTTCCTGGGGAAGCTCCGTTGGAATTTTAGGGCGTCGGCCATAAAGCGGATCGCCAAGGATAGGGTGATTGATGTGATGCATATGAACACGAATTTGATGGGTGCGTCCTGTCTCTAAGGTGACATTGAGTAAGGTAAAATATCCTTGGTAGTGCTTTTTTATTTTGTAGTGAGTCACTGCTTGTCGATGACCCGCATTGGCCGTCATTTTTAAACGATGATGTGGGTGCCGACCATAAAAAGTATCGATAGTTCCGCCAGAAATGACATGGCCTTGCACTAACCCTAAATAATGTCTTTTGATGTCACGAGCTTGCATTTGACGGACAAGACTAGTGTAGGCAGTCAGAGTTTTTGCAACCACTAATAATCCGGTAGTGTCTTTATCTAGGCGATGAATAATTCCGGCTCGAGGTAGTTCGATTAATTGTGGTGCATGGTACAGTAACGCATTGACTAGCGTGTGATCTTGATTCCCCGCACCAGGATGCACTACGAGTCCCGCAGGCTTATTGATAATAAGAAGGTAGGAATCTTCATAAATAATGTTTAAGGGAATATTTTCTGGCAAATAGGACGGATTGGTTCCTTGATTTTTGGGCCAATCTCCAATAATTTCAATGCTTGCCGCCGAAAGCACTTTTTCTTTAGGTTTGATAGGTTGCCCATTGACGGTAATAAGTCCTTGTTTTAACCAGGCGCTTAATTGAGAACGCGAATATTCCGGTATTAGTTTGGACAATACTACGTCAATTCTTTGACCAAACAAGTCATTAGGAACAACGATTCGTGATGAATTGGGGCAAGTCATGCTTTGATAACCAACCGCCCTCGTAGAGAGTTAGGTAGTGCCTCATGAATATTCACTTCAACAAATTGGCCAATTAATTCTTCCGGACCATCAAAGTTAACCACACGATTACATTCTGTTCTTCCGCTGAGTTGGTTGTTTTTATTTGTGTTCTTTTTGGAGTTTCCTGTCACTAAAACGCGTTGTTTCGTATTAATCATGGCCTGACTGTATTGCATAGCATTCATGAGCAAACGGTTTTGCAGAATTTGCAGTCGTTGTTTTTTAACGTCTAAAGGGGTTTCATCTGAAAGATTAGCCGCAGGTGTTCCAGGGCGTGGGCTGTAAATAAAACTAAATGATGTGTCAAAACCCATGTCATGCACCAAATCCATTGTCGCCTGAAAATCGCTATCGGTTTCGCCGGGAAAGCCAATGATGATGTCCGTTGAAAGACGTATATCAGGCCTTACTTTTTTGAGTTTACGAATTTTTGATTTGTATTCAAGGGCTGTGTACCCCCGCTTCATCAAAGCTAAAATGCGATCAGATCCACTTTGTACCGGCAAATGCAAGTGATTGGCAAGTTTTGGTACTTCGGCGTAGGCATTAATTAAATTATCAGAGAATGCAACAGGGTGCGAAGTTGTAAAACGAATACGGCCAATTTCATCAATGGCTGCGAGGTAATGAATTAATAAAGCCAAATCAGCAATTTCACCATTTTCCATGCGACCCCGGTAATCATTCACATTTTGGCCGAGTAAATTAATTTCTCTGACACCTTGCTTCGCTAATTGATAGCACTCTGCCAAGACATCATCAAAGGGGCGGCTAATTTCTTCGCCTCGAGTATAAGGTACAACACAAAAGCTGCAGTATTTACTGCATCCTTCCATAATTGAAACAAAAGCAACTGGTCCCTCGGCTCGAGGCGGTGGAAGGTGGTCAAATTTTTCAATTTCGGGAAAACGAATATCAACAACGGATTGATTGGTTTTGAGGCGCTCAGCAATAAGTTCAGGTAGTCGATGCAATGTTTGTGGACCAAATACGAGATCAACATAGGGGGCGCGTTTCAAGATAGAGCTCCCTTCTTGACTGGCGACACAACCGCCGACGCCGATCATGACATGAGGGTTTTTTTGTTTAAATTCACGCCATTGGCCTAATTGAGAAAAAACCTTTTCTTGAGCTTTTTCGCGTATGGAACAGGTGTTTAACAAAATGACATCAGCCTCTTCGAGTACATCAGTTTTTTCGATGCCATAAGCATGATGAAGTACTTCGGCCATTTTTGATGAATCATATTCATTCATTTGACAACCATTCGTTTTGATAAATAACTTTTTCATGATCTTGTTCGTATTAATCGTTGACATTTTGACAGTGAGTTTCCTTGATAAAGGGTAAAAGTAATAGGGCAATTAAGATACCCGCTGGTAAGATGAGTAAGGCGGTGTGATAGGCTTCTATAGGATAGACACGCACATGGTTTAATGTTTCACCTTGCCAACAATGGTCGAGAATATAACCAATTAAAGGTTGTGCCAAGGCGATGCCTAGCATATTCATCATGTTCATAAAGCTTAAGCTAGTTGCAACATAGCGCTTATTGCATAATTCTTTTGCCGCCGCAAAGGAAGGAAGAAATCCTGCGGAAAAAATACCAAAGGCAAGTAAAATAGCCTCCATCAGAGGACCTGATTGAATTGTTGCGTAAATAAATAGCGTGCTTGTAATTAGTGAGCCAATAGCGCCAATGAGCATGGGCAGTTTACGCGATCCAACTCGATTGGAAAAAAGACCCCATAATGGACTAGCAATGGCCCATCCAACAAGGATAAGTGAGACGTAGTTTGCTGCAATGGTTTTGGTGAGGTGCAGTTTGTACATCAGAAAGGGAACTCCCCATAAACCGCAAAAAACAGGCGTGGACATATACATTAAACCGCCGTAAGTGGCGACGAGCCAAAGTTGTTTGTTTTTTATCAGCTCCAGCAAACTGGCAACAAGTGAATTTTCTTCAGTAGGATGTGGGACTGTGATTTTTGAATTTTTAGGGGTGTCTTTAGCAATTAATAAAATTAATAAGGCAATAAATAATCCAAAAGCCCCTAAGATTTCCATGCTTTGTCGCCAACCGAAGTAATCAATGAAAAGCGCTAAAGGGCCTTCGCCACCAATGGCACCGAGCATGCCAATGGTAACAGTTAATCCAGTCATAAAAGCAAATCGTTGTGTTGGAAACCAATTGGAAGCAAGCTTCATAGCGCCCACCGCAGCAAAGGCGGAGCCAAATCCAATCATCAGTCGCGCAACGCACGCTGTTAAAAAGCTATCTGTTAGGCCAAAGGCAAGGGTGCTTACAGCGCAGATGGTTGTTGCTAAAGTTAATAAACGATGCGGACCAAATCGATCCATTAAAACACCGCCAGGTATTTGCATTGGGGTATAAGAATAAAAATAGATTCCAGACAGCATGCCTAAGGTTTGGCTGGTGAGTGAAAAATCGTGCATTAGTTCATTACTCATGACCCCAGGAGATACTTGTAATAAAAACTCATAGAAGTAAAAAAGACAACCTAATCCCCATACTAGCCAAGGCAAATAGGGGTTTATAGTTTTTTGCTCGAGATTTATTTTAGTATGACCGCGATTCATGGTGTGAATTCCCATAGATAAATAACGACGTTGAGGATCGGCTATTCTGTCAATTTCTAGTTAAATAATCAACCTTCATGTGACTTAAAACAACAAAATAAGAGATTCTTCCGTAATTAACTGAATGTCCGATAATAACACAGTTTGCTGAATGTCGCTCGACAGTTTGTTTTATTGTTTAAAAAACACAGCATTTTTCATTTGGGCTGATCTTAAGTATTTAAACGGGTTGAACGTTGTCATATTTTATTTTCTTGATTACAAAGCCCAATTTTAAATGGGCTGCATAAGACGATTCAAGTTAGATTGTTTTTGCATGCGGTATTCATAAACCGTGTAAAAAGCAATAATATTTTTGAGATAATTGCGAGTCTCTTGAAAAGGTAATGTTTCTATCCAAATGTCCATTTGTTTTACTGGGTGATTTTTCAACCAATTGACGACTTGTCCTGGACCAGCATTGTAAGCTGCAGCCATCAAGACGGGATGGTAGGAAAATTGTTTTGCCAGTGTGCCCAAATAAGCACTACCAAGATTGATATTGTGTTGCCATAAAAATAATTGTTCTTGATTGTTATAGGGAACTTTTGCCTTTTTAGCAACAAGCTTGGCCGTGCTTGGCATGAGTTGCATAAGACCACGAGCCCCCGCTGAAGAAACGACATCTTCTCGAAACCCACTTTCTTGTCGAATAATGGCGTAAATAAACGCTTCCGGAATGTCATATTTTTTCGCATGCCGACTGATATTGTAACTATAAGCTAAAGGGAAACGCAGTGTGAGTTGATTGCTGAGCTCGTCACTGTTGCTTAAATAAATTGATTTGGCATGCCAATGTAAATTGTAAGTAAGCCAATAAAGCAAAGCAATTTTATCTGCTTTGGGCAACTCGCTTGTAAAATCATTCAGTAATCGTGAGGCTTTTTCTGTTTGCTTTGTGAGGTATAAAGCACGAATATTGTTTGTAAATGATTGATAAGGTTTGAGTCGTGTTAGATTATTGTTCACTTGTTCATTTTGAAAATGAGGCTTTTGTTTGAGACGAAGACTGGCAAGAAATCCATAATAATGGCGTTTTTTAGCTAAAGGCTCATAGATTGCTACAGCATCGTCGTGTTTTCCTTGCTCATCCAAAGAGCGAGCCAGCCAGTATTGCCAACACGGATTTGTTTTATCTTGATAATGATGAATTAATCTTTCAACGCGCGACCATTGCTGATGTTTCAACGCAAATCGAATCTGCCATTCCAAGAGCGTATCGTTGTAATAACGAGGTTCTATCTGGGAAAACCAGTACGTTGTGTCCTCATGGTTACGCACAGCTTTATAAAATGCGAGCTGAGCTAAGAAGTCTTGTTTTTGAGCGTAAGTAAGAATGCGTTGAGTTTTAGGTCGTTTCCAGTAATCAATGGCTTTGTTCATGTTGATAGGAATAAGTTGTTTTAGCCCATAAAGATAAAAATAATCATGAAGTTGGCCTGGGTTAATTTCCGCAATTCGGTAGGGGTTTTGATGGATAGAGAATAAAAGTTTTTGATCGGCACGTCGTGGTGTTTTATATTGACCGAGCAAGTAACCAGCAAGAGCCACATTATTTTTGTCAAGAGCTAAAATAACTCGTTTGGAAATTAAATTGTCCGTAAATAAGGGGCTATTCTGTAATAGACTGAATAGATGTGTGCAGCCTGGCGGTTGAGATTGTGGTGACAGCCAAATTTTTTGGGCTGCATCCAGGGCTTCAGAGGTTTTGCCTTGATTATAAAGTGCAAAGTTATTAAAACACTGTAAGTTAAGATCCATCGATGGTTGGTAATATTTGCTGAAGTTGCTCCAATCTTTATGTTGTGCTAATTGATATAACCATTTATTACGGAGCTTATTGGCCAAAGGGGAGTTTTGGTGGATAAATGTTAGAAATTGCTCATCGGGTTTTTGCGGTAAGTTTTCACTCCACTGCAGATAGCTTATGAATCGTTCAACATAAGCCTGTCCTGACAATGACGGTTGAGGAACAAGAGGCGTTGCATAAGCATACATTAATACAATCAATAGGTTGCGAATAATTGCAAGAAAGGTTTTACGCATTTAAATGAAGCTCTAATTGCTGGCGCAATTGGATGATTGTTGTTGCATAATCCGGGGTTGATAAAATGGCTGATCCAGCAACAAACTGGGTTGCTCCTGCTTTAGCCAAGGCCCTAATATTTTTTATGTTAACACCGCCATCAACACAAATGGGTAAGTCAGGAAAATGTGTTCTGATCCAATTGATTTTTGGAATCACTGCTTCAATTAAGGTTTGTCCAGCAAAACCAGGATTCACGGTCATGACTAACACAAAGTCCAATTGTTCCCGAACCCATGTCAAGCATTCGGGGGATGTGGCTGGATTTAACACCAAACCCGCGGCACAATGATGTTCTCGAATCAAGGTGAGACTACGATCTAAATGGAGAGTCGCGTCAGGGTGAATGCTGATCCGTCCGGCCCCAGCTTGCGCAAACAGTGTAATCAGAGGGTCGACGGGGGTTGCCATCAAATGAACATCAAAACAGGCTTTGGGGTGACGTTGATGTAATGCGGCGCAAAATAGCGGTCCAAACGTGAGATTAGGAACGTAATGATTATCCATCACATCAAAATGAATCAGATCTGCGCCAGCCTGAATTAATGCGTCGACTTCTTCGTCTAGTCTCAACACATCAGCTGATAGTAAAGATGGTGCAATTAAATAACTATTTTCCAAAGGCATAAGTAAAGCTCAAGTTAATTGTTTGGGGTTGAAAGTAGTTCGTAGCATAACCGGATTTTGATATGATCATATAACGGTAATCAATACCCACGGCAGCAAAGTCATCCATAAAATAGTTAAGACCAAGGATTGCTTGCGCTATACCAGCACTGCGACTTTCTGTGATGGTGTCTAGATTAAAGCTAGCTGAATATAAAGGTTCTTTTTCAAAACTTTGTTTACTTTGCAAGTTAGCATAACCAAGACCAAGGCCAAGATAAGGCACAAAGTTGGTTCGCTCACTTTCTGGCTGATAAAACTCATAAATGCCATTCACAAGGCCACTGATGAAATAGGTATAACCGCTAACACGCACATGTTGTTTGTTGGGTTGATTGCCGAATGTGAATTCGCCTACTTTGAGTTGCTGAAGCTTATTATCATTAACTAAAGCTTCAAACTCGAGGCGGAAGTTGCATAAACGATAACCCAACATGGCGCCGCCGTTTCCACCAAACAAATAAGATGCGGTGGATTTATTATTCCTGTGATCAATGGGGTTTTTTAACTTAAAATCAATTTTTGGCGCGTAAGTCCCACCACCCACCATTCCGACGTACCAGCCCTGAGCAGGATTTAAAGAGAAGCAGGCAGTGCTTGCTAACAGCAGCCCAATTGAACTTGTTACTTTGAATCCATTCATGAAATCACCCCTTTATTTATAATGATTTCCATCAAAGCGATAAGTTGCACCAACCGTGAATAGGTTAGCTTGGAATATTTTGCCGAGATAAGATAATTTATCCGTACCAAGGTAGCGGTATGCGATATCTAGCGAAAAGTGTTCAGAGTAATTGAACATTAACCCCGCGGTTCCTTGATAAGTAAAAGCTGATTTAGAATTATTGTAAATAATTGTAGGGGAGGGGCTTGCGCTGGTAAAGTCAGTATCGACCCAAGAATAACCAATGCCAAAGCCTAAAAAGGGCTCGATGGACTGAATCAATTCTGGAAAATCATAGTAAATATTAGCCATAATCATCGGAACTGACGCGTCACCGCCTTCGTTACTCTGGTGAATATTATTAATTTTGAAACCGGAAACATTAGCGTGGAGGTAAGTGAACTCCCCTTCAAAGCGAAGAGGGTTGCTTTTATAACCAAAACGTCCTCCTGCGTTATAACCTGAGTCAAACGAGGAGTTGCTTAACAAATAACCTGATTGGGACGTGCTGAGGTTGTTGGGCAGATAAGAGTAACCACCAAACAGGTTGGCATACCAACCATCAATAGGAACAGCTGCGCTAACTACATTCGATGCGAGTAACGCCACGGATAAAAAACGAAGTTTCATGATTCGCCTTAATTTATTATTATTATTTTTATAATTTTTAACTGTTTAATGTTAACGTTTTGGGCTTAATTTGCAAGTGGGATTTTAAATGGTATTTTGATCATCTGAAAATTAATGCCATCACTTAAAATTGACTTGTTATGGGGTAGCGCCAATCACGGGTAAATGCGCGAGGACTCACTTTAGGCCCTGGCGCTGATTGACGGCGCTTGAATTCATTGTGCTTAATCAATTTAATCACTTTATGAACTATCTCAGCGGCAAAACCTTGGGCGATAATTGCTTCGGCATCTTGTTTATTTTCTACATACGCTTGAATAATGGCATCCAAGATAGGATAGGGTGGCAGACTGTCTTGATCAGTTTGATTTTCCGCAAGTTCGGCAGACGGCGCACGTTCAATAACGCGCTGAGGAATAACAAAAGATAGCTTGTTACGATATAAAGCTAATTGATAAACTTGAGTTTTTAAAACATCTTTTAATACAGAAAATCCACCGGCCATATCGCCATATAAGGTCGCATAACCCACGGCGGATTCGCTTTTATTGCTCGTTGTTAAAACGAGAGCGCCTGTTTTATTAGATAATGCCATAAGAAGCATGCCGCGAATACGGGCTTGTAAATTTTCTTCGGCAATATTAGGGGGAAGTCCTTTGAACGACGGCAATAACGTGTTAAGCAGGGCTTCAAAAGCAGGTTCAATTGAAAGCCGTGTGTAGGCGACACCCATGCTCTTAGCTTGTTGAATTGCATCTTCATTGCTCATGGTCGCTGTAAAACGTGATGGCATCATGACCGCATGGACTTGTTTTTCTCCCAAAGCATCAACGGCAATAGCGAGCGTTAAAGCTGAATCAATTCCACCTGATAGCCCTAGAAGCACGGAATCAAGACCATGCTTTTTCACGTAATCACGGGTACCTAATACGAGGGCGTTGTACATGTTTTCTTCTTGACTTGGTTCTGGTGCTATTGAACCAATGATTTTCTGCTCTTCCAAGGTGATGGTGTTGTTGGTTTCAATAAACCCAGGTAAGCGTGCTTGAATGAATCCGGAGCGATCAACGGCTAGCGACTGGCCATCAAAAATGAGGTCATCTTGGCCACCTACTAAATTAACATAAATAATATTTAAGCCTTTTTGGGCATGTTCTTTCAGAAGGACGACGCGCTGATTTTGTTTGAGGTAATCATAAGGGGACGCATTAATACATAACAAAACCTCAGCTTTCGCCTGGAGGGCTTGATTGACGGGCTCGTCGTGCCAGATATCTTCGCAAATGCACAGACCAAGTTGGTAGTTATTAATCTTGAATACGCATGCCGTCGGTGGGCCCGGTGTAAAATAGCGCTTTTCATCAAAAACGCCTTGATTGGGTAAGTACTGTTTACAATAGACAATGATACATTGTCCTTGATGAAAAACACTCGCCGCATTAAAACAACGTATTTGTTCGACGCTTGATTCATTGATAGCTTCAAGCAGCGGATGGCCTATAACCACATGACAATTTAACGTGACTTTTGCGATGGCTTTTAAAGCATGTTCAACCCGTTCATGCAGTGTTTTGCGAAACAACAAGTCTTCAGGAGGGTAACCAGTTAATGCTAATTCTGGAAATAAAATGAGATCATGATTAGTTTGATGTTCCAGAATAATCGATTGAATTTTTTTGGCATTGTCTTCAATAGCGCCAACCGTAGGGTTGAACTGGCATGCTAAAATATTAAGTTTTCTACCCATGACATCTAGACCTTAAAGTTTTCGTTTAATCCCGGCAATCGATAATACTTTAGTTGCGATTTCCTCAATTGAAAATCGTGTTGAGTTGAGATAGGGAATATTCTCTTGACGATACATGGCCTCAACCTCAATGATTTCTCGTTGGCATTGTTCCTGTGAGGAATAACGACTGTTAGGACGTCGTTCATTGCGGATTTGTCGCAAACGTTCGAGATCAATCGTTAAACCAAATAATTTATGTTTATAGGGCCGTAATACCTCGGGCAACTTAAAATTAATTAAGTCTTCTTCAGTAAAAGGATAATTTGCAGCAAGAATACCAAAATGCAAAGCCATATAAAGGCAACTTGGCGTTTTCCCACATCGAGACACGCCAATTAAGATAATGTCGGCACGGCTGTAATCGCCTGCTTTAATACCATCATCATGAGACAAGGTATAGTCAATGGCATCAATTCGCTCGGCATAAGATTCTGTGTCACTGACGGCATGGGTTCGCCCAACCGTGTAAGACGACTTTGTTTTTAATTCTTTTTCTAAAGGGTCTAAAAAAGTATTGAACAAATCAAAAATGCTGGCGTGCGCATGCTTGATGACATTAACAATTTCTGGATTGATGAGGGTAATAAACAATAAAGGTTTGATGTGAGTTTCTTGATAACAAGCATTGATGCGATGAACTACTTTTTCTGCTTTATCGATGGTATCAACGTACGGTATGGTTTGTTTTTCAAATTGAATATCGCCAAATTGAGTAATAAGGCTGTTCCCTAGATTTTCGGCAGTAATTCCTGTGCCGTCAGATATCATAAAGGCATGTCGTTTCATGGTGAACCTCAACTCAAGCTATGGAAAGTATAACGCCGCAGTCACTTTTAATTAGGCGGGTCATCTGCTATGTTTAAATACATACTCTACGAATAACATTGAACATCAAGCCCGTTTTAAGTCTTAAAGTATATCAGCACTACCTCGATGTATCGATATCATTATGTGTTGATTTTATAAAGTTGATGCGTGGCTTTCTATGTGATGAAACAACTATCAAATAAAAAACAGAGGTTATTATGATTTTATTTAAGCGCTACAAAGTTAAATCGTTAACCAAAAAATTAAAAACCATGCAACAAAGTCGTTTGCATAGCCAACCTAGCGATGAGATTTTGGCAAAAGAAAAAGCAATTTGCCATCAATTGTCGACGCTTTATGGATGTTTGAAAAAAAATAAAAAAGTCCCTTTTGCTAACGAGATGGTTTGGGAATGTTTACGAGCTGCAACTGATTTAGATGACTCCGAGGCGCAGTTTAAATTGGCGGGCAGGTTGCTTGATGAAGCTAAATTTCGAGAGCAATTACAACAAGAGGGTGTTTTTGCGAGCGTTAGTAATGAACGACAGGTGCATCAACTTTATGAAGAAGCTTTAGCTTATTTGCGGGCTGCGGAACAGCTTGGTCATGTTGGTGCAAAGCGTTTGGATGGCTTGTGTTATATCAACGGATGGGGTGTTGAGGTTGATCGGGAAAAAGGCTTTGATTTAGTGGTTGATAGTATTGCCATGGAAAACAGTTGGGATAAAGTACCTCAAATATTTGCCTCTATAGGGCTTAATAAGCCAGAATTTTTTGCAGCCTTAACAAAACATCGTATTAAAGGTTCTTAATGAGTACAGCAGGCTAAAATCAATACATCTTTAAGTAAAGATCGATAATTTGATGTCCAAAAAACAAGGAAACCAACCCAGCGAGGCTTAAAAATGGCCCAAACGGAATCGGTGTTTCTTTTGTCTTTTTGGTTATTTTAAGATAAATTATGCCATAAATCGAACCAATTAATGACGCCAACAGGAGAATTAAGGGCAATTGCGTCCAACCAAACCAAGCGCCGAATGCTGCAAATAATTTAAAATCCCCATTGCCCATCCCTTGTTTGCCGGTGATCAAATAAAATAATTTGATAAAAAGCCATAAGCTAAGATAGGCAGCTACGGCACTCAATACAGCGTTAGGTAAAGGTGTGAATAGATGTTGAGTGTTCGCAATTAAACCCAGCCATAATAAGCTTAAACTCAGCGAGTCGGGTAGAAGTTGATAGTTATAGTCAATGATAGTGATTGGAATAAGTAGCCAGATAAACAGCAAACTGAAAGCAGCAGTAAGACTGATTCCAAACCACCAAACAGTCAACAAAGAAAGCATACAAGTTATTAACTCAACAAGAGGGTATTGCCAATGAATGGATGTTTTACAATAAGCGCATTGGCCTTTTAAAGCCAGGTAACTTAACAGTGGAATGTTGTGATAGCTTTTAAGTTGAGTGTTACACGAAGGGCAAAATGAACGTGGAAAAAATAAATTAAGCGGTTTCTTGTCGGTTGTAATGGAGGATAATTTAAGAAGAGAACAACACTCTTTGAGCCACTCTTTATTTAACATCAAGGGCAGTCGGTAACTAATAACATTCAACAAGCTGCCAATGGACAAGAATAAAAGAGTCAAAAAAACATCATTAGCGAATGATTGAGTTAAGGTCAAAATAAATCCTTTAGGGCGACATTACACCACTGATCCTAATTTAAAAATGGGCAGATACATGGCAATAACCAAGCCCCCCACAAGAATTCCTAATATAACCATAATGATGGGTTCAAGTAAACTGCTAAGGGTCTCAACCGCAAGGTCAACTTCTTGCTCATAAAAATCAGCAGTTTTGGTGAGCATGTGCTCTAATTTTCCTGATTCCTCGCCAATGGCGACCATCTGAATGAGTCTATTCGGAAATGCAAGAGTATTTTCAATGGATTGATGCAACGATTGGCCTGTCGCAATGTCGCTTCTAATGTTGTAACTTGCTTGCCTCAATACATTATTTCCGGTAGCACCAGCAACCAATTTTAATGCGTCGACGAGAGGGAGTCCTGCAGCAAAGGTCATTGCTAAAGTGCGTGAAAACCGAGCAACGGCGGCGTTTTTGATCATTGCACCGAAGATAGGAGTATTAAGAATTATGTTTTCAATAATGTAGGTTAATTGGGGTGATTTTTTTTTAGTATGGATGATTAGACACAGGCTAGCACTGATTAAAAAAAGAAGAAGCGCCCAATAGGTTTGAAAAAATTGGGATAACGTAATAATAGCACGAGTCATGACGGGCAAATCGGCGCCAAAATCAATAAATAGTGTTTGAAATTGCGGTACCACCAAGACTAGAAGAGCCACGGTAATCAAACACGACACAACGAGGACAAGCAGGGGGTAAGCGAGTGCTTTTTTTATTTTTTTCTTAAGGCTTTCAATTTTTTCTTGATAGGTTGCAAGATGATTGAGCATCGTATCAAGACAGCCTGATTTTTCACCCGCATCAATGAGACTGCAAAATAATTCATTAAATATGGTCGGATGTTGTTGTAATGCTTCGGCAAGAGGCTTTCCTGTTTCGATATCGTGTTTAATTTGATGAATTTTTTGTCCAAACAGCGAGTTACTCTCTGCTTTGAGAATAATTTCGCAAGATTGAACAACAGGAACGCCTGCACTAACCAGCGTGGCCATTTGTCTGCTGAACATCGTGATATTGCTTTGAGTTATTTTTTTATTGAAACCATCAAGCCAGCGCAGCCTATTTTTTCTGATGGTTTTGACGATAATTCCTTGAGAACAAAGTTTGTTTTTAGCAAGAATGATATGGCTTGCATTAATCAACCCGTGTGTTTTTTTTCCTTGAGGAGTTACGCCGGTCCAACGGTAGGTGTTCAGTTGATTGTTGTGATGATTGCTCATAGTTAATCAATCTCAACAGTAACTCGATTAACTTCTTCGATGCTTGTTATTCCTTCCTTGATTTTTTCAAGCCCTGACTGATAAATCGTGAGCATTCCATCGTGCTGTGCCTGTTTTAAAATGGCGATTGAGTTGGCGCCTGACAAGATAAGTTGAGTTAGTTTTGTGGTGATAGGCATCACTTCAAACAAGCCGATTCTGCCGCTATACCCATGATTGCAGTGGTGACAACCTTGAGCTTGATAAAGGCTAAGATTCGGAATGTCTTGTTGCTGAAACCCTAACTCCAGCAAGCTTTGTTCGGTATAATCATGGCGTTTAATCTTGCAATAAGAACATAATTTTCTTGCAAGCCGTTGCGCAATAATCAATTTGAGTGAGCTTGCAATATTGAAGGAGGCAACCCCCATGCTGAGGAGGCGAGTTAATGTTTCTGCCGCACTATTGGTATGCAGTGTTGATAACACTAAATGACCTGTTTGGGCTGCTTTAACCACAATTTCAGCGGTTTCAAAATCTCTGATTTCACCCACCATGATGATGTCCGGATCCTGGCGAAGAAACGCCCGTAAAGTATTGGAGAACGTTAATCCTATCTTTGGGTTAATGTTGACTTGATTGATCCCTGGGACTTTTATTTCAACGGGATCTTCGACAGTTAAAATATTGCTTTCTGGGCAATTAAGCTTATGTAGTGCCGTATAGAGTGTCACAGTTTTGCCGCTGCCGGTGGGGCCTGTGACTAAAATCATGCCTTGGGGCTTATGAATAGCCTTTAGAAAAATATTTTTTTGTACGTGCGTAAAGCCAAGGGTGTCGATACCCGGTGGGGCGCTTAGAGGATTAAGAATACGAAGCACCACCTTTTCGCCGTTGACTGTTGGGCATGTACTGACTCTTAAATCAACTGCACCATTGGGGGGTACGTTGATTTTGCAGTGTCCATCTTGAGGAATTCGACGCTCAGAAATATCTAAATTAGCCATTACTTTAATTCTTGAACTAATGCGGTTAGCAAGGTTGGGGGATGGTGTGATTACTTCAGTGAGTAGGCCATCTAAGCGATAACGGATCCGGTAATGATGTTCATAGGGTTCAAAGTGGATATCCGATATTTCTTTTTTAATAGCGTCACCAATGATTGTGTTTAGAAATTTAACAATAGGGGTGTCATCTGTGGCGATGCTGCTCATAACGGCCATTTGTCCCGGATGAGGCTCTAGTTGATGTTTTTCTTGATGGCTTGCATCCTCGGCGTCTTGACTTAGATTTTGAATTTCATTTTTATGACATAGTTGCTTGATGAACTCTAATAGTTTATGAGTTTCAACAAGGATCAGGGTGCAATTCATGCGCGTATAAAACTGTATTTCTTTTAATGGTGTTTCTAGACTGGGATCATCGGTTGCAACAAACAAATTGTTCCCGCGAATCAATAAGGGAATGATGCCATAATGCCTAATTAATTTTTCACTGATCAATGTTCGCGGAATGTTTGCTTTATTGATGCAATCAAGATCAAGTAAGGGGATACCAAAACCGCAGGCAATACTATGAGCTATTTTTTCGGGGGGTATTAAATGATATTGTATTAAATAGTGTAAAAAGGATTGCTTACTTGCTTTCGCTGCCTTTTGATACTCAAAAGCTACGGCTTCCTCAAGCAACTTATTCTTGACAAGCAATTGAGCAATTCCGTGCAATCGAAATTCTTGAATTGCTGACATCCTAGTCTTACCTGTAAATCCGAATAAACCAGGTGGCAATGATAGGATAAAAACCGCGAATAATCACGCGGTTATTTTTCTTTATTAAGCGAGGCCACTTAAGTATGTCCCATACTATTAACCCTGGGCATTGTCGTGGTATTTGCTTGTAGTTTTTATAGAAGTTGTTAATCTGTCAATTATAGGGGTGTTGCGAAGTTTAAGGGAATTGCTTTGTCTTTTAAGGAACAAATCAATCGGTTTGAGATGTTGGATGAATGGTTTCATTCAGCGCATGGTCGTTGTATTGCTAAAGCGATAGAAGACGAACTAGTTCATTTGAATGATATCTTGCGAGGCGATCGGCTCGTACAGTTGGGCGATTGTGCCGATAATGCCTGGTTAAGAGGCCTTCAGTTTAAGCAAAAATGGTTATTTACTCCTCAAATCAACCCAAAAAACATCAATTGTTCGACCTTGTTTGATTCGCTTCCCCTTGATCGTGAAAGCATTGATTGTGTCATTGCTCCGTTCACCGTGGATGCTTTTAATTTAAAAGATAGGGTGATTGATGAAATCGATCGAATTTTGAAGCCCATGGGGCATGTTGTATTTTTAGGTGTTAACCCTATAAGTCTTTGGGGAATATGGCTTAAATTTTCTCATCAAAATTGCTTTGGTCTCGGTAGAGGTTTTCCTAAAACGGTTTTGTTCATCAAAAAATCCATGATCCAGCGAGGTTATACGCAATGTTATTATAATGGATTTTATTTTATACCTCCGGTGAGTCAAAAAAAATTAATTCATTCTTTGGGATTTCTTAATCAAGTGGGTAAGATGATTTCGCCAACTCCTTCCGCATTTTATTGTCTTGTTATGAAAAAACATGTTGAAAATTATATTGAGCCACTATTTGTTGAGAAGAAGAAAGTTTTTTTAAAAAGCTCACCCGCCTATCAACCTGTGTGCTAAAATCCCCCGCTGAGTACTTTGACACGTTTGTTGATAACGCATTTAATTTTAGGTCTACTTATGTCTATTCCAAGTAAAATACAAAAAATATATGAAGGTTCTGAACTGCTCTATACTGCCAATGAAGTTGAAGCAGCACTTGATCGTATGGCACGTAGTATTGAGGAACAACTTAAAGATAAAAATCCAGTCATCATTTGTGTGATGATAGGCGGCTTAATTCCGATGGCTAATTTGCTTCTTCGTTTGAATTTTCCTCTTGAGGTGGATTATGTTCACGCCACACGTTATGGCAGTACAATTCACGGTGGTGAATTGACTTGGAAGGTTAGGCCTTCTGTTAATTTGGTCAATCGCACGGTGTTGATTGTGGATGATATTCTTGATGCTGGCGTGACGTTATCGGCCATTATTCAAGAAATAAAAAATACCGGTGCATCGGAAGTTTATAGCGCGGTATTGGTTGATAAGCATCACAAACGAGATCCTCAAGGTTTACAACAAGCTGACTTTGTGGGTTTAGAAGTTGATGATCATTATATTTTTGGTTATGGCATGGATTATGAAGAATACTTGCGTAATGCGCCTGGTATTTACATTGTACCGCCTGATTTGAACGTGTAAAATTTTATTGACTTAGAAACTTATCAAGGCAATTTGCAAAATTTTGAACTTCTTTAGCACTCATTTTACCTTGGCCACTGCTGATAAGGCCATTATTGCGCAGTGACTCGTTAAGATTTCGAATTGCTAAATGGTGCTTAATGTTGTGAGTGGAGTAAAGTTCACCGCGTGGATTTAAAGCCATACCACCTTTAGAAATCACGGCGTCCGCAAGGGGAATATCTGCGGTCACAACCAAGTCACCTTGTTCCATGCTGGCAATAATCTGATTGTCGGCAGCATCAAAACCTGCAGGAACTTGCCATTTTTTTATAAATGGTGATGCTGGCGTTATAAAAAAGTGGTTTGATACAATAATAAGCGTGGTTTTTGTTCGTAAAATGGCACGAAATAAAATTTCTTTTATTGTTTTTGGACAAGCATCGCCATCAAGCCAAATTTTCATAATAGTCCTATCGTCGCTCATTAAGTGAGAATGCCTAGATTATACATGAATTTAGAGGGATACAATTTATGATACTGGAAATGGATGGATTTCCTGTTCAATTCTCAAGAAAACGGATCAAAAATATTAATTTACGTATTAATACGCAAGGTGAGATTAAGATCAGTGCGCCACTGAAACTTCCACTTGAGTATGTTCATCGTTTTTTTCAAGAAAAAAAAGATTGGATATTGCAGCGTCGCAGCCAACTTCAAACGCACGCGGTGCCCGCTTGCGGTAAAGAGATAGCAACGGGTGAACGCCATTTTTTTCTTGGAAACCATTACACCTTAATTGTTCATGATAACGCAAAAAAAACTTGCATTTGGCTTGATGATAAGTTCATGAATTGCAGTTTAACAGCACCGGTAAGTAGTCTTAAAAAAAACGAGTTATTGCAAAACTGGTATCGAGAACAAATGAAACTCTTGTTACCCAATCTTATTAAAAAATGGGCGCTAATTATTGGTGTTGACGTTCCGTGGTGGGGCATCAAAGTCATGAAGACTCGGTGGGGTTCTTGTAATCCATCAAAAAAACGAATTTGGCTTAATCTTCATTTAATAGAAAAGCCAATGATTTGCTTAGAGTACGTTATTGTTCATGAGTTAGTGCATTTACTCGAGGCAAGCCATAATTCACGTTTTTATGCTTTGATGAGCCAATTTATGCCGGACTGGCCACGTTACAAAACACAATTAAAAGTTGGTATAAGGCAAGATTAAGGCCCATATTTCTCGTGTTAAGTTTTTAGTTTGTTTGCTTGATTTCATTTGTTGAGCTTGTTAGGCTTAATTTTAAGTGGTTAACTGTTGTAAGGATTGCATGCATCACAGAGGGATAACGCCATGTTAAAAAAAATTCATGTGTACATTGTTGATGAGTTAATGCTTTTACCGATTCTTATCGTGAATTGGAGCTTATGGGCTATTAGTGGTTATCACAAAGTGAATGAAATCGTCACTAAACAGGCCTGGGTTGCCCCCAGTGGCTGGATCCCTTGGTTGCACACGCATTTTTTAGGAACAGTGATTGATCCCTTGGTTGAGCCTCTTTTTTTTATTCTTACTATTTTAGAATGTTTGGCTGGAGTATTTCTGACTGCCGCCTTAATTAAAGGCGAGTTTCTTGATAGCAACGATAAAATTTTTTTTAAAGCAGGTTTGTTTTTTGGTGCACTTGCGATTGCAAGCATGTCAATAGGTCAAAATATGGCCAATGCTGATGAGGATGTCTTCCAATTGGCTTCTTATCTTTCAACTACCATGTTGTCATATTTATTTATTTCATTGAGTCCTCACGGATCTTTGGCTGGGAAGAAAATTAAGCCATAATTATATTAGATTGTAATTCATGGCGATGTTATTGCTCAGTGAATGCTGAGTATCACTAAAAATGGAAACAATTATTCCATTACAAGATGGAGTTAGCATAGGTCAGCGCGATCATTTAAGCGAAGGGGAAATTGCCGCAGCAAAGTCGATGCTAGAGGGTTATTCAAATTCACGATGTGTGAAGCCGGTCTTTGAAAATAGTCGGCTCACGTCAGCTGATTGAATGTGGTATCATACGCGCATTATGTCATTTTGGATGGTAATAACGTGATTTCGTTAAACAAAGTAGCCATGGCGTTTGGTGACAGACTCTTATTTTGTGATGTTGATTTAATTCTTAACGAAGGTTCTCGTTATGCTTTAGTTGGTGCTAATGGCAGTGGAAAATCAACATTTTTTAAATTGATTACTGGCGAGGAGGCGTTATGCGCAGGCGATATCACTATCCCCAAAGAAGCGTCCATCGGCTGGTTAAAGCAAGATCAGTTTCGATATGAAGACACCCCTATTTTAGATGTTGTTTTACAGGGTAAGCCGCGATTATGGGCTGCGCAACAAGAGCGCGATGCCTTATTGATTTCTGAAGATTGGGATGATGCTACCGGGTTTCGTTTTGCCGAATTAGAAGAAATTATCATGCATCACGACGGATATCAGGCCGCAGGTGAGATTGCAGCGATACTTGAAGGCCTTGGTATTCCTGCAATTTATCATGATAAGCCTCTCAGCGCCTTGTCAGGGGGATATAAACTTCGCGTTTTGCTGGCTCAAACTTTGTTTCAGCGCCCCTCCATTCTATTATTAGACGAACCGACTAACCATTTAGATATTTTATCCATTCAATGGTTAGAAAAATTTTTAAAATCAAATTTCTCGGGATTGGTTATTTTTATTTCACATGATGTTGAATTTATCAACAATATTGCGGATGCAATTTTGGATATTGATTATGGCGAAATTAAAAAATATTCTGGAAATTATCAGAAGTTTTTAGAAGAGAAGCAATTAATCGACGAACAAAAACGCGTGGAAAAGAAAAGCGCTGAAGACAAAATCGCGCATCTCCGACAATTTGTTGATCGTTTTGGCGCAAAAGCATCCAAAGCGGCACAAGCTCGCTCGCGTGTAAAAATGATTGAAAAAATTGAAATTCCTGATGTCGTGAACTCATCAAGAATGGCACCCCATTTTAATTTTTCAGCTAAGCGCCCCTCAGGGAAACAAGTATGCCAAATTCGTCATTTAAAAAAATCATATCAAGACAAATTATTATTTAATGATCTTAATTTTGAAATTCAGCGTGGTGATAAAATTGCTATTTTAGGTGTGAATGGTAAAGGTAAATCCACATTGCTTAAGGTGATGAATCATCTTGTTGAGAAAGACGAAGGCGAAGTAGTTTGGGGTAGCGAGGTTCGGATTAGTTATTTTTCACAAGACCATCATGATTTACTTAATGAACCGACCACGGTATTTAAGTGGTTGAATGAACTGGCTTCGGATTGTACAGAACAGCAAGTACGCCAAGTTCTTGGTCAAATGTTATTTAAAAAAGACGATGTTGATAAAAATATTTTGTCATTAAGTGGTGGAGAGGCAGCCCGTTTATTATTGGCTAAGCTAATTCTTGAGGCTCCTAATGTGTTAATTCTTGACGAGCCCACTAACCATTTAGATGTTGAAACGATCGAGGTATTAGCGGAAGCTCTGGCAGTTTATCAAGGAACATTGATTGTTGTCAGTCATAACCGTTATTTTATTGAAAAATTTGCAACACGCATTTTCTATTTCTCAAAGAATAGGGGCGTTCAGTTTGTTAAAGGTACTTACCATGAGTTTGTCGCGAAGGGTTATTTGAGTCAAGAATAAAATTTGTTATGACAGAAGGCTTTGTTGCGTAACCCCTGGCAGTGTCTTCTTTCATCAAATTCAGGCGGATCGACGGCTTTGAGGCATGCCTAAAGATGTCATTCTATTGAGAGCGCCACTAGCGATCATGGCCTCTTGCTGGTGCAACGAGTGCCATAGGTATTGATGTTGGGGTTGCTCGCTTTGCAACCATGAGTGATGCTCAAAGCATTGCGCCATTAAATAGCTTTAAAAAACATCAACAGCGTTTGGCACGTTACCAACGGCGCATGAGTCATAAAGTTAAATTCAGTAGCGCTTCAGGTTTCTTCTATACAGGTGGCTAATGCCGTTAATACATGAGCCTCTATGGTAATAGAGGCTCAGTTAGAGAAACACGTATATGAGTCAATTCGTGTGGATCGTTCAGGGACAAGCCGCGGCACGTAGGCGGTGGCGATGAATTGTACACGCTCCCTAATGAAACCTGCTTATAATGACAAAGTCGCTTGGTAATTAGTCCGACAGTTTCCCTCGGTAATCACATTTCTATAATTTAGGTATATCTGTGTCATCATCAGATGGGCTGGAATCAGAGTCTTGACATTGATTTTGAGAAAACATTCGATATGATTTCATCATCGAACTGCAATATTTTCGATATCCTTCTGATTCGGACACTTCTTTTTGAAAAG